>PLRW01000007.1 GCA_003164955.1 Actinomycetota bacterium
GCACTGATTGGCCGGTTAACAGGCCAAAGCGCTCATCCATATGACCCTCGGTCGTACCAAATCCGGGCCCTGCCGGATGAGTCCTCATACGCCCTTCCATTGACTGACTCGATGACGCTCCGGAGCATCCCCGACCCGGAAACCGGAGCCCTGGACTGAACGGCAATCTGTACCCGAACTATGTATATATGGCTCCAAAAAGGGGGGGCAAAAACGATCGAAAACGGGGCAAAAACCATCAATTCTGAGCTGTTTTACGCGCTTTATGTTCGGTTCCAGCCGGACCCTCTGCGGTTTTTTGCACCCATGGAATAGGACGTTTTTCGAGCTTCGCATGAGGCCCTTCCGTTTGTAGGCCTGAAGGCCGGCATTTTCCTTCTTTTCGTAGGCTTATAGCACTACACAGCTTGTACGCTTATAACACTACAAAGTTTCACAGTGCGCTGCATCGCTCGCTGCCCCGCCGATCCCTGCTCCCTGGTCCCTACTCCCTACTCCCTGTTCCCTGATCTCTGATCCCTGATCTCTGATCTCTGATCCCTGATCTCTGATCTCTGATCACTGATCTCTGATCTCTGATCCCTGATCTCTGATCTCTGATCTCTGATCTCTATCTTCTGCGTTACCATATTCTTGAGACAAAGAATCGAGTCCGCGCATGTTCGTCGTCGTTTGGCAATTTGAGATCTCCGAGGAAAAGGTTTCCGCCTTTGAGGCCGCCTACGGACCCCAGGGCGCCTGGGCCCAGCTCTTCCGAACGTCCCCTGACTATCTGGGAACAGAGCTCTTGCGCGACGCCTATATCCCCTTGACCTACCTCACCATCGACCGCTGGACCAGCGAAGACGACTTCCGCGCCTTCCGCAAAGCCCATGACCTTGAATACGAATCCCTTGACCGCTCCTCGGACGCCCTCACCAGCCGCGAAACCCGCATCGGCGCCTATACGGTCTGACCCCCGGCTTTGGTAACCAACCCTAACCCAAGGCATTCCAACACCTTAGCGTCGGGCAGTCGATCTTCTCCATTTCTTCGCCATTTTCCCCTATCAATGTCTGTCTAGCCCTGCTACAATCCCAACGAAATCCAATTCAAGCCGCCGCGCTATTTCCTCCGGAGAAAGCGGAACCCGCGCAAGGTGAGCATCTTAAGGAGCCCTCCCAATGGCCATCGCCGACGACCGCGCCAAAGCCGTAGAAATTGCCCTCGCACAGATCGAAAAACAGTTTGGCAAAGGTTCCATTGTGCGTCTTGGGTCCAAGGAGGCGCTGGTGCCCATTGCGGTCATCTCCACCGGCTCCATCAGCTTTGACGCGGCGCTGGGCGTAGGCGGCATTCCCCGCGGCCGTGTGACTGAGGTCTTTGGGCCGGAATCTTCGGGCAAGACGACCATTACCTTGCAGGTCATTGCTGAAGCGCAGCGGCTTGGCGGCCTGGCCGCATTTGTCGATGCCGAGCACGCCCTGGACCCGGCCTACGCCAAGAAGCTGGGCGTGGACATCGACAACCTGTTGGTTTCTCAACCGGATAGCGGCGAGCAGGCCCTCGAGATTACCGAGGCGCTGGTCCGCTCCGGGGCCATTGACGTCCTGGTAGTGGACTCGGTAGCCGCTCTGGTGCCGAAGGCGGAGTTGGATGGCGAGATGGGCGAATCCCACATGGGCCTGCAGGCGCGCCTCATGTCCCAGGCCCTCCGTAAGATCACCGGTGCGCTGAGCCACGCCCAGACCACCGCGATCTTCACCAACCAGCTGCGGGAAAAGGTCGGCGTGATGTTCGGCAGTCCCGAGACCACCTCCGGCGGTAAGGCGCTCAAGTTCTACGCCTCCATCCGGCTGGACGTGCGGCGCATCGAGACGCTCAAGGACGGCACCGACGCCGTCGGCAACCGGACGCGGGTGAAGGTCGTCAAGAACAAGATGAGCCCGCCGTTCAAGGTGGCGGAGTTCGACATCCTGTACGGCGTCGGCATCAGCCGCGAGGGCAGCCTCATCGACCTCGGCGTGGAGCAGGGCATCGTCCGTAAGGCCGGGGCCTGGTACACCTACGAGGGCGACCAGCTCGGCCAGGGCAAGGAGAACGCGCGGACGTACCTCAAGGACAATCCCGACCTCGCCAACGAGATCGAGAAGAAGATCAAGGAGAAGCTCGGCGTCGGGCCGCGGCTTGACGCCGACCCTAACGCGGCGGCCAACGGCACACCCGGCCCTGGTGCCGCGGCAAGTACCGGGGCGGGCAGCCCCGCTCCGGCCGGGGCCACGGCGGGGACGGCAGCCAAGACCGCTGCGGGCGCGGGCCGGGCGCCAGGTGGTCCGGGTGCGGNNNNCCGGGCGCTCCCTCCGGGCTCGTCCCGGCGGGAGCGCCGATGCCGAGACGGCCCTAGGTCTCCCGGGCGATACGGATGCGCCGGGCGCCCCGAAGGAGCCGGGCGCCCCGGAAGACCCGGGCGCCCCGGAAGACCCGGAGGCCGCCGCCCGGCAGATCTGCCTCCGACTGCTCACCCTGGCCCCGCGAACCCGGGCTCAGCTCGCGGACGCGCTGCAGCGCCGGCACATCCCGGGCCCGGCCGCCGAGGCCGTTCTGGACCGGTTCACCGAGGCGGGCCTGATCGACGATCCGGCCTTCGCGCGGGCCTGGGTGGAGTCGCGGCACCATGGCCGCGGCCTCTCCCGCCGCGCGCTGTCCACCGAGCTGCGCCGGCGGGGAGTGGCCGACGAGGACGTCCAGGAGGCGGTCGAACAGGTTGGCCCCGACCAGGAAGCGGCCACCGCGCGCCAGCTCGTCGCGGGCCGGCTCGGGGCCACCCGGGGCCAGCCGCCCGAGGCCCGCGTGCGCAAGCTCATGGGCGTGCTCGCGCGCAAGGGATACGGCGCCGCCCTGGCCTACCGCGTCGTCCGCGAGGCGCTGGAGGCCGAAGGAGCGGAGATCGCCGGGGAACTAACCGAGCCAGATCCGGACATTAGCTCTGAAGGCGAATGGTGACCCGGAAGCCCACTTCACCTGGGAAAAACGTTGCCAGGCGCCCGCCCGGGTCGCTCGCCACGTACTTTTACTGCGGTGCCGGTAGCTTGCTCAAAACGTTATCTGCGCTTAACCTCGCGGCAGCGAGGTGTTACTCCGCGCTGCGCGGATGATCATAGATAGAACTTCATAGAGCGCCCCGGCCGCGGCCAGCGGCCGATGCTAGCGACCCATGGTGATGGTCGCGCGCGCCAGCGTGCAGTACCCCTCGCGCCAGGGCATGACCCCTGGTATCGCACGTGCAGTGCCCGGAAACGGGACCTGATGAGCGCGGAAAGGGGTGACTGTGAGCGGCGGAATTGCACTCGCGTTCATAGTGATCGGGCTGCTCGCAATGGTATTCGCGCTCGTCATCGTATTTCGCCGGTCCCCGGCGGGCACCCCGAAACCCTCCGCCGTCACCTCTCCCGCCAGTGTGGCCAGCTCCGCCGGCGTGGCGGACGCGGCCAGCACGGAAGAGGCGACCCGGGAGGCCGAGCAGATCCGCGCCCGGGCCGAATCCCGGGCGGCGTCGATCGTCAGCCGTGCCCAGGAGGCCGCCGAACAAGCCGCCCAGGGCCGCCGCGAGGTGGAAGGCGAGGTCCGGGCGGTCAAGGACGAGATCCGCGAGCTGCGCAGCGACCTCGAGCGCCGGGAGAACCGGCTGGCCGACCGCGAGCAGCGGCTCGACAAGGAACTGCATCGGCTCGAAGACCGTTCCGTCGAGCTGGACGAGCGCCGGCGCGAGCTCGACCAGCGCGCCGCCGAGCTAGGCCGCCAGGACGAGGAACGGAAGGCCACCCTGGAACGGGTCGCCGGCCTGACCTCCGTCCAGGCCAAGACGGAACTCGTCTCGGTCATCGAGAATCAGGCCAAGCGCGAAGCCGTCCTCCTTGTCCGGGACATCGAGCACCAGGCTCGTTCCGAAGGGGAAAAGCGCGCGCGGAAGGTCGTCTCGCTCGCCATCCAGCGTGTCGCCACCGAGCAGACCAGTGAATCCGTCGTCTCCGTCCTGCACCTGCCCGGCGACGAGATGAAGGGCCGGATCATCGGCCGCGAGGGCCGGAACATCCGCGCCTTCGAGTCGGTCACCGGCGTCAACCTCATCATCGACGACACGCCCGAGGCGGTCCTGCTTTCCTGCTTCGACCCGGTCCGGCGCGAGATCGCCCGGCTCACCCTGGAGCGGCTGGTCCTGGACGGGCGCATCCACCCGCAGCGTATCGAGGAAGCCTACGAGCGCGGCAAGGCCGAGATCGAGCAGCTCTGCGTGCGGTCCGGCGAGGACGCCCTGGTTGAGCTGGGCATCACCGGCATGCACAGTGAGCTGGTGACGCTGCTCGGGCGGCTGCGGTATCGCACGTCGTACGGGCAGAACGTGCTCAAGCACCTGGTCGAATCGGCGCACATCGCCGGGATGATGGGCAGTGAGCTGGGCATGGACGCGGGCCTGCTCAAGCGGTGCACGGTGCTGCACGACATCGGCAAGGCGCTGACCCACGAGGTGGAGGGCAGCCACGCGCTGATCGGCGCCGAGATCGCCCGCCGCTACGGCGAGCCCGACGACGTGGTGCACGCGATCGAGGCGCATCACAACGAGGTCGAGGCGCGGACCGTGGAGGCGGTGCTGACCCAGGCGGCCGACGCGATCAGCGGGGGCCGTCCCGGGGCTCGCCGCGAATCGCTGGAGTCCTACGTCCGCCGGCTGGAGCGGCTCGAGCAGATCGCGAGCGCGCACGAGGGCGTCGAGAAGGTCTTCGCGATGCAGGCCGGCCGGGAGATCCGGGTCATGGTCAAGCCGGACAGCGTCGACGACATCCAGGCCCAGGTGATCGCGCGTGACATCGCCAAGCAGGTGGAGGAGGAGCTGACCTACCCGGGCCAGATCCGCATCACCGTGGTCCGCGAGTCCCGCGCCATGGAGTTCGCCCGCTGACCCCCGCTCCCGCCCCGCCCCGCCCCGTCTCCATGATCGGCGTCGGCTGTCCGCAGCATGTGCGGAAAACCGGCGTCCATTCCATGATCCGCACCCGCAGCCCGCACCGTCCCGCCGGCCCTGCCGGGGCGCGTACCCTTTTTAGGGTCATGGACGCCTCGCCTCGCACGTATGAGATCCGCACCTACGGGTGCCAGATGAACGCGCACGACTCCGAGCGGCTGGCCGGCCTGCTCGAGGACGCCGGCTACCAGCGTGCCCCCGGGGACGCCACGCCGGACGTGCTCGTGTTCAACACCTGCGCCGTCCGGGAGAACGCCGCCGACCGGCTGTACGGCAACCTCGGTCATCTGCTCCCGGTGAAGAACGCCACGCCGGGCATGCAGATCGCGGTCGGCGGGTGCCTGGCCCAGATGGAGCGCACCGCCATCACCCAGCGGGCGCCCTGGGTCGACGTCGTGTTCGGCACGCACAACCTCGGCTCGCTGCCCGCCCTGCTGGAGCGCGCCCGGGCCCGCGAGGAAGCCCAGGCGGAGTTCGCCGAGACCCTGGAGGCGTTCCCCTCGGTGCTGCCCGCCCGGCGCGAGTCGGCCTACGCCGCGTGGGTCGCCATCTCGGTGGGCTGCAACAACACCTGCACGTTCTGCATCGTGCCGAGCCTGCGCGGCAAGGAAAAGGACCGCCGCCCCGGCGACATCCTGGCCGAGATCGGCCTGCTGGCCGCCGAGGGCGTCATCGAGGTGACGCTGCTGGGCCAGAACGTGAACTCCTACGGGGCCGAGTTCGGCGACGCCGGCGCGTTCGGTAAGCTGCTGCGCCGCTGCGGGGAGATCGAGGGCCTGGAACGGGTCCGGTTCACCTCACCGCACCCGCGCGACTTCACGGACGACGTCATCGAGGCGATGGCGGACACGCCGAACGTCATGCCGCACCTGCACATGCCACTGCAGTCCGGCTCGGACACGATGCTGAAGGCGATGCGCCGGGCCTACCGGCGGGACCGTTACCTGTCGATCCTGGACCGGGTCCGCGCCGCGATCCCGGACGCCGCGATCACCACCGACATCATCGTCGGCTTCCCGGGCGAGACCGAGCAGGATTTCGCCGGCACCCTGGACGTCGTGCGGGAAGCCCGATTCGCGGGCGCGTTCACGTTCCTGTACTCGCCGCGCCGGGGCACGCCCGCCGCGACGATGGACGCGCAGGTGCCGCCGGAGGTCGTCCAGGAGCGTTACGACCGGCTGGTCGCCCTGGTCGGCGACATCAGCTGGGCGGAGAACCAGCGGCTCGTCGGCGCCGGCGCCGAGGTTCTGGTCGCGGAGGGCGAAGGCCGCAAGGACGCCGCGACGCACCGCATGTCCGGCCGCGCCCGCGACAACCGCCTGGTCCACTTCACGCCGGACGGCACCGCCCCCCGGCCGGGCGACATGGTCACGGTGACCATCACCCGGGCCGCGCCGCACTACCTGGTCGCCGACGGAGCGCCGCTCGCGGTCCGGCGGACGCGCGCCGGTGACGCGTGGGAGGCCCGCCAGGGCCGCGAAGATGCCGAACGGCCGGCGGCGGACTCTCCGGCCGGTGGGGCGCCGTCCCGCCCGGCGCCGGTGGCGCTGGGCATGCCCTCGCTGTCCCGCTCATGATCGTGCGGTTCCCGCGCTGTCCGCGGTGTTCAGGTCACGATCACGCGGGCTGAGATGATGGACGGGACACCGGGCCGCGTCATCGCCGTCGTGGGCCCGACCGCGGCGGGGAAGTCGGCGCTCGCGGTCCGGCTGGCCCTCGAACTCGGCGGGGAGGTCATCAACGCCGACTCGATGCAGCTGTACCGGGGAATGGACATCGGGACGGCCAAGCTCACCGCGGACGAGCGCCGGGGCGTGCCGCACCACCTGCTGGACGTCTGGGACGTCCGGCAGACCGCCAACGTGGCCGACTACCAGCGCCTGGCCGATGCGGTCATCGGGGACGTCGCCGCGCGCGGGCGGGTCCCCATCCTGACCGGCGGATCGGGCCTCTACATTCGCGGGGCCCTCGGTGACCTGAACTTCCCCGGCACCGACCCCGCCGCGCGGGAGCGTCTCGAAGCGGAACTGGCCGCGCTCGGGCCCGCCGCGCTGCACGAACGGCTCGCCGGCCTGGACCCTGCGGCGGCCGCATCGATCCTGCCCAGCAACGGCCGCCGGATCGTCCGGGCGCTCGAGGTCATCGGGCTGTCCGGCGGCCCGTTCACCGCGACCCTCCCGGCGTACGAGCGGTCGCGGCCCGCGGTGCAGATCGGCGTGCGGGTGCCCCGCGCCGAACTCGACCGGCGGATCGCCGTCCGCGTCGAGCAGATGTGGGCGGCCGGCTTCGAGCGGGAAGTCCGCGCCCTGGCGCGTGCCGGCCTGCGGGACGGCAGGACCGCGAGCCGCGCGCTCGGCTACGCGCAGATGCTGCGGCACCTGGCGGGGGAGTGGACGCCGGAGCAGGCCCACGGGGAAACCGTCCGCGCGACCAAGCGGTTCGCCCGCCGCCAGGACTCCTGGTTCCGCCGCGACCCCCGGATCACCTGGCTCGACGCCGGCGCTGGCGAAGACGATCTGCTGGGCCGCGCCCTCGGCGTGGTGAGTGCCCCCGTCGCAGGCTCTGTGGCTGGGTGACGCGGTTAGGAGTTGTTACCGAGTTTGAGCAGGAATGCCGGGACCCTGCCCGTGCCGAAGTCGTAGAAGCGTGCCCAGTGCGGGGTGATGGCGATGCGCGCCATCTGCTGGTAGATCGACCGGACGTTTGCCTCGAACTCCTGCATTTGCGCTGGATCCATCGTCTTGGCCGACGCCTTGAGGTACTCGTCGGGGATCCCGTCGACGGTGTCTATCGCTGCCGTGCCGCGGATCAGCAGGGCCCTGTTCGGTGTGGTTTCAGTGTCGATCGTCAGCGCGACCTGAGGGCGGGCCGACAAGGCGGCCACCTTCGGGGAGATCGGGGCCGTGCACACGATGACCTGCTCTCCGTTCCAGTGGAACCCCATCGGGATCACTCTCGGGAAGCCGTCTTGCCCGGTGTAGGCCAGCCGGGCCAGGGCCGCCGAATGCAGCAGCTCCTGGGCGCCGGAGGTGTTCAGTTCGCCGGCCATTTCCTGCGCGTCCATCTGATTCCCTTCCGCTCAGTACTCGTCGTGCGGGCCTCACTTCCGCCGGCCCGCCGCCCCTCCGCCCGGCAGCAGGCGCACGGCGCGGCACATGCGGTCAGGTCTGGCCGGCGGCCAGCTGGCGGCCCATCAGCTCGATCAGCTTCTGCAACCCGCGCATCGGCCGCACCATCACTGTAAAGCTGACCAGCTTGCCGTCGCCGTTCCAGCGCAGCATGTCGACGCCCTGGAGGTAGACGCCATCGAGTTCGGCCTCAAATTCCAGCACCGCGCTGCTGTCGTCGTGCCACTCGCCGACGTAACGCAGCGAAGGACCCAGCACGACCATCGCGGCGCTCAGATAGCGCGCCGTCAGCGCCTTGCCCTGCTGCGGCGCGAACACTGCTGGTGACCGGAACACCACATCGTCGGCGAGCAGGCCGTCCAGCAGCGCCAGGTCCTGCGATCCGGCCACGGCATGCCAGGAACGTACGGCGGAGGGCTGCTCAGACATGGGTGTACTCAACCCCAATCCGGTGGAAAACATCAAGCTGGCCCCGGCCGAGCGTTGCGAAGAGCACGCAGTTGACCGCAGCGGCTGGGCGGCCATCGTCCGCGCGACTACCGGCCGCGCCACCTCAGCCGGACCGGGATAGCCTGGCCACGATGGCGATCCGCTCCGGTCTGCAGCACGGCCCGGCTTCAATGATCGAGCGTGACGAGATCTTCCAGGTACCGAAGGACCGGGTGTTCACTTCGCAGGTCGAACTCCACCCGGCAGCCGATCGGGAACTGGATTTTGCGCTGCTGGTGGCCGAATGCGACTCCGGTGATGACCGGGAACCGGCCTCTGACGCAGCGCAGGACCAGCTCGTCGGTGCTGGCGTCCGGAGCGTCCCCGGCGTCCCAGTCGGCCGGCGAGCCGATGACCAGGGCGGTGATGTCGTCGAAGGTGCCGGCCAGCCGCAGGTGCACGAGCAGGTCGTTCACCTCGTCGAAGGTCGCGGGTGAAACTTCGAGCAGCAGGATGGCACCGGATGTGGGCGGCATCCAGCGGCTTCCCGCCACGGCCGATACCCTCGATCTGGTCGGCCGCAACGGGCCGCAGGGGCCGGCCGGTCACGACGCCACCACGATCCGAGCTACCTGTCCAAGGTCCTCAGCGGGCGCAAGCCGGTCCTCCCCTGACCCCCGGGCTGGTGCGCCGGCTGTGCGACCGCCGTGGGGGCAGACGCCCCTTATTACGCCAAAGATCTCATGTGGCGCCAGCGTCCTGAAACGTTCCTTATTGGCTGCCCACGCGTATGATCATCTGCGCAGGTCTTGGCCACTGCCACCATTGATGGGCTGGCTGGCAGGTACCTGTTTCCTTATCCCCGGCCTCCAGGTGCTGGGTGAGGAATGACGTTTCCACGCCGTAGCACGTCGCTGTCAGCAGGAGCCGCTGCAGGGCCTGGCCTGCACGTATCCAGTCCGATGGCGTATCGGTCTGCGTTTCCAGCGCGATCAGCTGTGGGTGCTTCTCGAATTTCTTCACTTCACGTGGATCGGGCGAGCCGGGACCGAAATCCCGCACCGGTGGATGGTGCTGGCCCTTCGGCTTGGGCCCGAACTTAGCGGCGGCTACGCCGAGGCCGGAGCCGGGATCACCGCCGGTCCAGTTATTTATCTCGGCCAGATAAGACGAGTCGAGCGTGAGCTCTTTATCTGTCTGGGCAGCCGATCGGAGCACGCGTTCGGTCTCCCGTCGATGCAGCAGCCTCGCGTCAGCTCCCTCCATCCGCGCCACCCGCTCGAGCTCGATCAGCATGTTCATCTGAAGACCGTGGCTGAACGGCTCACGAACCGTATGCCGCTCTGGGATGGCCTCGTAAAGGCGCTGTTCAGTGGCGGTTCCCGGATGGGCCCGGCGGAGGACGACCTCGACCGACGCAAGCAGGTCGCCCGTCCCGCAGCGATTCCCGCAGTGCTCGCACACCGCCGTCGCGCCGGTCCGGCCGGGGAGCAGCCAGACGACTGGATCATGCCCGGTCACCCGGATCGCCATACGCAGATTGAAGAGCGCCGCACCGCAGCTGATGAACAACTCGCGATGCCGCGGATCGATGACCTTTAAGTGCCGCTCCCATCTTGGGCGCAGTTCGATGCGATTACCGGAAACTAAGCCGAAAAACCATGGTTTGGTATTAAGGATGGACGGCGCCGCGTCCACATCGCCCATTAACCTAACCCAGTCATCGGGACTACAGGAACTACTCATGGCACACCCCCTGTCTCTCGTTGAGCCTGTCATTCAGGGGGAGGCTTGTCACCCGCATAGGTCCCGTCCGGCCGGGCCGTTCGCCCGTGCCGTAAAACCGGTCACATCCGGCAGGATTGCCCGCAAGCACGGCCCGCTTGTCGGCGGTAAAATTTTCAATAGAAATAAAGCCTGATTTATGCCGCTTCCGGATGGTTAATGCTGATATTAGATGGGTGCCGGAACTGGCAGCGGGGGACTAAAAACCACGTGACGGGGCTTCAGCAGAGGACTGCGAGCACGGTACGAGCCGGGGGAACGCATCACGGCTAGCTCTCCGGCGGCGCTCTCTGGCGGGCAAGCCGTGCGGGGACGCCGGATAGCATCGGGGCATGCATTTCGCGAAGGGGCACGGTACGGAGAACGACTTCGTGATCCTGTCCGACCCGGACGCGGAGCTTGACCTGACCCCCGGGCTGGTGCGCCGGCTGTGCGACCGCCGCGCGGGCATCGGCGCGGACGGGGTGCTCCGTATCGTCGAAGTCGAGGTGCTGGCCGCCGCGCTGATCGAGAGCGGTCCCGGCGCGTTCCGGGCCGCAGAGCCGGTGAGCGAGATGCTGACCGCGGCCGCCGCGACCGCGCTGGCCTCCCCGGCCGCCATCGCCGACGCCGGCGCCCCGGCGGGAGAGAGCCGGCTCGCCGCCCGGTGGTTCATGGACTACCGCAACGCCGACGGCAGCGTGGCCGAGATGTGCGGCAACGGGGCCCGGGTGTTCGCCCGCTACCTCATCGAGCACGGGCTGGCCGGCGGCCCGGAGTTCGCGATCGAGACCCGGGGCGGCACGCGCCTGGTCCGCATCGAGCCCGACGGCCAGGTCACCGTGGACATGGGGCCCGCGACCGTACTCGGCCCCGGGCAGGCTTCGATCGGCAAATTTATCTACGAAGGCGTGCAGGTTTCGGTCGGCAACCCGCACCTCGCCTGCCTGATCGACGCGCCGGTCGACGGTTACGACTGGGCCGCGCCGCCCGAACTCGATCCGGTGCTCTTCCCCGGCGGCGCCAACGTCGAACTCGTCCAGCCGACCGGCGAGCGCAGCGCGCAGATGACCGTCTACGAGCGCGGCTCCGGCCCGACCCGCTCCTGCGGGACCGGCGCGGTCGCCGCCGCCGTCGCGGCCGCCCGCGTCGCCGGCGAACGGGACGGCACCTGGGCCATCCGGGTGCCCGGCGGCGACCTGACCATCACGCTCACCCCGCAGACCACCCTGCTGACCGGCCCCGCCATCATCGTCGCCGAGGGCCAGCTCACCCCCGCCTGGCTGGCCGGCTGACCCGCCCGCACGAGGGCATATCCGCATCCGTTCCGTTCGGCGACCTCAAGCTCTACGTCTACCCGGTGCAGCCCACGCCGGACGACGAGCTGAAGACCGTGGACGACATCAAGGTCCGGCCCGAGCTGCAGCCGCTGTACGACTACCTGTGGGGCCGGGGCAGCTTCGTCAGCCTCGACAACTACCGGCCCGAATTCCTGCCTATTTTCAGCCGCGACGTGCTGCGCAGGATCGCCGCGTACGACGACTCCTGGGAGGACATGGTCCCCGCGGAAGTCGCCGAGCTCATCAAGCGCCGCGCGTTGTTCGGCTACGCCAAGACTCCCCGGGACTAGCTGCCCCAGCCCGGTTTCATCCGTTACGGGGCCGCCGCCGGTGTCCACGCCACCCAGCGCCGTGCACCTCAGCTGAGGTGGGCCGCGAAGAACTCAGTGATGCGCCTGCGTGCATCCCCGGCCGACGCCTCGTCCGGGCCGAACCGCATGATCGGCGTGGTCAGCCTCACCATGGCCGGAATCGCGTCCCCGGCGTCCTCATGATCATTGAGGAACCCGTGCCCGGCGGAAGGGTACTCCTTGACGTCGTGCGGCACGCCCGCCGACGTCAGCGCGCCGTCCAGCCGCCGCGCGGCGCCGCGCAGCGTCAGGTCCCGGCCGCCGAAGCTGCCGACCACCGGGCAGGCCCGGGTCACCAGCTGGCCGACGTCCTTGGGGACCGTGCCGTAGTTGACGCTGGCCGCGCTGAATCCGTGGTCCGGTGCCAGCAGGAGAGCAAAACCGCCGCCCAGGCAGAAGCCGATCACGCCGATCCGCCCCGAACAGCCCGGCTGTCCCGCCAGCCAGCTCCGGACGGCCTCCACGTCGTCGAACATCCGCCCGCGCCGCCGTTTCATGTCCGCGAACGCACTGCGCATGCACGTTATCGGCCGGCCCCAGGAGAACAGGTCCGGCGCGGCCGACAGGAAGCCGTCGGCGGCCAGCCAGTCAGCCTGGTTGCGCACGTCCTGCCCCATGCCGAGCGCGTCGTGGATGACGACAACCCCCGGCCAGGGGCCCGGCCCCCGTGGCGTCGCCAGGTAGGCCGGCAAGTCGCCCCGGCCAGCCGGGATCGTTACGTCGGTCATGGGCACCCCCGGCTGCTCGGCATCGCCGCCCAGCTTAACGTTCAGCTCCGGGGCCGTCCTGCTGCTCAGCCGGACCGGGGCCGCCTGGCCGCGGCCCTACCGGGCCCTGCCCGGCTCTGCGCCCATAGCGCGGCCCAGGTCGGCCGGCTGCCTGCGGGGCGCCCAGGAGCCATCGGTGGCGGAGCGTATGGTGAGCCGTAGGGCGCTTCTCGGGTTGAGAAGCGCGCGCCCGTTTACCTGTGGGCCGGTTACCTGTGGGCTAGTTATGTGTGGGCCAGTCCCGATCCGGGCAGGGGCGCCTAGAACGGCCACGGTGAAGCTGCCGCGGCGGTCAAGGGAGGATCTCGTGGCGATCGCAACCATCAACCCCGCGACCGGGGAAACGCTGAAGACGTTTGAGGAGATGAGCGAGGCGGAGGTCGAGCGGTGCCTGGCGGCCGCCACGGCGGCGCACGCCAGCTACCGCCTGACCGGGTTCGGCGAGCGCGCCCAGTGGATGCGCCGCGCGGGTGACATCCTCGACGGCGAGCAGGAACAGATCGCCGCGATGATGACGACCGAGATGGGCAAGACGCTGGCCGCCGCCAAGCAGGAGGTCGCCAAGTGCGCCACCGCCTGCCGGTACTACGCGGATCACGCCGAGGAATTCCTGGCCGACGAGCCGGCCGACGCCGGTGCGGTGGGGGCCGCCCGCGCCTACGTCACGTACCAGCCGCTCGGGCCGGTGCTCGCCATCATGCCCTGGAACTTCCCGCTCTGGCAGGCCATGCGGTTCGCCGCCCCCGCCCTGATGGCGGGCAATGTCGGGCTGCTCAAGCACGCCTCGAACGTGCCGCAGACCGCGCTGTTCATGCAGGACCTGTTCGCGCGGGCCGGTTTCCCCCCGGGCACGTTCCAGACCCTGCTCGTCGGCTCCAAGCGGGTCGAGCCCATCCTGCGCGACGACCGCGTGGTCGCGGCCACGCTGACCGGTTCAACCCCCGCCGGGCAGTCGGTGGCGTCCATCGCGGGCAGCGAGATCAAGAAGGTCGTGCTCGAACTGGGCGGCAGCGACCCGTTCATCGTCATGCCCTCCGCCGATCTGCCGAAGGCCGCCCAGGTCGCGGCGTTCGCGCGTCTCCTCAACAACGGCCAGTCCTGCATCGCGGCCAAGCGCTTCATCGTGCACGACGCGGTCTACGACGAGTTCGAGCGCCTGTTCACCGAGCAGATGTCGGGCAAGACGGTCGGGGATCCGATGCTGGACAGCACCGACATCGGCCCGCTCGCCACCGAGCAGCAGCGCGACGACGTCGAGCAGCTCGTCGCGGACGCGGTGGCGAACGGCGCGAAGGTGCTGTGCGGGGGAGCGGCCCCCGAGGGGCCCGGTTTCTATTACCCGCCGACCGTGCTGACGGGCATCACCGAGGAGATGCGCGTGCACCGCGAGGAGGTCTTCGGCCCGGTGGCCACCCTCTACCGGGTCAGCGACATCGAGGCGGCGATCGAGCTCGGCAACCTCACGGAGTTCGGTCTCGGCGCGAACGCCTGGACCAACGACGAGCAGGAGCGGGAGCGGTTCATCCGGGATCTGGCGGCCGGGATGGTGTTCGTCAACGGCAACGTGACCTCCTACTCGCAGCTGCCGTTCGGTGGTGTCAAGCGGTCCGGTTTCGGGCGCGAGCTGTTCTACCAGGGCATCCGCGAATTCTGCAACATCAAGACCGTCTGGGTCGGCAAGCCCTCCAGCTGAGGCCCCGCCACCGGCCCCCCGGCACGGAGCCCGCCCGGCACGGTCAGCCCCCGTGCCGGGCCCGGTGGGTGGCCCAATCGTGGGCCCGGTCGTGCGCGTACACGCGGTGCGCGTTGCCGGCCCCGGCCATCCCGGCGATGCGCTCCGCGTCGTCCTGCGTCCACGCGCCGTCGCCCAGCCCCGCCCGGAGAAAGTCGGACAGCCCGCGCCGGAACAGCACCGCCCCCAGGTAGTGCAGCTCCGGCAGGCCGAATCCATCGGACGAGTAGAGGAATTTCCCGAACGGACATAGCTCGAGCGTCTCGGCGATCAGAGCGGGCGCGCGATGGCCGAGATTATGCGTAGCCAGGCCGGCGTCCACGTACACGTGCGGGAACACCTGAGCGAGGTAACCGGCCTCGCGGTGGTACGGGTAGTTGTGCAGGAGCATCACCGGTGTCCCGGTGGGCTCGATCGCGCGCAGCAGGCTCGTCAGCAGCAGCGGATTACAGCGCTGCAGGTCGACGTCGCGGTCGCCGTACCCCACGTGGAACTGGATAGGCATCCCGAGGTCGACGCCGCACCAGATCAGGAAGCGGTGCAGCACCGGGTCGGCCAGCCGCCCGGGCCATCCGCCGCCCCCGGAGGACCTGCCGCCCCCGGCTTCCCCGCCCGCCCCGGGCCTCTCGCCCGCCCCGGCTTCTCCGCCTGCGGAGCCCAGCCAGCGCCCCGCCGCCTCCGCGACCTCCCCCTCGGACGGCCGGCCCGCGGCCAGATCCAGCCCGACCCGGTAAGCCGCCACCGATTTCAGTCCCGCCGCGCCCTGGGCCCGCGTCCCGAGCGCGTCCCGGAACGCGTCGGCGAACCCGCCCGCGCTGATGCCGCCGGCCGCCACCGACCCGGCGACCTGCTCCAGCCGGACGATCTGGCGGGCGTCCGCCCCGGCCAGCTTGCCCATCTCCGGCGGCGACAGCAGTGGTTCGGGCTCGAAGCCGGTGTCGACGTACATCGCGCCCAGGCCGGCGGCCCGCAGGAACCGGCGGCTGACCTCCTCGGCGCCGAGCCGGGCCCGGTGGTCCAGGTACTCGTCCGCCCCGGTGTGCGCCGGCAGCCCGAGCACTGGTGGGCACCACCGCCGCACCGCCAGCCCAGCCTGCGAGTCGAACAGCGTCACCCCTGTTGGCCCCGTCGGCTCCCTCTGTTCCGTTAGCCCTTCCTGCGCCGCCACCCACTTCCGTTCCAGAGGCCCCACTGCCCCGCCCGTCCACTCCTGTCCAGCCCAGCCCACCTGCCCCGAATAATCGGCCTCGGTCAGCATGGCCTCGAAGTCACGCCGCCCCACGTCGCGCAGGATCACGCCGTGGCAGTGGTGGTCCACCAGCGGAATGTCCCGGACGAACGGGAGTACGCCGGCCGCCCAGGACCCCGGTCCGGCTCCGTCAGCCACGCGACGTCTGCTCGCCCGTCACGTCCCCCGCTGCCTCCCCGGCCGGGGGCCCGGCGGACGCCGCGGCGGCCGCGGTCCCGGGGGCCGCGATGCCCTCGCTGGCCGTCAGCGCGGCGCCCAGCCGGCGGGCGAAGCCGGGTGCCACGATGACCGCGAGGAGCGCGACCACGAGCCATCCGCCGGCCACGACCGGGAACCAGCGTCCCGGGCCGGACGGCGGATACGGGATCACGTTGCGGTACAGCGTGTAGCCGAGCACGACCAGCGCCAGCAACGGGACCACGACCTGCCACATCGGGACCGGCAGTTTCCGGCGGACGAAGACCAGGATCACGCACCCGATCGTCGCCAGCACGTACGCGACGAGCAGGATGAGCGTTCCGATCGTCCCGGACCAGGCGAAGCTGTCCTCGGCGTTGGCGTGAAAGGCCGCGAGGTAGATGACGTAGATCGCGACCGAGAAGCCGGTGATCACGAGGGTCGCCGTGGCGGGCGCGCCGGTACGGGACGCGCGGCCCACGCCACGGAACCCGCCCGCGTCCCGGGCCAGCGCGTACATCAGCCGGGACGCGCCGACCGTGGAGGCCAGGCAGCAGCCGAAGGCGCTGATCGTGGTGCCCAGCGTGATGATGTCGCCGATCCACGCCCCCACGTAACTGGTGCCGAGGTCGCCCAGCAGCGAGGGGGAACTGGCGAAGGCGGTGACGCCGCCCTTGCTGGTACCGAAGCCCATCATCTCCACCGCGGTGACCAGGACGAAGTAGATCCCGCCGAAGACGGCCGTGCCGAGGATGGCGCGCGGGATGTCCCGGGTGGGGTGGGTCGCCTCCTCACCCAGGGTGGCCGCCGCCTCGAATCCCGCGAACGAGAGAAACCCGAAGACCACGCCGAGGAACAGCGGCGAGAAACTCGTCCCCGGCGGCACCGTGAACACCGACAGCGTGAAGTGATGACCGCCCGGCGCGGACCCCGAGAGCAGCCGGACCAGCACGATGACGGTGACGATCAGGATCAGCGCCACGGTGGCGCCTTCCACCGACAGCAGCACGTTGGTGCCGCGCCGGGCCGGGACGATGGCGAGCACCAGGGTCAGCGCGACGGCCACCCCGGCCAGCAGGAATGGCGCCCACGACGGGGGATGCGGCCATACGCCGATCGCGTTCAGGAACGCGGTGCCGAAGATGCCCGCCGCCGCGGACGTCACCACCGCGTAGAACGTGTAGGTGCCAAGAAGTCCCCAGCCCGCCACGACCCCCGCGCGTGGCCCGAGCGTCGCCCCGACGAACGCGTAGACCGAGCCGGAGTGGTGGTAGTACTGGCACAATCGTACGAACGTGTAGGCCACCAGCAGTACGCCCACCGCCGCGATGAGAAACGCGAGCGGCACGGCCCGCCCGGCGGTGGCCGCACTCGCCTGGGGGTTGATGTTCGCCGCCATGCTGGGTGCCATCAGCGCGATCGACAAGCCGATGGCCTGCCAGACGGACAGCGACCTTCTCAGCCCGGTGCCCTGCGGTGACGTTCCCGGCATTGGTCCTCCTCGCTACGGGCCCCTGCGGATCGATTCCTTCCCCGTAGTCTGCGCTACCAGGCGCGGGCCAGGGAAGGCACGCAGACATGCCAAGCGCGCATTTCGCCGGGCGGCGCTGCCCATTTATAACCGGGCGTATACGGCATCACCGCCGGCAAATACGCACTGCATTTGACTCAACCCGGCGCGTTGTTTCCGCAGATATGAGGCGTTGGAATTGCGTGGCGCGTCGCCATAACGGCATCACGCCGGAACGGATGCCCGTCGAAGGTCCGCCGTGAAGGCCCGCCAGGCGCCAGGGCTAAAGCGGAGCACGTCCCCCTGCCGCCTCTTCGTGTCGCGGACGCTGATGCTGGCGCCGGTGGCGGCCACTTCTATGCAGTTGTTGTCTCCCCCGCTGTAACTGGACGTGCGCCACCAGGTGGGAGCCGTGCCGGTTTCGCCCATCACTGCTGCTCCTTGTCTCATGGCGTTGACCGCCTCCGCTGTGTACGGCTTGTTTGTGCCGAGCCGCTATTGGAGTTTTTCCCCGCTCAGCCTTCGTCTCTCTCCAACTCCGAAATCAATTTGAAAGTTTCTTCAGGACTGAGCGCAATCGTCTGAATACGCTCAAACGCAGATTGGTACCGCTTTACCTCCTCCACGCTTTCCAGGTAGATGTCGCCCATGATCCCCTCGACGTACACGACGTCGGGATCCTGCTGGCTGGGGAACTCGATCAGGACGAAGCCGCCTTCGAGTCCCGCGTGCGCCCCGGCGCTGAACGGCAGGACCTGGATCGTCAGCCGCGGCCGATCGGCCGCGTCCGTCAGCGCCCGCAATTGACCCATCCGGACGTGCGCGTCGGTGGCCTGCCGCCGCACCACCGCCTCGTTCAGCACGCAGAGCAGCTCCGGCGGGGACTCCCGGTCCAGCAGCGCCTTCTGCCGCGCGAGCCGCGCGGTGACCCGGCGCTCCACGCTTTCCTCGTCGTAGCCGGGGCGGACCGCGCGGATCACGGCGCGGGCGTAGTGCTCGGTCTGCAGCAGCCCCGGGATGAGCTCGGGGTGGTAGAGCCGCATGACGGATGCCTCGTCCTCGAGCGCGACGTAGGAGCCGGTGAACACGTCCCGGTACGGCGTCCACCAGCCCATCATGCGCGCGTCCCGGGCCAGCTGGATCAGCGCTTCGCGGTGCGGGCTCGGCACCCCGTACAGGTCCAGCAGCTCCCGGACGTCGAGCCAGTCGACCCGCGGGCTCCGCGCGTTCTCCAGCCGGAACAGCTTGGAAGAGTGCCAGCCCATCCGGTCCGCGGCCGCATCCTGCGTCATGCCCGCGTCGTGCCGGAGTTCCCGCAGGGCCTGCGCCAGCCGACGCTGCCGCACGGTCGGGATGTGGTCCGCCATGTCAGCTGCCTTCCTCCCCGGGCGGCCAGGACACACCCCTGCGTCTTGACGACGTGCATCTCGCAAGCTTGCACCTGGCGTGCCTGTGCGGCAGTATAGTCACAGTTAGATATGAAGCGCATACGATAAGTTACAATTCAGCGGAGCGCTGATTATCCCAGGGGGGCGGATGAGGACAGCGAATCCCGTCGAAGCCGACGCAAGCCCGGCCGGTCTTGAGCGGGACATGCGGTGGCGGCGGATTTTTGCCGGTGCTCCCGCGCAGGTGGCGGAGGTCCGCCGGTTTGTCGCCTGCCTCCTCGAAGAATGCCCGGCCCGCGAGACCCTGATCTCCTGCGCGTCGGAATTGTCCGCGAACGCGGTGGTCCATACCGCGTCTGGCCGCGGCGGCTTCTTCGCCGTCGAGGTGGCGTGCCGGCAAGGCGGCGTCGCGCGGGTCTCCGTCACCGATGCGGGTAGCCCGACCGAACCCGCCGCCGGATTTCCCGTCACCGACGAGGCCAGCGGCGGATACGTAGGCGATCTCCCCGTGAGCGGCCTGGGCCTCGCCCTCGTGGCCGCCGCCGCGAGCCGTTGGGGCTACAGCGATGCTGGGTGCGGCCGCACCGTTTGGGCCGAGGCCTCCTGGCCCGTCCCCGTCATGAACGAGACCTTCACAGTCACCCGTCAGCCCAGGCTTACCGGGAACCGAAGCTGGCGGGACGGGGACGGCGCGGCGTGACTTCCCCGAGCGCGCCGCGCCGTCCCTAACCACGCCTCGATCACCCGCGGGACCACCGCGCGCTCGATCCAGCCGTGCAGGAACCCCCACGTCGGCCACGCTCGGCTGCGTGAACAGCCGCAGCACGCTGAACTCGACTTCTCGCCGCCCGGCAAACCGCGCGCTGGGGACCACCTCTCTCGTATGTGAGATCTCAAATTTGAGATACTCTCAATGGTATGAACGAGGAAGGCAAGGCCGGGCCGGAACCTCTCGCTGGTATTGCGGGAACCGGGCCGTCGCCCGCAGTTGGCGGCCCGGGCGCCTCCGGCCCGCTGGGCCGGGCCGATGGGCCAGGTCCCGCCGGTTTGCTGGGTGCCCCCGGGGCTCCGGGTCCCGTTGGCGCGGACGGCCGTCCCGCGCGGCTGCCGCTGCTGCCGGGGTTCCGCGAGATGGCACTGCGGCGGATGTCACAGGACCGGGGGCGCCTGATGAAGGAGCTGGCCGCGCGGCGGCAGGACGCCGGGCTCTCGCAGACGGAGATCGCCGCGCGGATGGGCACGTCCCAGTCGGCCGTGGCGCGGCTCGAGTCCGGGGAGGCCGACGTGCGCGCCTCGACGCTGGAGCGCTACGCCGCCGCCCTCGGCACCGAGATCACATGGAAGCTGCAGGGCTGACCCATGCCCGCAGCGAAAGGAGTATCCGGATGATCATCCGCCCCGCAGGTCCGGTGTCCGCCGAGGTGCCGTTCCGGCCGGGACAGCCGCACTGGTGGCCGTCCCCCGGCCCGGCTCCCTCGCCATTCACCCCTCCGCCGTCCGCGCCGGGGCCGCTTCAGAACTCGGTGCGCGTATGGCTGGATCCGAACGAGCGTCCCGGGCTGTATGACCGCCTGCTGGAACGGCGGATCGTGATGGCGCACGGCCACCTGGACGACGAGGCGGCGACCCGGCTGTGCGCCCAGCTGCTCACCCTGGACGCCGAGGGCGATGGCCCGATCCGCTTCGAACTGCAGAATCTCGGAGCCGATCTCACCGCCGCGATCACCGTCATGGGTGTCCTGGACGTGGTGGGCGTACCGGTTGAGGCCCGCGCCGCCGGGCGGATGAGCGGGGCGGCGCTCGGTGTGCTCGCGGTGTGCTCGCGGCGCCGCGCTTATCCGAACGCCGTGTTCGCGATGTCCGAGCCGACCGTGGAGTTCGGCGGCACGCTGACGGCCGTCGCCGCGCGCGAGGAGCAGACCAGGGGCATGCTCGACTCGCTCTATTTCCGGCTCGCGGAGACGACAGGCCGGGAGGTCGACGAGCTCCGCGCCGACGCCCGGGCCCGCCGTGTGCTAACCGCCGCCGAAGCGGAGCGATATGGGCTCCTTACTGGGCAGATCAAGCGCCGCTGAGCGGGCGGCCCGCAGCTGTACGAGGCCGCCCGGCCGGCACGATGCGCCCTCGCGGCCACCCTCCGGGCGAGTAACATCTGCGCCGGGGAAGCTCGGAGGATTTGCCGGCGCAGGGGGCGGCGCATGATTGCGTGTATTCTGCGCGGGCGTGCGACCGCATGGTCACCACGTGACCCCTGCCTAATGCTTAAGGGCGAGGGTGAGCACGACAGACGAGGCGGAGTACGCGCGCTTGGCCGCGCGTGCTGAGCACGGGTTGACGGCCACCGGCAGCCGTGTCGGGATCGACGAGGGAACGGGTACCGGGCCGCCCCAGGCATCCGCCGCGCGCGCCATGCCCTGGCCCTACGGCCCTGTCCTGGGCCCGTTGCCCCCGCGTCCGGCGGCCACCGGCGGGCTCTCGGCGTCGCGCGGGCATCCGGGTGACCCGGGCTTTGCCGGCGGCCATGACGTGCCGGCCGCCGCGGGGGAGCGGCTGGTCTGGTCGGTCTGGCAGCACGCGCAGCGCGCGTGGCAAGCGGCCGGAGCCGAATGGTCCGCCGCGGCTCGCCCCCGCCACATCCCCGCACCGGCCCACGAAGCGTCCCTGCCCGCGCCCGCCGATCCGCCCGCGGCCGCCCATGACGCGCCTTCCCCTGCCGCCACGTACGGTGTGCCCGCGCCCGCCGATCCGGCCGCGGCCGCCTATGGTGTGCCCGCGCTGACGCTGGACGCCCAGAACGGGGCCGCCCGGGACGCCGCTGCCCGGGGGGTCTGGGTTCCCTTCCGGCGGTCTTCCCCTGGCCCGGACGGTCCCGCCGCCGGCGGCACCGAGGGACGGACCTTCCCCAGCTACCAAGGGCCTCCGGCCGCCGCTCCCGATTCGCCCCCGCCGGCCCGGGACGGGAGCCCTCCGGCGGCCCTGGCTGAACGGGGCCCGGCTGAACGGGGCCCGGCTGAACGGGGCCCGGCTGAACGGGGCCCGGCCACCTGGCGGCGGCGGTGGTCCGAGCGCAGGACCCGCCGCAGGCTCCTGCTGGCCGGGGTCGCGGCCTTCGCCGTCGTGGCCGCCGGGTCCGGGTTCGTGGTGCTGAACAGCGGAGGCCCGCCCGCCCGCAACTATCCCGCCGCGCGCCTGGCGGGCACGGTCTTCGGCGGGGACGCGATCAAGCCGGGGCTGGGAGTCGCCCAGACGATGGGCCGCGTGGCCAGCTACGGCGGCACGACGGTCGCCGTGGGCTCGCAGGCGGGCGGCGACGTTCCGCGGGCCCAGTTCTTCGTTTCCCACGACGACGGGACGACCTGGGGGGTCGCGGCGGTGACCGCGCCCGGAGGCGGAGCGCCATCGCCGGGGCACGCCGCCCAGCTGATCACGCACGGTCCGGACGGCTGGCTCGCCGTCGGCCCGGACTCCATCTGGACCAGTACCACCGGCCAGTCCTGGACGCTGGCCTCGTCGGCCGGCATCACTCCGGCCGACGCGGATGACCAGCTCTGGGTACTGACCCCGACGGGCAGCGGCTTCCTGGTGGCCGGGCAGGACCCGGCCGAGGGAACCGCGGTGATCTGGACGTCCCCGGATGGGCTGCACTGGCAGCGGATGACGGCGGCCCAGCTCCTGCTGACTGCGGACGGCCGCACCGTGACCGACCTCACCGGCGCCGCCGTGAGCGGCAGCGACATCCTTCTCTCCGGGCACATCTTGACCGCCGCTGGTGGCGCCGGCGCCGCGACCTGGCTGAGCACGGACGACGGCCAGACCTGGAGGTGGGCGCCGGTGCCCGTTAACCACGGTGCCACCAGCGCGCTCGCCGGAATTGCCGCTAACGGAGCCGGCTTCGTCGCGATCCGCCCGGGCAGCGGTTCCCAGGGCAGCAATTCCCAGCGCAGCAGCTCCCCGGGACGATCCGGAGCCGCCCAGGCCGACGGAGTGGTCTACGTCTCCGCCGACGGTACGTCCTGGCAGTACGCGGCCACGCTCACGGCATCCAACGGGGTGCAGCTCGGCCTGGTCACGGCCGGCCCGGGTGGTTTCGTGGCCCTGGGCCGCGGACCGGGCGGCGACATGGGCGCCTACGTCAGCCCGACCGGCATGTCCTGGGGGTCCGCGATCGCGTTCGGGCCCGCGCCGCCCAGCGTCACCGGGGCGACGGTGACGGTGGGCGGGACCGTCGTCGTGACCGGGTCCACCGGAGCCCCCGGACGCCAGCAGCCCTACCTCGCCCTGGCGCCGGCCGGCCAGGCCGCACGGGACGTCCCCGTCACCGCCGTTCCCGGCGGGACCATCTCCCAGGTCACCGTCGATGCCGTCGCCGTCTCCGGTAACCGGCGGGTCGCCGTGGGCGAGGCCGGCGGGTCGCCCGCCGTCTGGACGGCCACCGGCTCGTCCTGGTCCGCCGCGCCGATTGCCCCGGCGCCCGTCCCGGCCTCCCCGGCCACCGTCCCGGCCTCCCCGCTCAGCGTCGCTACCTCGGGCTCCGCGTCCGCGGCCGCCCAGGGCGCCGCCGCCCCGCACACGGCCGACGCCGGCTCCCCGCTCACCGGCTCCTCCGCCACCCCCGCCGCCGACGCGCAGAAGCTCACCAGCGTGGTGCACGGCCCGGCGGGCTGGCTGGCCACGGGCGAAGCGCTGGCCGGCCCGGCGCAGCGCCCCCTCCTGCTGACCTCCGCCGACGGCACGGTGTGGAATGAGGCCGGCCAGGACGGTTCCCCGCTCACCGGAGCGAACGCGGTGGCCCTCCAGGCGGCCTCGGGCCCGGCCGGTTACGTGGTCGCCGGCGACGTCACCACTAGCGCCGGGACGTTCCCCGCCGCCTGGTGGTCCCGCGACCTGCGCACCTGGAACCGCGCGGTCGGCTCAGCCTCGGGCCGCGCGGCCGCGGGCGACCCGGGGGAGATGCTGGGCGTGACCGCCGGGCCCTCCGGATACGTCGCGGTCGGCACCCAGGGCATTGCCCCGGCCGTCTGGACCTCCCGTGACGGCCGGGCCTGGCGGATGGCCACGCTCACGGTGCCCGTCGGGACGGCCAGCGCCAGCCTGCGGCAGGTGGCGGTCAGCGGGCCGCACGTCGTCGCGCTCGGTGAGGAACGCTGGTCCTCGGGCGCCCAGGCCGCCTTCGCCGAAGTCTCCGCGAACGGCGGCCGCACGTGGCGGCTGGTCACGCTCCCGTCGCCGCGCGGCGAGGCGATCCCCACGGCCCTGACGCCCATGCGCGGTGGGTTCACCGCGGTCGGCGCGTACGGGACGCCGGGCCACCGGGACGTCGTCGTATGGACCTCTTCTGACGGCAGCGCGTGGAACGTTCAGATACCGAACGGGCCTGGGCTGAGCGGTACCGGCATCCAGGAGATCACCGGCCTGGCGGCGTCCGGTAGCGGTTCCCTGACCGGCGTGGGCTTCACCGCGTCCGCCTCCGCCGAGCAGCCCACCGTATGGAACGTCCCCGCCGGTTAAGGCTGAGGTCCGGTGGGAGCGCCCCCCGGGGACGGAAAGCCTAGGCCGTCCCCGGAACCGGAACGCCCCGGATCGAGGCGTCGAGGATCTCCGCGGTATGCGCGACCGTGATTCTCTCGCCCTGTGCCTCCAGGGCGGACGCGATCTGGAGCGAGCACCCCGGGTTGGCCGAGATGAGCAGCCGCGCACCGGTGCTGTACACCGATGCGGCCTTGCGCTGGCCCAGTTCGCGCGCTGCCTCCGGCTGCAGCAGGTTGTAGACGCCGGCCGAGCCGCAGCACATTCCGGCCTCGGGGATCTCCGCCAGATTGAGTTCCGGGATGCCGTTCAGCAGGGCGCGCGGTGCCGCCGTGACCCGCTGAGCGTGGGCCAGGTGGCAGGCGTCGTGGTACGCGGCCCGGACCGGCAGCGGATGCCGGGCCGCGGCCGGACCGCCCGCGGTCTCGAACAGGTCGGCCAGGAATTCGGCAAAGTCGCGGACCTTGGCGCTGAGCGCGGCCGCCCGCGGCGCCCACTCCGGATCGTCGGCCAGCAGGGCGGCGTACTCCTTCATCGCCGAACCGCAGCCCGCGGAGTTGACGACGATCGCCTCCACCTCCGCCCGCTCGAACGTCTCGATGGTGTGCCGGGCGAAATCGGCCGCCTCCCCGGCCCGCCCCGAGTGCAGCGACAGCGCCCCGCAGCAGCCCTGCCCGCGCGGGATCACCACGTCGCAGCCCTCCGCCGCGAGGACTCGCGCGGTCGCGATGTTGACCTGCGGGAAGAAGACGGACTGCACGCATCCGGTCAGCATCCCGACCACCGCGCGGCGTGTCCCGCGCGCCGCGACCCGCTCGGGCAGCCGTCCGGACGGTACCGGTGTGCCCGGCTGCGGGGCCAGGGCCATCGCCGCGCCGAGGACCGGCGAGAGGCGGCCNNCCACCAGCCGGTCCAGGCCGGTGCGCTGCAGCAGCCGCAGCGGCCCCGCGAGCGCACGGAGCCGCCGGGGATAGGGGAACACGGCGAAGATTGCTGAGCGCGCGGCGCGGTCACGCAGCGGCCGGTGCCGGCCCCGGCCGACCGGGACCC
>PLRW01000249.1 GCA_003164955.1 Actinomycetota bacterium
CCGGTAGCGATCGCCTCGCCGTAGGGCCGGTGGGGTGCTCGCCGATAGCACCGGCCACTCGCCCGGGCTGAAGCCCGGGACTCGCTGGGCCGGTTACGGCGGTATCAGCCCAGGGGGACGACCCCCTGGACCCCCCGCATGCTGTGCTGGCCGGGGCCCGGGCGGCGTAGGGTCATGACATGTGCAGGAGCATTAAAACCTTGCGGGAGCCGTACACCGAGCACGTCACCGAGACGGACATGCACGCGGCTGCCCTGCAGTACGTGCGCAAGGTCAGCGGTTTCCGTGCCCCCGCCGCGCACAACGCCGAGGCATTCAACGAGGCCGTCGACGCCATCACCGAGGCCACCCGGATCCTGCTGGGCCACCTAGAAGTCCGCGGCGCCGCCCCCAGCAGGTAACGGCGAGCGACCGGCGAAGTACCACCGCGGGGCGCGAAGCGCATCCGGGGGGTTCCGGGGGGTCGCCCCCCGGGTCAACACAGCGACCTTGGTCCGTAGTCCGCATGGGTGGTCGCCGTGCAGACTAGGCACATGACGCGCGTCATTGCCGGCCGGGCGCGAGGGCGGCGGCTCGCCGTACCGGGCGGGCGGACGACCCGCCCCACCAGCGATCGCGCCCGCGAGGCGATGTTCGCCGCGGCGGGATCGGTGCTGGGCTCCTTCGACGGAACACGCGTTCTGGACTTGTACGCCGGCTCAGGTGCGTTCGGCCTGGAAGCACTGTCCCGTGGCGCGGCCGCGGCACTGCTGATCGAGGCGGATCCTGCCGCGGCGCGGGTGATCCGCGCCAATATCGAAGCGGTCGGGCTGCCGGGTGCGCGCCTGGTCAGTGACCGCGTGGAGCGGGTGCTCGCGCGTGGCCTGCCCGCCGGGGATGAGCCGTACGACGTGGCGTGCGCCGATCCTCCCTATGCCCTGGGCGACGATGACGTCACCGCCGTCCTGGCGGCGCTCCGGACGGGGGACTGGCTCGCGCCGCAGGCGCTCGTTATCGTCGAACGTGCCGCCCGGTCAGGGCCTTTGCGCTGGCCGGAGGGGTTTTTGGCCGGCCGCTCGCGCCGGTACGGCGAGGCCATGCTCTGGTACGGTCACGCCGCCGGGACCGTAGCAGAGCGGGCACAGGATGCGGCCCCGGCGTCGCCTGGCGCTGGATCGTAGCCGGACAAGCGAAAGAGGTGGATCAGCATGCGTCGAGTCGTCTGTCCCGGTTCCTTCGACCCCGTGACCAACGGGCACCTCGACATCATCAGCCGGGCGTCCCGGCTCTACGACGAGGTCATCGTCGCCGTGCTCATCAACATCACCAAGAAGAGCCTGTTCACGGTGGACGAGCGCATCGAGATGCTGCGCGAGGTCAGCGCGCAGTACGGCAACGTCCGGGTGGACCGGTTCCACGGCCTGCTGGTGGACTTCTGTGAGACCAACGGCATCTCCGCCGTCGTGAAGGGCCTGCGCGCCGTGAGCGATTTCGACTACGAGATGCAGATGGCGCAGATGAACTACAGTATGGCCAAGGTCGAGACGATGTTCATGACCACCAATCCGCTGTACTCGTTCCTGTCTTCCAGCCTGATCAGGGAGGTGGCGAAGTACGGCGGAGACGTCAGTGGGCTCGTCCCCGAACCGGTGATCGGCCGGCTCCGGGCCCGTCTCGCCGAATCATGAGCTACGGTAGGTAATCGCGGGGAATGGGACGGCGGCCTGATGGGTTTGGGAATCGTTGCCAGCTCTCTGTAAGCTTGACCGTTCCAGCACTGACCAATCCCGGTAACCCTCATGCCTCATGTACGCAGGAAGTCCGCAACCACCCTTGACCCGCGCGGGGTACTCGTTTTCGACACACGAGCCCTGGGACGCCAGGCCGGCGCCGCGCGGGAAGTGAGCTGTACCGTCCCGGCGCCCGAGTCCTTGCGCGTCGAGCTGGCGGAAGTGCCCATGGGGGCGGATGTCGAGCTGTCCGTGCGGCTTGAGGCCGTGACGGAAGGCGTTCTCGTCACCGGTACCGCAATCGCTCCCGTGGTGGGGGAGTGCGCGCGCTGCCTCGAGCCGCTGACCTCCTCGGTGGAAGCCAGCTTCCAGGAGCTCTACCAGTACGAGCCGGGCGAGGCGGAGGACGACGAGGACGAGTTGCTGCTTGAGGGTGACCTGCTCGACCTGGAGCCGGTGCTGCGCGACGCGGTGGTGCTCGCACTGCCGCTGGCGCCGCTCTGCGCGGAAGACTGCCCGGGCCTGTGCATTGAGTGCGGGGTCCGGCTGGCGGATGCCGGGCCGGGACACCGGCACGAGGACGCGGTTCTCCCCGAGTGGGAGACGCTGCGCCAGCTTGATGTATTTGACCAGCACGACCAGACCGGCCGCCCGAACGGCGCCGGGGACCGATAGGAGACACCAGGTGGCGGTTCCCAAGCGGAGGATGTCACGCAGCAACACGCGTTCGCGGCGCTCGCAGTGGAAGACCGCTGCGCCCACGCTCGTGAGTTGCCCGCAGTGCCACGACCCGAAGCTTCCGCATGTCGCATGCCCGACGTGTGGCACGTACCGGCGCCGCCAGGTGCTGATGCCGTCCTGACCCATGTTCGGCACGGTCGGCAGAATGTGGCTCCGCTCCGGCGGCGCCCACAGCGGGGGTCGCTGACCAGGCCAAGGCGAGAGTGCCTGGAGGAGGCGTCTGTGGGCGTCGTTAGGGATGGGCCCCGTGACAGCGGGGCGGCTGCGGGCCGCGACCCTGCCGAGCTGCCGTCCGCTCTCGGCGTGCAGCTCGGTGACGAGCTGCTCGAGCGTGCCCTGACCCATCGGTCCTATGCGTACGAGAACGGCGGCCTGCCCACCAACGAGCGCCTCGAGTTTCTTGGTGATTCGGTGCTGGGCGTGGTCGTGACCGACACGCTCTTCCGTGGTTATCCCAACCTGCCGGAGGGGCAGCTCGCCAAGCTGCGTGCCGCCGTGGTCAACATGACCGCGCTGGCCGACGTCGCCCGCGGGCTGGACCTGGGCGCTTACGTCCGGCTCGGCCGTGGCGAGGACGGCACCGGCGGCCGGGACAAGCCTTCCATCCTGGCCGACACCCTCGAAGCGGTGATCGGCGCGGTCTACATCGACTGCGGAGCGGACGCGGCCAGCGGCCTCGTGCACCGGCTGTTCGACTCGGTCATCGAGCGTTCGGCCCGGCTGGGGGCCGGCCTGGACTGGAAGACGTCGCTGCAGGAACTGACCGCGGCCCGGCTGCTCGGCGTGCCCGAGTACTACGTCGAGGAGAGCGGCCCGGACCACCAGAAGTCGTTCCGTGCGTTCGTCCGGATCGGCGGCCAGGTCATGGGGACCGGCGAGGGGCGGTCCAAGAAGGCCGCCGAGCAGCAGGCCGCCGAGGCCGCCTGGATGAAGATCAGCGCCAGCATCGCCGATGACAGCCCGCCCGCCGAGGCGAACGGCAGCCCGGCGAGTGGCAGTCCGCCCGCTGAGGCTGGTAACGCGCCTGACGCGCCCGGCGAGGGCAGCCAGGGATACCACCCGGAGCTCTGAGGCGTGCCCGAACTGCCCGAAGTCGAGGTGGTCCGGCGGGGCCTGGAGCGCCACGTGGCCGGGCGCACCGTCGACAAGGTGACCGTGCTGCATCCCCGGGCCGTCCGCCGTCATCTGGCCGGCGCCACCGACTTTGCCGATGCCGTGGCGGGCCGCACCGTCGCGGGTGCGCGCCGCCGCGGGAAGTACCTCTGGCTGCCGGTCGGGGAGGACGCGCTGCTCGCGCACCTGGGGATGAGCGGCCAGCTTCTTGTGGGGGATCCCGCCCGTCCGTTGTCCCCGCACGTGCGGGCCGTGTTCACGTTCACCGACGACGGGCCGGACCTGCGGTTCACCGACCAGCGGACGTTCGGTCATCTGCTGTTCGTCCCGGGCGGGGCGGACCTGCCGGGGCCGATCGCGCACATCGCGCCGGACCCGCTGGAGGCGGCCTTCGACGGGGCGGCCTTCGCCGCGAAACTGCGCCGGCGCCGGACCGGGATCAAGCGGGCACTGCTCGACCAGTCGCTGATCAGCGGGGTCGGCAACATCTACGCCGACGAGGCGCTGTGGCGGGCGCGGCTGCACTGGGCGCGCGCCACCGACACCGCCAGCCGACCGGAGATCACCAGCCTGGTCGCCGCGATCCGCGAGGTGATGACCACCGCGCTGGCCGCGGGCGGCACGTCGTTCGACAGCCTCTACGTCAACGTCAACGGGGAGAGCGGCTACTTTGACCGCTCGCTCGCGGTCTACGGGCAGGCAGACCGGCCGTGCCCGCGCTGCGGGACCCCCGTCCGCCGTGATCCGTTTATGAACCGGTCCGCCTACACCTGCCCCCGGTGCCAGCCGCGGCCGCGAAATGGCCGCTGGTGATGATGCCGAACGGGAGGGAGCGGGAGCTGAGCGCGGCTGAGGACCGTTCCGGCGCTCACGGCGGGCCGGGCGGCCACGAGGGCATCGCGCGGCTGACCGCGTGGGCCGACGGACGGGTGCAGGGCGTCGGATTCCGGTGGTGGGTCCGCCAGAAGGCTTCCGGGCTCGGCCTGGCCGGGTCCGCGACCAACTGCGAGGACGGCCGGGTCGAGGTGGTGGCCGAGGGCCGGGAGAGTGATTGCCGGCGGCTGCTCAGCGAACTGGAAAGCGGTGCGGCCCCCGGCCGGGTCACGCGTGTCACTCACCGCTGGGGCACGCCGCGCGGTGACCTCCGGGGTTTCGCGGAGCGGTAATGGCGCCCGGCGCCCAGTCGATGGCACCCGTTGACGGCACCCGTTGATCACATCCGTTGATGGCACCGTCGATGGCCCAGTTGGATGGCGGCCACAGGCACGCGCGGCACTGGCTCGTTACGCTGTGCCGGCCCTTCCGGGAGTCCATTTCCGCATGTAACCTAAATAACAGTCGCTAAGTGGGCGCCCAACTTGACCTGCAAAGCGCTTAGTGAGAACCTAGATAATGTTAATGTGCGCAGCTAAGCGTGACTTTAGTGTGTGCCCACTCTGGTCACTCAGCGTGGAGGACCCCATACCATGGCGAAGGCTCTTCTTGGCCACGTTGGCGGTCCCGATCCTCGGATGATCTCAGAGATGCGCCGACTTCAGCAGCGAGTGCGAGACCTGGAAGCTGAGCTCATGCGGCTTCAGGAGGAGAATGATGCACTCGCAGCGGGAGCCAGCGATGATGAGCTCCTGGTAGCGGGCCGCGAGCCAGCGCTCACATGATGAGCACTGGCACAACAAGGCAAACAGCAGAAACATCGAGCAGGACGAAATAGGGACGCCTGCATAGGGCGTCCCTATTCTCTTGCGCCCGCATGATGTGCGGGATTGCATTACGGCAGGCAGGCAGGCAGGCAGGCGGCGGCGCGGTTTGGTGGCGCCGCCTGGCTGTCTGGTACCCGCTTCCGGAACGCGACGTGAAGATCGTCCGTGCCCGGCTCCCAGGCGACGCTCACCGGCTCTTCGAGCGGCGCTCTTTTTGGCGAACGCCCGTGTCGTCTTTTGGCGAACGCCCGAGCCGTCCGGGAGTCGCTCAGGGCCCCGGGGCTGTGTTTTCCCTCCCATCGCCCGGGCGCGCCCGGGCCAGTTTGCGGCGAAGCCGCACCTGAACGGCGGTGACTAGCCAGACTTGACGGTGGTGCGCGGTAAGGTCGCGCCAGGCGGAGGGAGGGCTGGCCGATGTACCTCAAGAGCCTGACGCTGCGCGGCTTCAAGTCCTTCGCGTCCGCCACCTCGCTGCGCCTCGAGACGGGGATCACCTGCGTGGTCGGCCCGAACGGCTCGGGCAAGTCGAACATCGTCGACGCGCTGTGCTGGGTCATGGGCGAGCAGGGCGCCAAGTCGCTGCGTGGCGGCAAGATGGAGGACGTCGTCTTCGCCGGCACGACCTCGCGTGCCCCGCTGGGCCGGGCCGAGGTGACGCTGACCATCGACAACAGCGATGGCGCGCTGCCCATCGAATACGCCGAGGTCACGATCAGCCGGCTGATGTTCCGGTCGGGGCAGAGCGAGTACGCCATCAACGGCGACCGCTGCCGCCTGCTGGACGTCCAGGAACTATTGTCCGACTCCGGTCTCGGCCGGGAGATGCACGTCATCGTCGGGCAGGGCCAGCTCGACACCGTGCTGCACGCCGGACCGGAGGCCAGGCGCGCGCTCATCGAGGAGGCCGCCGGTGTCCTGAAGCACCGGCGGCGCAAGGAAAAGGCGCTGCGCAAGCTCGAGGCGATGCAGGCCAACCTCACCCGCCTGGTGGACCTCACCGCGGAGCTGGGCCGGCGCCTGAAGCCGCTCGGCCGTCAGGCCGAGGTGGCCCGCCGGGCCGCCTCGATCCAGGCTGACCTGCGCGACTCGCGACTGCGGCTGCTGGCCGACGACTACGTGACGCTGGCCGCGAAGCTGGAGGCCGACGAGGCCGACGAGACGGCCGTCCTGGCCCGCCGGACCGTGCTGGAGACGGGCCTGGCCGCCGCCCGCCACCGCGAAGCCGAACTCGACGCGGCCGCCCAGCAGCACGCCGCGGTCCTGGCCCGCGCCCAGGAAACCTGGTTCGGCCTGTCCTCGCTGGCCGAACGGCTCCGCTCGGCGCACGGCCTGGCCGAGGAGCGGCATCGGCATCTGTCGGCCGAGCCGGAGGCGGAGCGGCCCGGCCGGGATCCCGACGAGCTGGACCGGCAGGCGGCCGAGTTCCGCGAGGAAGAGGAGAGCCTCCAGGCCCGGCTGGCGGTCGGCCGTGACCGGCTCGGCGCGGCGGTCGCCGAGCGCTCCGGCGCCGAGGCCCAGCTCGCCGCGGTGGAGCGCCGGATCGCCGAGGACGTCCGGGCCGCTACGACCCGGGCCGATCGTCTGGCCAAGCTGCGGGCCCAGGTCGGTGCGGTCAGCAGCCGCCAGGGCGCGGCCGCGGAGGAGATCGAGCGGCTGGCCGCCTCCGCCGCCGAGGCCCGCGCCCGGGCCGAACGCGCCCAGCAGGAGCACAGCCAGATCGAGGAGCTGGTCGCCGGGCACGATGAGGGCCGCGCCGAGCTTTCCGCCGCCCACGAAGAAGCGGCCGCCGCCCTGACCGCGGCGTCCGGCCGGGTCACCGGGCTGCGGGCCGCCGAGAGCCAGGCGACCAGGCATTTCACTGCCCTCCGGGCCCGGGTCGAGGCGCTGGCGGAGGCATTCCGGCGCGGGGCCGACGCGTCGGCCGACCTGCTGGCGACCGGCGGCCGCTTCAGCGGGGTCATCGGGCCGTTCGCCGAGGCCCTGACGGTCGAGGATGGCGCCCAGACCGCGATCGCGGCGGCGCTCGGGGCCACCGCCAACGCGGTGGCGGTCACCGACCTCAACGCGGCCATCGCGGTCCTGACCGTGCTGCGCGAATCCGGGGCCGGCACCGCCGGGCTGGTGATCGCCGGCTATCCGGAGGCGGGCCATTCCCTCACCGGCCGCACGCTGCGCGCTACGGGCCCCGGGCTGCCCCCGGGCGCCCGGTACGCGCTGGACCTCGTCCGGGCCTCCGACGAGCTCCGCCCGGCCGTCACCCAGCTGCTGAACGGGGTGGTGGTGGCCACGACCCTGGAGCAGGCGGCCGACTTGCTGCGCGCCAACCCGGCGCTGCGCGTCGTCACCCGGGACGGGGACCTGCTGGGCCCGCACTGGGCGGTCGGCGGCTCGGCCGGGCAGCAGAGCCTGCTGGAGGTGCGCGCGGCCGCCGACGACGCCGCCACCGGCCTGGAAGAGGCCCAGGAGCAGTGCGAGCAGGCCGCTCAGGAGCTCGCGATCGCCGTCCGCGCCGAGGAAGCCGCACGCCGCGGAGTGGACGAGATCCGGGCCCGGATGCGCCAGGCTGATTCGGCCGCCTCCGAGATTTCCGGCCGCCTCGGCCGCCTCGCCGGCGCGGCCCGGGCCGCGAGCGATGAGGTCCGGCGGCTGGAAAAGGCCATCGATTCCGCCCGTCAGGCCGGTGAGAAGGACCTCGGCCGGCTGGCCGAGCTGACCAGCAGCCTGACGGAGGCCGAAGCGGCGGAGGCCGCCGAACGGGCCGCCGCGCTGGCCGGGGATACCCCCGGCGACGCCGCGGGCCCAGCCGGAGCCGGAGACGGGGCCGCCCGCGCCCCGGCCGCGGTCAAGGAGACGCTGGCGCAGCGGTGCACCATGGCGCGCAACGCCGAGATGGAGGCGCGCCTCGAGGTCCGCACCGTGGAAGAACGGCTCCGCGCCATCGCGGGCCGGGCCGGCACGCTGACCGCGGCCGCCGCGGCCGAGCGCCAGGCG
>PLRW01000288.1 GCA_003164955.1 Actinomycetota bacterium
CTGGCGGATCTGGTTCGTGGTGCTGGAGGAGGCCGGGCTGGCGGTGCAGCTGGTGAGCTCCTCCCAGGCCAGGAACCTGCCGGGCCGGCCGAAGACCGACAAGGAAGACGCGCGGTGGATCGCGCGGCTGACCGAGATGGGGATGCTGCGGTCCTCGTTCGTGCCGCCGCCGGAGATCCGGGCGCTGCGGGTCTGCACCCGGCACATCTGGGACCTGACCGCCGACCGCACCCGGTACTGGCAGCGGCTGGAGAAGCTGCTGGAAGACGCCCTTTGCAAGCTGACGTCCGTGGTGTCCAAGCTGGCCGGGCACCAGACCGCCCGCGCGGTCATCGAGGCCATGGCCGCCGGGGAACGCGACCCGCAGGTCCTCGCCGCACTGGGCCAGGCCAGGATGCGCAACGACAAGCTTCCCGCTCTCGCCGAGGCGCTGTCCGGCATGCGGTTCGGCCCTCAGCACGCGCACACCGCCGCGTCCCTGCTGCGCTCCATCGACCTGCTGGACGCCGAACTCAGCGACCTGCAAGAGCGGGTCACCGCGCACCTGGCCGCGATCCCCGCCTCCTGGGGCGTGGACTGCGACGGCGTTACCGGGCCGCAGGCCGGGCGGGCCGCTGACGCGGCCGTGCTCCCGGCCGCGGAGCGGCTGGATGAGATCCCCGGCCCGGGCCGGGAGGCCGCCGCCGCGCTGATCGCCGGGATCGGCCTGGACATGAGCCGCTTCCCGACCCCGGAAGCCCTGGTGCCGTGGGCCGGGCTCACCCCGACCGCGCGGCAGTCCGGCCCCCGCTCGGGCCGGGGGAAGAAGGGGCACGGCAACACCTGCGCCAAGCGGATCGCCGTCCTGGCCGCCTACGCCGCCGCGAACACCGACACGTTCCTGGGCGAGCGGTTCCGCCGCCTGTCCTCCCGTCCCGGCGGCGGCGGGCGGAAGAAGGCCGGCTGCGCCGTGGGCCGGTCCATCCTGCTCATCGTCTGGCACCTGCTGAACGATCCCGCCGCCCGCTACCGCGACCTCGGACCCGACTGGCACGCCCGGCACACCGACCGCAGCCGCAAAGCCCGCAACGCCCGCCGCCAGCTCGAGGCCCTCGGCTACGACGTCACCATCACCCTCCGGGAGGACGCCGCCTGAACCGGCAGCCAGCGACAACCGCATAACCGTCACTGCGGCCCGGGCAACGCTTGCCACGGGGCCATCTCGTCATGCCCGGAACCGCGGTCACGCTAGACAGCTGAGGTGGTTATTTCTTGGTCAGACCTATCCTCCTGCCCGAGTTACCCGCCGCTGACCAGCGCATACGCCGTTTGAGGCGGGGAAACGGGCCGCCGCCGTCCGCTATGTGTCCGTGCGCTCGGGGCCGGGGGCGGGGTGACGCACGGACGGGCACGGACGGCGCTCGCAGGCGGGTGCGCCTTCACGCCCCGGCCCGGCTGTTCTAGCCTTTGACCTGCCACTTTTCAGGATGCCTGCTCGGTATCGCCGTCCGCCTCGCCGTCAGGGCCGGGCTCGGGTTCCTGGGCGCCGAGGGCGTCGGTGATGCGACGGTTGGCAGCGTCAGCCTGACCGTCGATGCAGTGCGCGTAGATCTTCAGCAGGACCGCGACACCGTGCCCGGCGCGGCGGGCCACCTCGGTCGCCGGCACCCCGGAGTTCAGCCACAGCGACACCGCCGCGTGCCGCAGGTCATACGGGCGGCGGCCGAGCGGCGACTGGAACTGCGCTTCGGTGAGGGCCTCCGTGCGAGCCTCGGCCCACACCGCGCCGTAGGCCGAGTCCTGGATGATCCCGCCCCGGGCGGTCTGGAAGACCCGCCCGTCCGGGGTCGTCCCGTACCGCCTGATGTGGGCGCGGAGCAGCCTGACGAGTTCGGGCGGGATGGGGATGGTGCGGGTCTCGTGGGCGGCGCGGTGCTTCAGGCCGCGTTCCTGGCGGGCGGTGCCGTGGTCGGTCCAGGCCGTGCCCGCCCGGGACGCGGAGGCGGCCAGGACGATCCGGCCCCACCCCTTGGCGGGCAGGTGCAGGTCACTCTCGCGGAGCATGACCGCCTCCGACGGGCGCAGCGCGGCGTAGTACAGGCAGGCGCAGAAGGCTTCCAGGTGCGCTCCCCGGTCGCTGAGCTGCCCGACGGCCGCCAGGAGGTTCCTGGCCTGGGCGGGGCTGACCACGACGCGGCGGTCGACGCTCTGCGCGACAGCGGGGGTGGTCCACTGGATGCGGTCGACCGGGTTGGAGGCGAGGTGGCCCTGCTCGACGGCGTAGCCGAGCGCGTTGTAAAACACCGACCGCTTGCGCCGCTGCGTCGACCCGGCTTGCTGCCTTCCCGGTCAGAGTGCGGGCGCATGCCCCCAGCGCCCGGCGCACCGTCGCGGTGTCCTTTAGTTCGGCGACCGGCAGCGAGGCGCGTTCCGCCCAGTCGAGGGCGGCGGCGATCTTCGCCGACGGGTCGGTATCGCGGGTGGCGGGGTTGAACGCCCAGCCGAACAGCGCTTGCCGCAGCACCTTCGGCTCGGGTGCGCCGCGCTCCTTCGCGGTGAGGGCGATGGTGACGGTGACCAGGGCCTCGGCGACCGACCGGCGGGAGACCGGGGCCAGGGCCACCCATTTGGCCTCGGTGTAGGCACGGGCGTGCTCGTACCAGGTCACGGTCTCGTCCCCGGCCGTCTCGGCATCGGGCAAGCCGGTGCGCGGGCTGAAGGGCCGCCGGTCGCGGACGGCGTCCTTCAGGCCGGCGAGGAACCCGTCAAGCCCGACCCGGCGATATTCAAGCTGGCCCTGGACCGCCTCGGCCTGCCCCCGGGGCAGTGCGTGTTCGCCGACGACACCGAGGAGAACCTGCTCCCGGCTTATCGGATGGGCATGGCCGTGTTCCACGCTCTGGATGAGCAGGTGACGGCGGCGGCACTGCGGGAACTGCTGGAGCTGTCTGGCGGATAGCCGCCCGTGCGGCGTGGCCAGCGGGTCACTGCCGTGTTGCGTCCAGGAACTCGCGTACCGCGGGCGAGGCGGCGTGCGGCGCGAGCTTGGCGCGCAGGCCGGTGATCGCCGATGCGGAGCGGGCCGAATCGACACCGCCGAGGCAGCGCACGGCATGCCGGGCGCGTTCCAGGGCGGCGTCGAGGTCGTGGAGCATCAGGTGCGCTTCAGCGCGGGCGAGGTAGATGGCGTGGCTGCGCGGGTACTGGTCATCGCCGCGGTAGTCGGCGGCGATCGCGGCGTCGAAGCACCGGATGGCCTGGCTGGCGGCCACGGCGGGGCCGTCCCCCTGAGATCAGCACGGCAAAGCCGTCTGGGCCGTGGTGCAGGCGTACCCGCACGACATGGGGATACCGCCAGGTCATGAAGAGCCTGAAAATAAGACCTGAAGGGACACTAGGGCTTATATCTGGCTTAAATGGGCGTGGACGTACAGACTTTGTGGGATGACCTATGTACGGAGCCGTTCTGCGAGGGAGCCGTCGTTCCTCGTTCAGCGCGAGGGAAGCGGGGCCTGCGTCCCCCGCAGGCGCGCAAGCCAGCCGCACCCGGGAACACCCGGGTGATGACGGATGGCATTGCCTGCGGAACAGCGGAGCGCCACCCCGGGCTGGTCGTGGCAGGGTTTCCCACCCAGGATGAGGCACCGACCATCGGCAAGGTCGTCGCGGTAGCCGATGAGGGCCTGGGCCAGGCTGGCCTTTCCGCTGCCACGGTGCTGGTCAATGCTGATAACGACAGCCGTGACGGGACAGCGGCGGTGTTCCGGGGGTACCCGGCGAGGTCGCGGCAGGTGACCGTGGCGACGGGGGCGCGGGGGACGGGCAAGGGCACGAACCTGCTCGCGATCTTCCACACGGCTCTTGACATCGGTGCTGAGCGGGTCATGGTGCTCGACGGCGATGTCCGTTCCGGCGAACCGTGGTGGGTAACGCGCCTGCTCAGCGCCGTTGACTGCGCGGGGCCGGCCATGGCGGTCCCGGTGTACCGGCGGAATCGGTATGAAGGCAACACCACCAACCATCTGGCCAGTCCGCTGCTCGCGGCCGTGCTCGGCGTGGATGTGCAGCAGCCGATCGCGGGAGATTTCGCGTTCAACCGGGCGTTCGTCGAGCGGGCGGTCACGTGGCCGCTTCCGGAGTCCGCCCAGCTCTACGGCATCGATATCTACCTGACCGGCAACGCGGCCAGAGAGGGGCACCGGATCAGTCAGGTACCGCTGGGCCGCAAGATCCACAATCCGGGCTTCCCGAAGATCGTGAAGATCAGCCAGCAGGTCATCGACGCGCTGTGGCACGTCATCTACCTGGCCGACCGCCCGCGCCCGTCACGTATTCCGCAGGCGCTGGCACGGTCTACCGTCGATGACGCCGCCGTCCGTCCTGATACGGGTCTGACTGAGCGGACATTTGCGCGGGTGAGCCGCTACATGAGCGGTAACGCCGAGGCGATCGCCGCCGTCTTCCCGTGCCTCGCGGGAGCCGCGCGACGTGACGGCCTGGTGGACATGCCCGCCGCTAGCTGGGCCGAGGTACTTGGCGACGCGCTGGCCGCACTGGCGGCCGGGCAGGCGGCGGAGGCCCGTGATCACCTGGTCGCGTTGTACCTGTGCCGGGTGGCGACCTACTGGCGGGAGATCGAGCAACTGGGCAAGCCTGGTGCGATCGATGCGCTGCTGGATGAGCAGTCGACCCTGGTCGCGGCGGCGGTGTCACGGCGCGGGCTGCGGTTCAGGAACCGCCCGCCGATGGATTTCCGGGCAGGCCCGTGGGCGGACGCTGCCGGATGAGCGAGCCGGCGCGGTGGCGGATGAGCCTGGGGCCGGCCTGCGTGCTGATCAGCACGCCGCTGCCCCTGGATGCCGTGGCGGCGGCGCTGCGGTCACGCGGCGAGCCGCCGATGTACGACCTGACCCCGGCGCCGGGCGCCGGGCCCGGCGGGCGCGGCGCCGCATCGGTGGTCCACGCCGCCCGCAAGGCAGGGCCGCCTGGCGCGGTGTGGGACAGCGTGCGGGCGTCGCTTGCCGTGCAGGCCGCTGACGGCGAGGTGACCGGGGAGGGGCTGCTGTACCTGGCTTACCTGGTGCTGGAGAACCGGTTGCAGCGTTCGGGATATGTGACGCTGCATGCGGCCGGGGCGTGCTGGGAGGACCGGGGCGTCCTGCTGCTGGGGACCCCGGGGGCAGGCAAGACGACCACGCTGCTGCGGCTGTGCCGTGACCACGGAGCCGCGATGACAGGCAACGACCTGGTGGTGGCCGGCGGTCCCGGTGGCGTGCCGGTGGCGCTGGCCGGCACGCGGCACGTGCGGCTGCGGCACGCCTCGGTTGCCCGGGTGATGCCCGAGCTGCTCGGCCTGTTCCCCGGCGAGGTCACGGACTCGTGGCGGGCCAAGCGCACCTTGCCTCCCGCGCGGCTGGGCATCACCCCGACCGCCCGGCCGGTCCCGATCCGGGCGGCGGTCTTCGTCCACGTCGATCCCGGCTACCGGGAGCTGGTCGATGAGCCGGGCGACACGGTGGTGCACCGGCTGAACCTGTATGAGAACGCGGTGCGCTACATCCGCGGCGGGAGCACTCCCTGGCTGGCCGGGGGCAGGTTCGGCCCGTACGTCCCGCCCGTGGACGACCCCGCCGCCCACGCCGGGCGCACCGCGACGCTGGAGCGGCTGCTGGACCGGTCCCGGTACATCGCCGGGCCGCCGGCCGCCGTAGCTGAGCACATATCCGCGCTGGTCACCAGCGGCACCCCGGTCACCGCCTCGGCAGGACGGAGCATCCAGTGAGCCATCCGCCCGTACTCGTGGTGCGCCCGGCACCGTCCCGGCCGCTGGGCGCGTTCTACCGCAACCTCGGGCTGACGATGCTGGCCACTCACCTGACCGCCGCCGGCATGGAACCGGTGCTCGCGGACCTGACCTTCGACTCGTACCCGGTCGCGCTGGAGTGCGGCGCGAGGGCAGCGGCGTTCAGCCTGTACATCGATGACTTCGCCGAAGGCGCCCGGCTGGCCGGGACCGCCAGGGAGGCGGGCCTGCTGTCGGCAGTCGGCGGCCCGCACGCCACCTTGCTCGGCCAGGACGTGGTCACGGCGGCGGATGCTTTCGCGGTGGCCGGGGTGGGTGACTGCCTGCCCGAGGCGATGCCGGTCATCGCCGGGCTCGCCGCTGGCCGCGCCCCGGCCGGCCCGGTCGTCGTCACCAGCGGCGACGGCAGGGCTACGATGGACGCCCTCACCCCTGACTACTCAGTGTGGCCTGATGACGGGCGGTACTTTCCTGTCTTCCCGGTCGAGTTCTCCCGGGGCTGCCGGCAGCACTGCCCGTTCTGCACCGACCCGGTGTTGCGCGGCGGCGTGGCCGTCGATCCCGTCGAGCGCACCCTGGGCACGCTGCGCACGCTCGCGGCTGATCATGACCCATTGTGGGTCCGGTTCGTTGACTCCAGCCTGAGCAGCTTGGGACCGGACCTGGACCGGCTGCTGGACGCGATGACCGCCGCCGGGCTGCCCGTGCAGTGGAGCGCTTACGCCTACCCGCATGACATCGGCGCCGGGCTGGCCGCCCGGATGGCCCGCGCGGGCTGCCGCGCCCTGTTCCTGGGCATCGAGAGCCTCGCACCGGGTGTCCGGGTCGGCAAGCACCACGCCAAAGACCCCGGCGAGATCGCGCGGGCCGTGGACACGCTGCACCAGCATGGGATCTTCGTGCACGGCAACTTCATCATCGGCCTTCCCGGCGAGACCCCGGACACCGTCAGGCAGACTCTCGACGGCATCAGCCGGATCGGGTTCGACTCGGTCGGCGGCGGCCCGTTCTACCTGACCCCGGGGTCCACATTCGAGCGGCGGCCGGGCAAGTTCGGCATCCGCATCCTGGACCCGGCCTGGCGCGTCCGCCAGCACATCAGCTTCTACGACCCTGCGCACGAATACTTCGCCACCGCGACCTTGACCCAGCCGCAGATGAAGACCCTAGCCGCCGAGTTCCGCAGCCAGGTCGAGACCGCCCGCCTGGCCTGCTGGAACCTTTCGGACTACGCGCTGCTGTGCTGGCTGTCCGCTGGCGGAACGACCACCGCCCTGACCGCACTGTGGCAGCAACCCGACGACCAGATGACACCCGCTCAACAGCAGGTCACCAGCATCCTGAAAGAGAAAACGGGCGCTGTCGTGCCCGGTGACGCCGCATCGTTCGTAACCGCCGCGCGGAAGCTGGCATCCGGCAGCACGCACCAGGCAGGCGAACGGTGAACATCATCACGGTCTGCCGCGGGGCACCGGGACTCGGCCGGGTCGCCCCGGCGCTCGCGCTCACCCGCACCCTGGCAGCCACGCGCGAGGTAAGCGTGACCTTCGCGTCCTACGCGGCCGGGGCGCGGTTCCTGGCCAGCCTCGGCCACGCCGTCACGGACCTGGGCAGCCCGGATGGGCTGTTCATCGACTCGGTGGCCCCGCAGGCACTGCGCGTGGCGGATCTCGCCCAGGACGCGGACCTGGTCCTGATCGACGGGGAGTTCTTCCTGCCCGCGACCCTCGCGCACCTGGACGTCCCGGTGGTCTACCTGGCCAA
>PLRW01000338.1:0-6407 GCA_003164955.1 Actinomycetota bacterium
GCCAGCACTGAACGGCAGCCAGCACGGAGCCGCCTGCACGCCCGCCGGCGGCATCAGCCCCGGGGAGACCAGCACCGCCAGCACCGGGCTTCCGGGATCAGCTGAGCCGCACGGCCAGGACGTGTCCCGCTAAGTCCGTTTCGAAAGGAGATTGACATGGCTGATCACAAGCCGCGCATCGGGATTCTCGGCATCATGCAGGACCTGTACGACGACATGATCCCGGGCATCGCCCAGCGCCAGGAGGGGTACGCCGCAGAGATCGCCAGTCAACTGTCTGACGTCGCCGAATTCATCCCCAGCAAGGCGATCAAGTACCGCGAGGACGCGGAGCGCGCGATGCGCCAGTTCGAGGACGCCGACCTGGACGGGGTCATGGTCGTGATGCTCACCTACGGCCCGGCCATGCGGGTGGCCCGGCTGCTCAGCGAGTCGCGGCTGCCGGTCCTGCTGGCCAACATCCAGCCCGAGCCGTCGGTCACGCCCGCCTGGGACATGGCCGACATGACCTACAACCAGGGGGTGCACGGCGCCCAGGACACCGCGAACGCCATGGTCCGGGCGGGCAAGCGCTTCCAGGTCCTGACCGACGACTGGAAGAGCGACAGTTTCCGGACGGACGTCGGGCGGTGGGCACGGGCCGCCGCGGCCGTCACCGCGTGGAAGTCGCTGAAGACCGCGATTTTCGGCTACGCGATGAACGACATGGGCGACATCCGCGTCGACGAGAGCGCCCTGGTCAGGACGCTCGGCCCGGAGATCCTGGCGGTCGCGCCCGGCGATCTGTACCGCGGGATGGAGGAGGTGACCGCCGCGCAGATCGCCGAGGTGGTGACGTTCGAGGACAAGAACTTCGAGATCGACCCGCGGCTCTCGCCCGAGGAGCGCGAGGATCACGCCCGCATGCAGGTGGCTCTGGAACAGATTCTGAACGACCGTGGGTTCGGGGCCTACACCGCGCACTTCGACGCCATCGGCGATGACGGCCGGTTCAGCCGGCTGCCACTGGCGGCGGCGTCGAGCCTGATGGCGAAGGGCTACGGCTACGCCGCCGAAGGCGATGTCCTCACCGCGTGCCTGGTCTACGCCGGCCATCTCCTGATCGGGGACGCGCACTTCACCGAGATGTACGCGATGGACTTCCCGACCGACTCGATCCTGCAGAGCCACATGGGCGAGGGCAACTGGAAGGTGGCGCGTTCGGATAAGCCGGTGAAGCTGATCAAGCGGCCGCTCGGCATCGGCCGGCTGGCGGACCCGCCCACGTTCCTGTTCCAGCTTCAGCCGGGCCCGGCCACGCTCGCCACGCTGGTCTCGCTGGAGGGCGAGCGGTTCCGGCTGGTGTGCGCCGAGGGCGAGAACCTGGACAGCCAGGAACTGCCGGCCCTGGAGATGCCGTACGGGCAGTTCCATCCCGCCTCTGGCGTGCGCGCCTGCCTGAACGGCTGGCTCCGGGCGGGCGGCCCGCACCACGAGGTGATGAACCTGGGCCACCACGCGGCCGACTGGCGCGACTTCTGCGACATCGCCGGCATCGAGTTCGTCCAGGTCTGACGCTGGCCTTGAGTTCTCCGGGAAGTCCCGATGCGGAACTTCCCGGAGAGCTCATACCCCGCCCGTACGCGAACGCTCAGCCCTTTTCACCCGGGCGGTAAACATCCAGACGACCACCGGAGCGGTACCGCTCAGCACGGGCACCCGCCGATCACCGACACCGTATTACTGGAATAGTTGGTTACAGAGGCCGTGTGGGTACCGGGATCCACCGCCACCGCGTCCGGGTATGAGCCCACGGGGATGGTGGCCGTTACCGTGCTGGTGGCCCCGTCGATCACCGACACCGTGCCACCGAGTTCGTTGGCCACGTAGACGGTGCGGGCTGCGGGATCCACCGCCACCGCCCACGGGAAGTAGCCGGCGGTGATGGTGTGGGTCACGGTGCCGGTGGCCTCATCGATCACAAACACCGTGCCCGGGTCGTGGAAGTTGGTCACGTAGACGGTGCGGGTGCCGGGATCCACCGCCACCCCGTCCGGGTCGATGCTGCTCCAGCCGGTAGGTGGCGAGCACCGGGTTGAACACGCTGCAGGAGATGATCAGCCCGAACTCGACGGCCATCACGAGCACCAGCCCGGTCACGCCGGGGCCCACGAGGGCCAGCCCGAGCAGCCAGCACGCACGCAGTGTCCCGGCGGTCAGCATGACCTCGTGCTGCCCGTACCGCGCGACGATCCGGTCTCACCCGCTGCGGAATCGTGCCCCGCCGCCCGGGCCGGTCAAGGGCGCCTCGTCCGGGGTCAAGCGGCCGTGGAATTCGGGGTCAAGCGATGGAACAATCTGCCTAGCGTCGCGATTTGTTCCCGCCGACCTTCTGGCATCAAGGAAGGGATTCCTGATGGTGCTCGGCAACGCGTGGCACTTTCCCGGCAACCCTGAGCCGTTTGGTAACGCGGGCATGCGAGGTCCCGTCTTTCCCACGGATCCGGTGTCGGCGGTTACCGTCTTCAGCGGCAACCAGTACCAGGGTGGCGGGAACGCTGGCAACCAGCTGCAGGACGGCAGCGCAGTGTTGTTCAAGCAGGCGACCGGCACGGCGTGGACGACGGTGCCCATGGTCTTCGCCACCGCGATCGGCAACAACAAGTACTACTCGGCGGCAATCCCGGTCGGCGCGTTCGCCGCGGGTACCGTCGTCCAGTACTACCTCGTCATCGCATACGACGATCACGACACCACGTTCCTGCAGACCGATGCCACCGGCATGCTCTCGGTGACGACGGGGGACGAGGCCGCGGCGCAGGCCGCGCCGTTCACCTTCGCCATCGACACACCAGACAAGCGGGGCCAATGGGGGGATCCCTTCACGTTGCTGAACGTCGGCATCCATGCTCACGTGCTGCCGGCCGGCCTGGTGCTGATGTGGGGCAGGCGGGATAGTCCCCAGCAATCCCTGGATACCGATCCCGCCAGCCCGCTCGCACCTGGATTGCCGCCCGCCCCGCCGGCAACCTGCACTCCATTTCTCTGGAATCCCGCGAATGGAAACATGACGCGGACGCCGCAGCCCACGCTGAGCGATGGCACGACGAACGCGAACCTGTTCTGTTCCGGCCATGCGTTACTGCCAGACGGGCGCCTGCTGGTGGCCGGGGGCCACCTCGCCGACAGCCACGGCCTGAACCAGGCGACGATCTACGATCCAGCCGCCAATACGTGGACACCTACCGCCGTGATGAACGACGGCCGGTGGTACCCGACAGCTATCGCCTTGCCGTCCGGAAGCGTCCTGGTGCTGTCGGGCAGTTTCTTCGACCCCACGCAAAACCTGGTTGTCAACAATGTGATACCCCAGATTTGGAGCAGCGGGAATTTCACCAGCGTCGCGTCTATTCCGGGCGCGGCTATTGACCTCTTCCCGCGCACGCACGTCGCTTCCACCGGCATCGTCTACATGACCTCGCTCGTCCAGACCTGGTTCCTGGATGTCTCCGGCACGGGCACGTGGACCGCGCCCCCTAACGTCCTGCAGCCCAACGGGCTGTGCGACTATGCCTCGTCGGTTCTGTATGACGCCGACAAAGTTCTTTTCGTCGGCGGCGGCAACCCGCCGACCGCGAACGCCGAGACCATCGATCTGAGTCAGGCGCAACTTGCCTGGCGGGCAGCCGATCCCATGAACTTCCCCCGCCGGCAGCACAACGCCACCATCCTCCCGGACGGGACGGTGCTGGTCACCGGGGGTACACGTGGCGGCGGGGCACCCGGTACCGCGGAGGCCTTCAACGATCTCGATCCGGGCCAGCCCGTGCACATCGCGGAACTGTGGGACCCGAAGACCGGGCAGTGGACGATGCTGGCGGCGGAACAGACGGACCGCTGCTACCACTCCACCGCAGTGCTTCTTCCGGACGGGCGGGTGCTGAGCGCGGGCGGCGGTGAGTTCATCCTGAACGAGGGGACGCCGCAGCAGGTGGCGAACGATCCGCAGGACACGCACTACGACGCCCAGGTGTTCTCTCCCCCCTACCTGTTCAAGGGACCGCAGCCGCAGATCACCTCGGCGCCGGATTCGGTCCAGTACAACGACACGTTCGAGATCGGTACCGCTCAGCCGGCGCAGATCGCGACCATCAGCTTGATCCGCCTGTCTTCGGTGACGCATTCGTTCAACGCCGGCCAGCGCATCAACTTCCTGCCTTCTCAGATCGCCGGCGGAACCCTCACGGCGACCGCACCGCCCAACGCGAACGTGTGCCCGCCCGGGCACTACATGCTGTTCATCGTGAACCTTCAGGGCGTGCCGTCGGTCGCCAAGATCATCCAGATCTCGGCGCCCGCTGCCGCTGCGGCCCAGGTACGCGAGGCGGCACAACCCGAGGCGGCTGCCGCCGGCGCGCCGGCCCCCGCGCGACAGGCCGCCACGGACGCCTTCGCCCTGCGGGCCACGGTACGCGCCGCGGCCAGCGGCACCCGCGTCGTGGCCGGGATCACGGGAATCTGCCCGTATGGCATCGCGGCCTGCTGGGGAGGCGCGAACGAGGCGCTGCGCAGCCTCGAGGGAGTGCAGTTTGTTGACCCAATCCCCGATGGGGACAGCTCAACAGCGACCGTCTACCTGGAAGACGACAGGCTGCCTGCACTGGATCACTGGGATGATCAATTCCGGCGGATGGTCCACCAGACCTATGAGCTGCGCGGGGTCGAGGTGACCCTCACGGGCACCATCGAGGCGCGGAACGGTGTGTTCGTGCTGGACGGCGAAGGCCGCAGGCCTCCCGTTGAGCTGGTTCCCCTCGACCCGGGAGGGAAGATCCAGCGGGATCCGGCAGCGCAAGGCCCGCAGGCGGCCGAACCGGCCGAGGCGGGCGCGTACGACACGCTCACTCGCTCGGCGGGAGCCGCCGGCGCTCGGCCGCTGACGGTTACCGGCCCGCTGCATCAGACGCAGGCCGGATACCGGCTTCAGGTGCGCCTGGTTGAGTTCTGATCAGCGATATGCCCCCTGGTGACCGAGTTCTTACCAACGGGAAGGCCGTGAGTTCACCCAGACTGAAGGTCCTTGGCGCTGAACTCACGGCATTGGCGGTCGTCAGCATCAGAATTCCGGTGACTTCGCGTCTGGGGCGAGGAGGTGCTCGCCGTCGTTGCCGCCGAGGAGGATCGCGAAGTTGGCGAGGTCGGCGCGGAGCGTCTCGAGGCCGCGGCTGGCCGTCGCCGAGGCGGCTTCGCCGCTTATTGGGCATGATCAAGCGCGGTGCGGGGCCGACGGTGGTGACCGACCAGAAAGGCAGTGTCAATGTCCAGCGCGCAGTTGTACGACACCATCGGAGCCACCTACACCGTGACACGGCGCACTGAACCATGCATCGCAGCGCGGATCTGGACTGCGCTCGGCGATGCCCGGACCGTACTGAACGTCGGGGCGGGCACCGGGTCCTATGAGCCCCCCGACCGCCACGTCCTCGCGGTGGAACCGTCGGCGCTCATGCGTTCGCAGCGCCTCCCGGACGCGGCGCCGTGCCTGGCTGGATCTGCCGAGAACCTGCCGTTCGATGACCAGTCCTTCGACGCCGCGATGGCTTTTTCCACCGTTCATCACTGGCCGGACCCGATCGCCGGCCTGCGCGAGATGCGGCGCGTTGCTCGCCGGGTGGTGGTGTTCACGTTCGACAGCAGTGACCCGGGCCAGTTCTGGCTGACTCGCGACTACCTGCCCGAGTTCGCGGACCTCCATGCCGGCCGGCCTTCCCTGACCGAGCTGGCCCGCGCGATCGGAGCCCGGATGGAACCGGTGCTCATCCCGTGGGACTGCGCTGACGGCTTTTTCGAGGCCTACTGGCGCCGGCCCGAGGCATACCTGGACGAGAATGTCCGTCGCGGAATATCGGTCTGGGCCAGAGTCGGACCGGACGCCGAGCAGAGCGCAGTGCACAGCCTCCGTAATGACCTCGCCTCAGGCCGGTGGGCCGAACGCGACCGCGAGCTCGTCGATCTCGACGCAGCAGAGCTTGGCCTTCGCCTGCTTATCGCCTGAACCCGCCACATCTGGGTACGGCGCATTTTGCGGATCTTGAACTGGTATGCCTGGCGTTTCGCGCTTCGTCAGTACGGCCTCCGCCGTCTCGCTGGCCCTGGCATCGCCGCTGGCCCCTGGCCGGTCTCTGGTCCCTGGCCGGTCTCTGGTCCCTGGCCCCGCCCCGGCGCTGGCCCCGCCCCTGGTCCCTGACCCGCTCCGGCCCTGGCCCCCGGCCTCTGCCCTGGCCCGCCGCTGGCCCCGGGATTGCGGCAGTGTCTCCTTCCCCAGCCTGGCGCCGGGCTTGACGCCGTATTTCTTGATCACCAAACGGGACATTGTCGAACTTGTGTCCGAGAAATGTCAGTGCCTCGTGAGATGATCCGGTTATGTG
>PLRW01000338.1:6491-6635 GCA_003164955.1 Actinomycetota bacterium
CGCTGCGGGCCCTGGCCGCCACCGAAAAAGCGTTAATCGCCGGGGACATCTCCTTCGATGCCGCGCACATGATCTGCCGGACCGCCACCGAGATCACCGACCCCGCGCTGGCCCAGGTAGCCGAGGAACAGATGCTGGCCCTCG
>PLRW01000014.1 GCA_003164955.1 Actinomycetota bacterium
TGGTCATTCCGGGCTCCCAGGGGGGTCAGGCCGCGCGCCGGGCGCTGGCGGCATCGATCAGGCGGACAGCTACCGCGTGGTAGCAGAGGCGGTCACGAAGGCCCGCGGGGCATGAACAGTGACCTTTGACGTGGGTCACGTAGATCACGTCCCCGCTGCTGCCGACCGTCCGGAAGACGCCCGGCCGCGAGGTCGGGACGACGCCCCCGGCCTCGATCAACTCGACGGCCTTGGCGTGCTGCTCTGCCTTCACGCCGTCGAGCACGATCGCGGCGGCTGCCTCGCGGATGCGGCGGCGGCAGACCGGCCCGTATCCGGCGGAAATGCTGGCCGGGGAGGTCAAACGGCGTGCGCAGCCGGGCCGCATGCAACGGTGCTCGCTCACCGGAACGCTTGTAGAGGTCATACCTACAAGTTAGGGGAGTGGCAGGGACTTGTCAAGCTCAGTTCTACAAATCTGAGCAGGCAATATGTGCCCGGACACGGCAAAGCCCCGGCCGCTCGCAAGCGAACCGGGGCCAGGCCGTCAGGGCGCTAAGGCGTCTTGCGCGGTCCCTCGGGCATCTCGGCCACGTGCCACGCCAGCGTGCGCCACGTCCACAGCAGGCCGCGGACACCGGGCACGGACGCCGGGAACCGCGGCTTACCGTCAGCGCGCCTCCGCGAGCGTTCCTGGTAGATGGTTTTGGGCGTCAGGCTGAGCCACTCGGCCGCGCCGGGCACGCCGGTCAGCGAGTCGACCTCTGGCCACCTGGCCGTCAGCGCCGCGTCGATCGCCTCGCGTGACTCGCCTGACTTGAGCAGCTCGCGAATCGTCCCGGCCACCTCGGCGGCCGGCGGCAGTCCCCCGGGCGGATGCTCCGTGATTGTCAAACTCATGTCTACAAGATAACCCGCCGCGGCGCTGACATCCATGGCTTACCGCCTGCGCCGTCCGCGCCGGCGTCCAACCGGCTCAGAGATACCCAGCCACCCGCGGCGCCCGATCCGTGTACCGGCCGACACTCGCGGTCCCCCGCGCCCGATGCTGCCGCCGAGGCGGACGGGACCGATCCAGATTCCGCCGCCCACGCGCGCCCGTGTACGCATCGTTCAGCCCGCCATGTCCGCGGCGAACAGCTCGCCCCGCGGGTCCGGGGCGGCCATGCCGAGCGAGGCCTCGAACAGGCTGCCCTGCACCGGCCCGGCGCCCGCGTCGAACAGTTCCGGCGTCATCTGCGCCCAGTCCGCCCCGCCCGTCGATGCTGGCGACCTCGGCGTGCTCTTCGTGCTGCTCATCTTCGGTGACCTCCGTCGTTGCGGTGTCTTCGGTGATTTCGCTGGCGCTGTCGTCGCGAGCGTTCCGGCTGGCCAGCGCGACCGCCGCGGCGTACTCCGTCGCGGTGACGCGCCCGTGCTTCTCCCAGAACTCGATGAGTTCCGGCGTGGCGTACTTCATGGCGACCGAGCGGCGGCCGCTCCACAGCGCGAAGCCATCGGCGACCCCGGCCGTGGCGCCTGCCCGGCTGACCAGGTTGCCGCGGCACTCAGCCTCGGCCTGCAGGTAGAGCGCCATCGTCATGTCGGCCCACTCGCTGCGGATCGCCGCCCGGCGTGCGCGGGCCCGGTCGGCCCGGTCGCGGCGGTTCATCTCGGCCACAAGCGCCCGGCATGTGCCGTCGTCCGCGGTGCCGTACATCGCGGCGAGCTCGGCGTCCGGGAGGTCCCGGAGAACCGGAACGCTTGTAGAGGTCATATCTACAAGTTAGCCACTCCCGAGAGACTTGTCAAACTGAGTTCTACAAGTCAGCTAGGGAGGGGTGACCGGCAGGGCGCGCGCCGTCTGCCGGCCGGCGTGACTGCGGCAGCGTCACCGCCGCCGGGCCGGGTCGTGCTCTTCCTGCCAGCGAGCCAGGGCCTCGGCGCTGACCCGCGCGTACCGGGCCAGCGACGCGACCGACGTGTGACCGGACTTGCTCATCAGCATCGGCGTAGAGGCGCCGTTCTCGGCGTCNNAGATCCTCGGCCTGGCGGTAGGACAGCCGGGCGTGGCCGCTGGCCGAGTCGACGTCGCACGGTGGCAACTGGACGCGCGCCCGCCGGTCGGTCAGGAACACGGGCCCGGCGCTGCGGCCCTTGAGCAGCCGGGGGAGCAGCCGCGCCGTCCCGGTCTGCCACACGATCACGTCAATGGCGCCGCCCTTGCGGCGGACCCGGGCGCGGCGGTTGGCGAGGTCCAGGTCCCCGGCGTCCAGCCGTAGCACCTCGGCCGACCTCGCCGCAGTCTCGTACAGCAGCCGCCAGAGCACCCGCTCGCGGATCGCGATGTCATCGCGGGTGAGCAGCCGCTCGACGTCGGCGCGGGACAGCGCGCGGGAGCGGTCGGGCGCCTTGCGGCGGCGGCGCAGCATCCGCGCGGGGTCGTCGCTGATCCAGCCCTGATCGGCCCAGTAGTGGGAGGCCGAGCGGATCGCGTCGAGCGCGGTGTTCCACCGGGAAGGCGACCGCTCGCCCCACCGGGAGCTAAACCACGCGGCGACCACGGGCGGTGCTAGCGC
>PLRW01000233.1 GCA_003164955.1 Actinomycetota bacterium
GCGGCCGGGGGGCCCGGGGACGCGGTACCGGCAGTTCTGCTGCTCACGGGCATGCCCCCCTATGGCGAGTCCTGGCGAGGGCTACGTACCCCGCACCAACCCATAGCATTGATGTCAAGTCAACGGCCAACCCATAGACATGATCGATGCATCTGCGGACACGCCGCAGGCCGGCCGGCCGCTCATACGCGCCCGGGTGGCGTCAGACTGAACTCATGTCGGTTGTGATTTGGGTGACCGAGAGCACATGGCAGGCGTGCGTGGACGCCGCGCGCTCGCTGGCTCCGCCCGACGCGAGGATCACGCTGCTCACCGTGGTCGACAGCACGACCGCGGAGACGGCGCACGGCGCGTTCAGCGGCCTGCTCGGCCGGGGAGGGGCCGACCCCGCACCGCGGCTGCTCGCACGGGCCGAGACGGCCGCGGGCGAACTGCTCGACCGGGCACAGGCCCGGCTGGGCCGTGACGCTGGCCGCCTGCAACTGAACGGCCAGGGCAAGCACGAGGGCAAGCACGAGCTCGCCGCCGCGGTCAGCGGCGCCACCATGCTCATCGTGGCCCGCGACGGGCACGGCCCGGGGCCCAAGAGCCTGGGCAAGGACGTCCGCTTCGTCGTCGACCACGCGCCGTGCCCGGTCCTGCTCGTCTGGCCCGGCCCACCGCCGGCCGTACCGCCTGCACCGCCTCCGGGCGCGCACCCGCCCGGGCACCCGGGCCCGGGCGGGAGCCCACCGCGCTAGCAGGAGCCGATGCCGGCCCAGGCCGCTACCGTGTCGCTGGCCGTGTAGGTGGCGTCCCCGGTATCGAAGCCGAAGTCCCGGTTGGCCACGGTCCCGCACCCGCTGGTCTCCTCCACGTCGTTCCAGTTGCCCAGCGTGAACTTGTACTGGAAGCTGGCCGCCGGGACCCCGGTGATCGTGATCGACCAGGTGTCGGTACCGGTCTGCGTCATCGGGTAATCGGCGGCCACCCAGTCATCGGCGGCCGGGATGCCGGTGCCGAGGACGTCGTAGTTGCCGGACAGGTAGACGGTGTCCCCGCTGGGGGTATCCGACGGCACCGTCACGTTGATCACGGCACCCGAGTTCCCGCAGGCCGACGGGCCGCCCCAGTTGGCCACGGTGTCGCTGACGGTCCCGCCGCTGACGCTCATGCTCCGGTTCCCTATGTCCGCGCAGGAATCGTTCTTCTCGACGTTGCTCCAGTTCCCGCCCAGGTCGTACTTGTAGGACAGGGGGGCGGCCGCGGCCGCGTTCACGGTCGCGGTCCACTTGGTGGCGCTGACCCGGGTCATCGGTATGCCGTTGGCGGCCCAGTCGGGCTGGCCGAGGCCGAGCGCAGACAGGTTGCCGTCGAGGTACACCGTGTCGCCGGCGGCGTCGGTATTGACCGGGACCGTCACGTTCACGGTCTCCTTCACCGACCCGCTGACCGGGCAACTGCTGTTGCGCAGGCAGTTGGTGACGACCGCGGGCGTGTCCACGTCGGTCCCGGCGGAGATGTCGATCGCGAGCCGTGCGTACTGCGCCATCGCCCACATCAGCGGGGTGGAGGAGTTGTCCGGCTGGCCGAACGTGAACCCGCCGGTGCCGGTCGAGCCGCCCCAGACCTGCTCCGGGATCTGGTAGCCGCCGTTGGCCGCGCCCGCCATCGTCTGCAGCAGGGACTGCGCGCCGGACAGGTTGCCATCTGCGACGTCGTACTCGCCGCGCTCGCCGGACAGGACCGGCCACGGGTTGCCCACGCCGCTGGCGGTGTAGTCGCCGCCCGAGGCGGTTTCGCCGTAGCCGTCGAAGCTGTACCGGTGCCAGATGGGACCTTCGGGCGTGCTGACCTCGATCTGGCTGTCGACCACGGAGATCGAGTTCGTGATGTCGGTCGCGCTCGCCGGCTTGACGCCGAGCCGCACGAGTTCGAGGAAGCCCGCATCGACCACGGTCCGGTCGTCGTGGCTGCCGCCGCCGTTCGCGATGCCGATCGAGGTGCCGGCGTTGGGCTGGCCGTCGGGGGTGATCCGCAGATAATAGCTGCCGCTCCCGTACGGGCCGTTAGTGGTGTAGGTGAGGCTGTCGACCTCAGACGCCCAGGATTGAGCGGTGGACTGGTAGGTGGCCGCGTCCGTCGTGTCACCGTTGGCTTCGGCGAGGGAGGCGGCGCACAGCAGGCCGGCGATTTCCGCGGCCATCGTGGACGGCGAGTAGCCGCCGATCTCTTCCCACCGTTCCTCCGGCGTGTAAGGACCGTTGGCGACGAGGTAGTTGGCCAGGTTCTTCAGGGTGGCCCAGTAGCTGGAGCCGGTGTCCCCGAGCTGGTAGGCGAGGATGATCGGATCGGCTACCTCGTCCATCTGGGTCGAGCCGAAGACGGCGGTGCCGTTCAGCCAGGTGTTCTGCTTGACCGCGCCGTTGGACTCGGCTTCGTAGCTCAGGATGTAGCTCAGCGCGGCCTGGGCGTCGGCCGTGTCCCCGGCCGCGAGCAGCGCCGTAGCCATCTCGTACTCGTCCCGGGTCCACACCGCGTGGTAGCCGTGCGCCCCGGAGGTGCCGGTGCCGGTGTCGGCGCTCACCGACGCGCCCCACGGGACGGTGGGGGCGGCCACGAACGCACCCGTATAGGTCTTGTCCTCGTCGGCCTTCACGTCCATCAGCGAGACGTTGTACTGCGTCTCCAGCCCGGGGCTGCCCGTCACGGACGCGGGCGGTGCGTGCAGCCCGGCGAACCAGGAATGCCAGCCGGCTTCGAACGAGCTCTCCAGCGAGGAGAAACCGGCCGCCAGCGACGCCGACGCGTCGGAGACCGCCGCGGACTGGCTGGAGTCGAAGGCGAGCGCGAGCGTGAACGTGGTGGAGCCACTGGCCGCCACCGGGATCTGCGCGACCTGGTCGATGTGCCCGCCGGTCGGGGCCGAGCTGTAGGTGGAGCTCAGCGCGTAGCCCGAGGTCAGCTCGGACTCGCCGTCGCTGGCCGAGCCGACGTATCCGCTGGTGGTCTGGCTGAAGCCGGCCGAGGAGGCCAGCGCGCTGGACACCGGGCCGTTGGAGGCCACCAGATCGCCGCTCGTCGCGTCGGTCCCACCGGTGTTGCCCATCCCGTCGTTGTCGAGCTGCGGATGGTAGTCGGCGTAGAGGTTCAGCGGCGATGACGTGAGGTTGGCGAAGGTGGTCTGGACGAGCACCACGGACCGGGACGGGTCGGCGATGTAGGTCTTGGTGATCGTGAAGTCGCCGTTGCTGGCCTTGTTGACCTGCTGCCAGACCGGCGATTGCGGGTCCACGAGCGAGGTCGTGTGGCTGGTGCCCGAGGTCTCGGTGCTCGCGAAGCTGGATCCGTTCGTCACGATGTATTGCAGGCCGGACGTATCCGGATTATCGGTCTCCGGGTACAGGACGTTTTCCAGCTCGCCGTTCCCCAGGGTGTACCAGACCTTGGAGCCCGCACCGAGCGAATCGGCGAACCCGGTGACGTTCGATTCGTTCCAGGTCGCATCCGATCCCGGCGCTCCGGGAGCTGAGCCGGCGGCGGCCGCGGGAGCGGCCCGGGCTAACCCCGGCACCAGCGCGATCACCCCGGCGACCATCAGTCCAGCGAGCTTCTTCCCATCCATCGTCGATCCTCCTGGCTAGGCATCGGACGCCATCACGGCCCCCGGCTGGGACCCGCTCCACCGTGATCGAACGCTTGTGTACTGGACCGTAACTTCGCGGCCGCCGGACGGCCAGAGCCCCGGTCCAGGAAATTTGCTCTGGCCGTGTTAAAAATTCGGAAACATCGCCGGCATGACCGGGTGACCCGATTGACACATCCGGGGTCCGGTCTGACCCTGGCGCCATGTCCCGCGTACCCTTGCCCGCACCCTTGCCCGCGTACTTGCCCGCGTACTTGTCCGGCGGGCGCCCATGGTCGTGGCCGGAGCGCTCCTGCCGCTGGCCGCCGCGCCGGCGCCGTTAGCCCGGCCCGCGGCCGTCACCAGCCTAGGTTCTGACGTGATCGTGCAGATGTTTGACTGGCCATGGCCGGACATTGCGGCCGAGTGCACAAACGTACTCGGGCCCGACGGGTACGGCGCCGTGCAGATCTCGCCCCCGCAGGAGGCGGTTGTCCTGCCGGCGTCCGGCTATCCGTGGTGGCAGGCCTACCAGCCGGTCAGTTATCAGCTCAGCTCACGCTTTGGCACGCAGGCCCAGCTCGCCGCCATGATCAGCGACTGCCACGCGGCCGGGGTGAAGGTCTACGCCGACGTCGTGCTCAATCACATGACCGGCCAGGGCAACGGCGGCACCGGCGACGACGGCACGACCTTGCCGGACAAATACGACTACCCGGGGCTGTATTCGGCCAGCGACTTCCACAGCTGCCGGAGCTCCATCACGAACTGGGACGACGAGAGCCAGGTATGGAACTGCCAGCTGGACGGGCTCGCCGACCTGGACACGGGCTCGGCGTACGTGCGGTCCCAGGAAGCGGGCTACCTCAACAGCCTGATCTCCCCGGGCGTGGACGGGTTCCGGTGGGACGCCGCCAAGGAGATGGACCCGGCCGACATCGCGGGCATCGAGTCGCTGCTGTCCGCGCCGGTCTTCATTTACCAGGAGGTGCCCTGGGGAGCGGGCCAGCCGGTCACCCCCGGCCTTTACGAGCCGAACGGCGACGTCATGGAGTTCCGTTACGGATGGGACCTGCACGGCGTCTTCACCGGCGGGAACCTGGCCAGCCTGGCCAACTTCGGCCCCTCGTTCAACGCCAACGGGATGGTGCCCGGCGGCGACGCCGTCGTCTTTGTCGACAATCAGGACACCGAACGGGACGGATCGATGCTCGACTACGCCAGCGGGGCGGCCTACACCCTGGCCAACGTGTTCATGCTCGCGTGGGACTACGGCATCCCGGAGGTCCTCTCGGACTACGCGTTCTCCAGCTTCGGCCAGGGGCCGCCGAGCGCGGGCGGCAACCAGATCGCCGCCGTGACGTGCGGCGCCGGTACCTGGCAGTGCGAGGACCGGTGGCCGGCGATCGCGGGCATGGTCGGCTGGCGGGGCGCCGCGGGGACCGCCCCCGTGCAGGACTGGTGGAGCGACGGCAGTGACGCGATCGCCTTCAGTCGCGGCTCCGGCGCCTTCGTCGCCATCAACGACGAGCAGTCCCCCATCACCGAGACGTTCACCACCGGTCTCCCCGCCGGCCTCTACTGCGACGTCATCACCGGGCCCCCGTCAGCCAGCGGCTGCTCCGGCCAGACGGTCACGGTCACCTCGGCCGGCACCGCCACCCTCACCGTCCCGCCCCAGGACGCGGTAGCCATAGACGTAGCCGCCACCGCAGCGGGCTAACGGCCCGGGCCAACACAGCTCACACACTGGTGTAGGCGATGACCCCTCGTCGGATCGAGTCGATCGCGGCGCGGGCGGTGGCCCGGACGTCGCGGCCGGCCGAACCCGGCACGGGAGCGGCCGCGATCTGGTCCAGCAGGTCGATGAGCTGCTTCACCGCGCGGACGAAGTCGCCGGGGGTGAGGTCGGCCGACTCGAGCACGTCCTCCAGCCGGGCGCCGCCCGCCCACTCGTAGGCGGCCGATGCGAAGTGCAGGTCGGGCTCGCGCAGGAACGAGACGCCGTTGTCCTTTTCCACCTCGTCGAGCTGGCCCCAGGCGCGCACCATCCGCCCGAGCACGTCGCGGACCCTGGACGACGGCAAGCGGGGCGCGGCCATGTCGTCCTGCCGCGACTCGAACGACAGGGCCGACACGCACGCGGTCAGCTCCTGTGTGTCGAGGCCGTTCCAGTAGCCCCGGCGCAGGCATTCGGCGGCGAGCAGGTCCAGCTCAGTATACAGGCCGCCGAGCAGGCGCCCCTCGGCGGTGACGGTGTCCCCGGTGAGGTAGCCGAGGCTTTCCAGGACGGCGCACACCCGGTCGAAGGTCCGCGCGATGACGTGCGAGCGGCTGGCCACCTTCCGCTCCAGGGCCTCGGTTTCCCGCTTCAGCCGGGCGTACCGTTCGGCGTACCGGGCGTGCTCCTCGCGGTCGGGGCAGCCGTGGCTGGGATGCCGGCGCAGCCGGCGCCGCAGCCCGGCGATCTGCTCATCCGGGGAGCTGAGCCCGGTTCGCCCGCCGTCCCGCGCGGACCCGGGCCGGTCGCCGGCGGAGGCGGCACTGTCGGCGGAGCCGACGGAGGCGGCACTCTCGGCGGAGCCAGCGGAGGCGGCGGCGCTGTCGTTCCAGTCAGCCACCCGCTGCGGGCCGGCGATGTCGCGGCCGGCCAGTTGGTTGCGCATGGAGGCGGCCAGGTCCCGGCGGTGCTGCGGGGAGCGCACGCTGAACGACGCGGGAATCCGGATCCGGGCGACGGCTTCTACCGGGACCGGGAAATCGGCCAGCGACAGCCGCTTGACCTGGCGGTTAGCCGTGAGCACGAGGGGGCCGTGCCCGGCCAGCGTGGCCAGCCGGGCGGCATCCGGGGCGGGCTCAGCACGGCCATTGCGGCCACGCGCGGCATCCTCGGTCCGGCCGCGGGCCTCCGGGGAACGGCCATTGCGGGCCTCCGGGGGACGGCCATTGCGAGCCTCCCGGGAACGGCCATTGCGGGCCTCCGCGGGACGGCCGGAACCGGGCCCCGGCTCGAGCACGACCGCCATGCCGGCCCGGCGGCCGCCCGGGACCCGGATGATGTCGCCGCGCCGCAGGACCTCCAGCGACCGGGCCGCCTCGGTGCGCCGCGCCACGGCCCGGCGCCGGGACAGGTCGCCCTCGAGATCGGACAGCTCCCGGCGCATGGCCGCGTACGCGGCGAAATCACCCTGGTCGCACGCCATCTTCTCGGCCAGCCCGGCCATGGCTTCCTTGTTGCGGCGGACCTGGCGGGTCAGGTCCAGCACGCCGCGATCCGCCTGGAACTGGGCGAACGACGATTCCAGCAGGGCCGCGGCACGATCCCGGCCGACCTGGCCGGTCAGGTTGACGGCCATGTTGTACGACGGCCGGAAGCTGGAGTTCAGCGGGTAGGTCCGCGTTCCGGCGAGCCCGCCGACCGCCTGCGGGTCGATGCCGGGCTGCCACAGCACCACGGCGTGCCCCTCGACGTCGATGCCACGGCGCCCGGCCCGCCCGGTGAGCTGCGTGTACTCCCCCGGGGTCAGCTCGGCGTGGGTCTCGCCGTTCCACTTGTCCAGCTTCTCGATGACGACGGTCCGGGCCGGCATGTTGATGCCCAGGGCCAGCGTCTCGGTGGCGAACACCACGCGGACCAGCCCGGCCGAGAACAGCTCCTCGACCACCTCCTTGAAGGTGGGGAGCATGCCGGCGTGGTGAGAGGCGATGCCCCGCTGCAGGCCGGCCAGCCATTCGCCGTAGCCCAGCACGGCGAGGTCCTCGTCGGGGATGTCCGCGGCGCGCCGCTCCACGAACTCGGTGATCGCGGCGACCTCGTCGGGCTGGGTGAGCCGGAGCCCGGCCGCCAGGCACTGCTGGACCGCCGCGTCGCAGCCCGCCCGGCTGAAGATGAACTCGATCGCCGGGAGCAGCCCGGCCGCGTCGAGCCGGGAGATGACCTCGGGCCGGTACGGCGGCCGGGACCGGCCCGGTGACGGCCCGCCTCGCCTGCCTGCGTACCCGTCCGCGTACTTGCCCGCGTAATTGTCGCGGCCGCCTCCCGCGTACTTCGATCGGCCACCCGGATGACCCCGCCGTCCACCAGAGCCCGGGCGGCTGCGCCCCGTGGCCTGGACCTGCTGCTGCGCCGACCGGTCCCGTTGCGCCATCCGCATCAGTTCCGGGTTCACGCGGGTGCCGGCCGGGTCGGTGAACAGGTCGTACAGCCGGCTCCCGACCATCATGTGCTGCCACAGCGGGACCGGCCGGTGCTCGTCCACGATGACGGTGACGCCGCCCCGCAGGTCAGCCAGCCAGTCGCCGAACTCCTCGGCGTTGCTGACCGTCGCCGACAGCGCCACCAGCCGCACCGACTCCGGCAGGTGGATGATGACCTCTTCCCAGACCGCGCCGCGCGCCCGGTCGGCCAGGTAGTGCACCTCATCCAGGACCACGTAGCCGAGGCCCTTGAGGGTGGACGACCCCGCGTAGAGCATGTTCCGCAGGACTTCGGTGGTCATGACCACGATGGGCGCTTCGCCGTTGACGCTGTTGTCGCCGGTGAGCAGGCCGACGGTCTGGTTGTCGTAGCGGCGCACCAGATCGGCGTATTTCTGGTTGGACAGCGCCTTGATCGGCGTGGTGTAGAAGCACTTGAGGCCGCGTTCCAGGGCCTGGTGGACGGCGAACTCCCCGACCACGGTCTTACCGGAGCCGGTCGGCGCGGCGACCAGGACCCCGTTGCCCTGGTTCAGCGCGGTGCAGGCCTGGACCTGGAAATCGTCGAAATCGAAGTTGTACAGCGCGCGGAAGCTGGTGAGCTCTGGGTGCGACTGCTGGTCACGGAACTCCGCGTAGCGCTGTGCGGGGGTCCTTGCGTGAGGTTCCGTGGAGCCGTCGTCTCCCCGGTCGAGCGCAGGGGCCATGCCCCCAGCCTAGGCGTCAGCCCACGCTGCCGTGGCCGCGGCCCAGCTTATGCCGCCGGGCCAGCCGTCCGGACTGGACCGTCAGTTCAGGCTGCCGTCCGGACTGGGGCGTCAGTTCAGGCTGCTCTGGTCGGCGCCGGTCCCGGTGTCGCTCATCTCCAGCGGCGAGATCTCATCGTCGGCCACGTCGTCGTACGGGTCCGGGATCTGCGCGCGCCTGCGGTCGTTCGCCCAGATGATCACCTCGGCCACCTCGACCAGCACGACGCAGGGTGCGGCCAGCAGCAGCATGCTGATCGGGTCGGGACTCGGGTTCGCGATGCCCGCGAACAGGAACGCGCCGAAGATCATCATTTTGCGCCATCGGGCGAACCGCTCGTGGGTCAGGATGTGGGCCAGGTTGAGCAGGATCAGGGCCAGCGGCAGCTCGAAGGCGAGGCCAAAGCCCAGGATCATGGCCTGGAAGTAGCCCAGGTAGGTGTCGATGCTGGGCAGGTTGAGTACCCCGGCCGGTGTCAGCCCGAGCAGATAGCGCAGGCCCCGGCTCATGACCAGGTAGGCCAGCACGGCGCCGGCGGCGAACAGCGGGACCGCCGCCCCGACGAACAGGTACGCCCAGCGCTTCTCCCGCCGGTACAGGCCGGGGGCGATGAAGGCCCAGATCTGGTAGAGCCAGACCGGTGAAGAAACGATCAGGCCGACGAAGAATGCGATCTTGACGCGCAGCATGAACGGATCGAACACGCCGTTGACCACGAGCTGGTCACCGGGAGTATTGCAGCCCGAGTGGCCGCGGATCTTAGCCGAGCAGAACGGGTGGCTGACGAAGTTCCAGATCGGGTGAAAGAAGACGAACCCGATGATCATGGTCAGGATCAGCGCCAGGGCCGCCTTGACCACGCGGTTGCGCAGCTCGCGGATGTGCTCCATGAGCGGCATCCGGCCCTCGGGGTCATGATTCCTGGACGCCTGAAGCATGCGGCCGCCAATGACGCGCGCACCCGTCACCGTGTCAGCCAGCTTTGGCATGTCCGGTCCCTGAAATTAGTCCTGCTCAGAGGGGCTTCTGGTCCGCCGGCACCGAGGCGGTCTCCCGGAGGGAGGCCTCCTTCAGCTCGCGGATCTGCCGCTGCAGGGCGTCGATCTGCTCCTGAGAGGCCGGCTGCGCCGGGGTGGCCGGCTGCGCCGGGGTGGCGGACTGCGCAGCGACGTCCTTCCACTGCGTCGCCCACTCCTCAGCGGCCACCGGCGCGGGGGCGGTGATCTGCTGCGGCGCCACGGGCCGGGCCGCAGCGGCCGTCTCGGGGTCGGTCTCGTCGTCGTCGTGCAGGCCGGAAACCTCCGACTTGAGGATCCGCATCGACCGTCCGAGCGACCTGGCCGCCACCGGCAGCTTCTTTGATCCGAAAAGCACGATGATCACGACGGCGATGATCAGGATCTTCAACGGACTATCAAAAAGGTCGCCTGGCATTTTGTCCTCTTTGGCGGGGATGAGGCCCCCCCGCGGTCGGGGCTTTTCCACCGCTGAGTGTACACGTCGGAATGCCAGCACAAGAGGCCCTGCACGATCGCGTGGCGGAGTTGCCGCGCCCGGCATTCCGCTCCGCGGCGTCACTGTGACACCAATGACCGGCTCAGCGCCGTAGGCGGATGATTGGGCAATTTCGTTCACTCCGGCGCGGGAGGCACGGTGCGACCATGGCGGGACGGCCCCCAGGCGCCGAAAGTGGACCCGACCCGGCGGCAGCAGGGCCAGTACCTGCGCAGACTGGGCCGGGTCATCGTCGCCACCTACGGCGCCGAGCCGAGTGCACGCTGCGGTGGCAGGAGAAACTCCCGCTCCTCCCGTATCTCCTGGTGCGCGGCGTCCCCGTCTGGGCGGTGCCGGCCTCGGCGGGATGGCGTTTTCTGTGGAACCGGTATCACTCACACCCGTCACCGATCCGTCCGGCGCCGCCAGCGCCCTGATGGCCGATCCGGGCCTGCCGCGGACGGCCCCGGAGCAGACGGAAGGCTCTTAGGCGGAGGCGTACGCGGACAGCGCGGCCGTCGCGTCGTCGCGGATCAGCGCGCGGAGGTCGTCCGGCGCGATGACCCGGCCGTCCTCCCCCAGTCGCAGCGCCAGCCGGCGTACCCAGCGGGTGTCCGGGGTGCGCAGCCCGATCCGGAGCCAGCCGTCGGCGAGTTCCTCGACCGACTCGCACGGATAGTACTCCGCCACCCACCGCCCGGCCGCCGAGACCTCGATCGTGACGTGCACATCCTCGGCGGACGGCCGGAACAGCCCCCGATCGACGTCCACCGGCTGCGCGTCTTCGGGCACCGTGGCCGGGATCTCCAGCACGTCGATGCCCAGCACCCGGTCCAGCCGGAACAGCCGGACGCCGTCGGCGCGGCGGCACCAGCCCTCCAGGTACGTCCGGCCCTCGACGACGAGCAGCCGCATCGGGTCCACGTCGCGCTGCGTGGCCTCGTCCCGGCCGGGCACGTAGTACTGCAGGTGGACCCGGCGCTTCCGGTCCAGGGCGTCCCGGATCCGCGCGATCGCCTGATCCCCGGCCGGTTTGTCGACCTGCACGGCGACCTGGGCGCTGGGCCTGGCCGCTTCCCCCGCAGCCGTCTCCAGCTTCACGATCAGCCGGCTGAGCGCGGACCGGTCCTCCAGGCCCGGCACGTCGGCGAGCATCCGCAGCGCGACGAGCAGCGCGCTGGCCTCGTCGACGGCCAGCCGCAACGGCCGGCCGATCGTTTCCGCCTGGCTGACGACGATCTCGCCGCCCTCGTAGGACAGGTCGATCGGGCAGTACGGGTCCGGGTTGCGCAGCTCGACGCACCAGAGCAGGTTGAGATCGTCGACGAGTTCGCGCTCGCTCAGGCCGAACGCGGCCGCGGTGTCGGCCAGGCCGACCGCCTTCCGGCTGACGATGTAGGGCACCAGGGCCAGCAGTCGCTGCAGGCGTTCCGCCGAGGTGGCGGCCTGCCCACGGGGCCGCTCGGAGACGCCGGGCCCGCCGGGTGTTTTCCCGCGCCGGCTCACGCCAGCACCCCCTTAAGTTTCCTGATCACGGCGTCGCGCAGGTCGGGCGGGTCGGCGACGACGACATCGGCGCCGAAGGACGCGACGTGATCGGCGAACCACCCCACGTCGGAGTACGGCACGGAGATCGTGTCCCAGCCGCCGGTCCCAGCAGGAGAGGACGGAGCGGAAGGGGCCCCAGCAGAAGTGGACGGAGCAGAAGTGGACGGAGCGGAAGAGGACGGAGCGGAAGAGGACGGAGCGGAAGAGGACGGAGCGGAAGAGGACGGAGCGGAAAGGTCCGGTGAAGCATCCGCGTCCGCCGGCCCGGTGGCGTAGCGCCGCAGCCCGTACCCGGCACCGGGCCGGACCCGGAGCACGGCCGTGTTCTCCCGGGGCGGCACCGAGTCCCAGGTGCGGACCACCTCCCGCACGTCCGTTCCGGCCGGGACATTGACGCTGCCGGACGGGCCGGCGAAGCGGACGTCTCCCTCGATCCGGCTCAGCCGGAACACCCGGGCCGCGTCCCGGCCGCGGTCGCGCCCGGCCACGTACCAGCGGCCGTGCCGGTTGACCACGCCCCACGGCTCCAGTTCGCGGGTCTGCGGCTCGCTGCGCCCGGCCGCGCGGTAGGCGAACGTCACCGGGCGGCGGTCGCGGACCGCCTCCCACAGCGGGCCGAACGCGGGCTCGGCGGTGTGCACCCGGGGCTCGATGCCCTGCCGGACGTCCGCGCCGGCGTCCGGGTAGTCGGTGTCGATGCCGGCCGCCCGCAGCTTGAGCAGCGCGCCCGCCGCCGCCCCGGCCAGCTCCGCGTGCCGCCATACCCGCGCCGCGATGCCGAGCACGGCCGCCTCGTCCGCCTCCAGCCGCAGCTCGGGCAGCTCGTAGGCCTGCTGCTGGACGCGGTAGCCGATGTCCTCGCCGTCCAGCGGACTGAGGGAACCGGTCTCCAGCGGGATACCGAGCTCGCGCAGTTCTTCCTTATCCCGCTCGAACATCCGCTTGAACGCCTCGGGCTGCTCGGGGTAACCGGCCACGGCCTGGCGGATCTGCTCCGCGGTCAGGAAGCGCCGGGTGGACAGCAGGCAGACCACCAGGCTCAGCAGCCGCTCGGTCTTCCGCCGGGACATCGGCACTCCTCTTCCCGCCTGATGAGGTCCGCCTACATTCTCGCCCATGCGGCCGGGTACGTTGCCTCATTCCGTGGTCCGGCGTCATCCCGTGGTCCGCATCCCGTGATCCGCATTCCATGGTCCGCGTCATGCCGTGGTCCGGGTCGCGGGGCCGGCGCCGTCAGTCCAGAGTGGCGCTGTCTACGTGCTCATCGCTGGCCAGCTCGGTGAGGACCGTGCGGTCGGCTCCCAGGCAGGCAATCGGCGGCCGATGGGTGGGCAGGCTGGTGGGAGGCGACACCCACGCGACGATGACCTTGCCGTGCGCGGGTACCTCGACACTCCTTCCGCCGACCTGGAGCGAAGTGACTTCGGTGGCGACCCGGAAAGTCTCGCATGCGATCCAGCGCGCGTCCGCACTTGTGCGGGCCGTCCCGCCGGGGGCACGGTCGGCGCTACTTCGCGCTGCCGAGCTACCCCAGCTGACCAGCAATGACGCTGGACCACGGGTGAGAGCCGAAGGCCGCCCAGCCAGGAAGCCACGATCCTCGGTCTCGCCGCCGCCACCGACGGCGCACCAACCGGCGCCGGCGCGCTCGTACAGCATCCGCCAGGTCTCCGGGCGGCGGCCATGGAGCCTGGTAGCCAGCCACACAGCCGCCCCACCAGCGCCGGTATCGACATCGACGGCGACGACGGCCACCCGCCGGACCCGGAGCCAGCGGCGCCGTCGCGGCGTGCCCTGGACAACGCCGAGACCGATGTCTTCCAGCCTCGCCCACCGGGCGGCCCGTCCGATCCCGAGCATCCCGGCCACGCGGAGCGCCGCGGGAAGGCCCCGCTTCTGCTCACCTGTCATGACCGCTGACGATATCCGGCGCGGGCCCGGGCGCACCCATGGCCGTTCCCCGGATCAGGGCGCGCAGTAATAGCTGACGACGCCGCTGCCGATCGTGTCCGACTTGTAGGTTCCGTTGATTTCGACCTGCAAAGTCGCCTGCCCGGCGAACTCAGTTTTCTCCGGATAGCCATGGCAGATGAACGGCGGCTTGGTCGACAGAGGCGATCTCTTACCGCACGACTGCCATTTGGTCACATTTTGCGCCACCGTGATCCACAAGGGACCGTTCTTGGCCTGCAGCTCGACGGTGAGCTTGCACGCCTGCGGCGCTGGGCTCGTGCAGCCGGTGATGCCAGCCTTGGAGTACATCTTGTTGCTCTTCGTGGTCAGGAAGAACGGCTTATCCACTCCGAAGGCGCAGGCGATAAGGCCCTGCGGCGCCGCAGGGGCGGCGAGCCGGTGAACGGCCGCCGGCGCCGTCCCGCTGGCCGCGAAACGCGGCGAAGCCGCCGCTGGCGTCGCCGCCGACGCCAGCGACGCCGAGCCGGCCACGGCTACCAGCGACAACATGGTGGCGGCGGTCATTAAAAAGCTGAAGCCCCGTATTCTCATCGCATTACCCCGTTCATATGCGATTCCCCGATATGTGGCAGAAGCGTACCTCTGCCGTTAAACGGGTGTACAGGTTTGAGTGATCCGGATCGAGTGCGGTGGCGGCGGGGTCATGGCC
>PLRW01000108.1 GCA_003164955.1 Actinomycetota bacterium
TCCCGGTGGCCCCGCTCCCGGTGGCACAGCGGCCGGGACAGGTCATCGTCGGCTTCGCGGCGGAGACCGAACTGGACCTGGCCGGCATCCAGGCTAAGCTCGCCCGCAAGGGTTGTGACCTGCTGGTCGTCAACCGGGTCGGAAACGGCCTGGCCTTCGGGACCAGTGACAACGAGGCCGTCGTGATGGGCGCCGATGGGTCACGGACGGAGATTGCCCGGGGACCCAAAGAGGTCCTGGCCGATACCGTCTGGGATCTTGTGGCGCCCCGGCTGCGGTCAAAGGTAGCCTTACGCGGGTCGCACATCGGTATCAATTGCCATCAGCCGCGATCAGGTTAAGGGGACGCTGGACCGCGGCGGCCCGGGAACCTGCGACATGATCATGGATAAACTTCGGGCGAGTCTGCCGGCAAGAAAATTGGGCCCGCACAAAGAAAAGGGAGTCTCGTGGCACGTCGCCTCTTTACCTCCGAGTCGGTCACAGAGGGTCATCCAGATAAGATGGCCGACCAGATCAGTGACGCCATCCTGGACGCCATGATCAAAGACGACACCGAGAGCCGGGTCGCCGTTGAGACCATGATCACCACCGGCCAGGTGCACGTCGCCGGTGAGGTCACCACGCGGACCTACGTCGACATCCCGGGCATCATCCGGGAGAAGATCCTCGATGTCGGGTACGACTCCTCCGCCAAGGGCTTCGACGGTGCCTCCTGCGGTGTGTCGGTATCCATCGGCTCGCAGTCTCCGGACATCGCCCTCGGCGTCGACGACGCCTATGAGTACCGCGAGGGCGAGGGCGCTGAGGACTTCGACCGGCAGGGCGCCGGTGACCAGGGCCTGATGTTCGGGTACGCCTGCCGCGAGACCCCCGAGCTGATGCCTCTCCCGATCATGCTGGCTCACAAGCTGGCCAAGCAGCTCTCCACCGTTCGCCGCAGCGGAACCGTGCCGTACCTGCGGCCGGACGGCAAGACCCAGGTGACGATCGAGTATTCCGGCATTACGCCGGTCCGGCTCGACACCGTCGTGGTGTCGACGCAGCACGCGCCGGACATCAACCTGAAGGAGCTGCTGGCCCCCGACATCAAGGAGTACGTGGTCGACCCGGTGGTAGCGGCCCTGGACCTGGACACGGCCAACTACCGGCTGCTGGTCAACCCCACCGGCCGTTTCGAGGTGGGCGGCCCGATGGGGGACGCCGGCCTGACCGGACGCAAGATCATCATTGACACGTACGGCGGCATGGCCCGCCACGGCGGTGGCGCGTTCTCCGGCAAAGACCCGTCCAAGGTGGACCGCAGCGGGGCGTACGCGATGCGGTGGGTCGCGAAGAACGTGGTCGCGGCGGGGCTCGCCGACCGGTGCGAGACGCAGGTCGCGTACGCGATCGGCAAGGCCAAGCCGGTTGGGATGTTCGTCGAGTGCTTCGGCACCGAGAAGATCCCGGTCGAGCGGATTCAGGATGCCGTCCTGGAAGTGTTCGACCTGCGGCCCCGGGCCATCATCTCGGCCCTGGATCTGCAGCGTCCCATTTACTCGCAGACCGCCACCTTCGGGCATTTCGGCCGGACCGAGCCGGATTTCTCCTGGGAGCGTGCCGACCGTGTCGAGCAGTTGCGCGCCGCGGCCGGAGTCTGAACCGGCGACTGGGTACTGATCGAGACTGCGCACTGATCGGCCTGCCGCCGGGCGGCCGCGCTACGGCCGCCCGGCGGCTTTTTGCTGATCCGCCGCGGTCGGCCAGCCCAGGACCATCCGCCGCCACCGTACTTTGCCGGCCGGTTAATCCAGCTTTGTTATTCTGATAAATGACCTTGCTTTCCGTTTCTTTCCGGCTGCCCGCGTTATGTGGTCTGGCTGGGAACCGGGCCCTGGCGCCCGCCGGCGTGCGGGCCCGTGCCCTGACGGGGCCGAATGTCGTAACAGCGTCATCGCCGCCCATGCGAATACTCCCGAAGCGTGCCGTAAAGCCGTCGCAGCGCCCTGTGTTTAGCAGCTTCCGGTCGGCCGCCTATGTTGCGGACAGCACTGTCGCAAATTGCAGCTTTTCGCGTGGCCTTGCGTGCTCTGCGGACTTCTAGTCTCTCTACCTGGGGATACATCAAGGGTCTGCGGTTGTCGTGGCGGCTCGGCCAGGTGATTCGGCCGGGTGATTCGGCCGGGTGATCCAGTGCCCGTTCCGGTCATCCCGGCAATATCGCCCGCACATACTTTGGTGTCCGGAATGCGTTAATGCGCCACTATCGGGATGTTGTGGTTTATTTCAATCAGTGCAGGGTGTCATTGACGAAAGTCCAGTCGGGTGGTAATCCATTTTTTGTGAGAAGCCATTTTCCGCCTTATTGATCGCCGGATAAACGCGGTCGGGCCCGGCAGGAGGAAGCATGCGCAAAGTTCGCTGTCGATGCCCCCTGCCCTGGCGCCGCAGACGGCTCGAGCGTGGGCTCCGGCGGGCGTATCGCCCGGCCCGGATACCCGGGCACAAGCCGCGGCCGGCTCCGGACGCCGGGCATCCGCCACAGCACTTGCCAATGAATGTGCGGATGAGTATGCGAAAGCTCATGCGAATGCACGTGCATTGTGCGTAGCATAAGTGCGTCCGGACCACAAGATGCGGCCGGGCTAGCGTGCCCCGACCGTGTCCGAGGTCAAGACGGCCAGCGCACTGCTAGAGGTCAGAGAGCCAGTCAGGGAGACACCAGAATGGGTGGCATCTACAACGGCATGTCTGCCAGAGACCTCGCGGGTGCGGCGTGGCGGAAAAGCCAGCGCAGTAACTCGCAGGGCGCCTGCGTGGAGATCGCCAGGATCGGCACCGAGGTAGTGGCGATGCGTAACTCGAGGGACCCGCACGGCCCGGCGCTCATCTGCCCCCGGGACGCCATTGTGGCCCTCATGGACGGACTGCGGGACGGAGAGTTCGACCACCTCGTCTCCTGAACGCCCGCCACACACGGGGCCCGCCATACAGGGGCCCGCCACACAGGGCCCGGTACGTAAGGCCCGCTGTCCCGCCATCGCACCCTGCGCGGCGAGACGGCGGGCCTGTCCGCTTCAGGGCGGCGAAGCCGGGGCATTCTCACTGCGAGCCTTCCGCGCAGCGGCCTGCCTTATCCCGGCACGGTCGCCGGGATACAGAACCGGAGACGCCGACATGACGGACGACACCCCGCTCGACCTGGCCGCGATCGATGAGCGGCGAGCCCGGCTCCGCGATAATTACCTATCGGACCGGCGGCCGGTCAGCAGCGCCCGCGGCGTTCATCACACCGCGCTGATCAGCTCGGATCCCGAACGGACCATCCGCTTCTATCAGGAGGTACTGGAGTTCCCGCTCACCGAGATCGTCGAAAACCGCGATTACAAGGGCTCCAATCATTTCTTCTTCGACGTGGGCAACGGCAACCTGCTCGCGTTCTTCGACTTTCCGGGCCTGGACGTGGGCCCGTACGCCGAGGTCCTGGGCGGCCTGCATCACCTGGCCATTTCGGTGACCCCGGAGTCGTGGACGCATCTGCGCAGCAAGCTCGACGCGGCTGGTGTCCCCTTCCAGATGGAAAGCGGGACGTCGATCTACCTGCACGATCCGGACGGCGCGCGGATCGAGCTGCTCGCCGACCCGCTTGGGGAAATGTACGGCACTACGGTGCTGTAACGCATCCGGCCACCTCGGGGTCGGCGGCGCCTTCCTGGGCCCGCACGGTCGGGCGGCCGCCGAGGAGCCAGCCGGTGAAGGCGACAGCGAGCGCCACCACGACCCCGAGGTTGGCGAACGCCCAGGCACCCCCCTTCCCGCCCAGGCCGAACGGTCCCAGCAGGTAGCCCTGCCACTTCAGCCAGCTCGCCGACGTGTTGGTCACCAGGCCCCAGCCGACGGCGGTGCCGAGGACCATCAGCGTCACCGGAAGCCAGCGCACGTCCCCGTAACGCCCGCGCGGATCGTAGAGGTCCCGGTCGGCGTAGTTCCGGCTGCGCAGCGCGATGTCGGCCAGCATGACGCCGCACCAGGCCGCGATCGGCACGCCGAGCGTGATCAGGAATCCCTCGAACGGCGCGATGAAGTTGTGCGAGAAGAAGACCACGTAGATGGTCCCGGCGACCATCAGGATGCCGTCGATCATGGCCGCGACGTACCTCGGCGCGGGCAGCCCGGCCGCCAGCAGGGTCAGCCCGGAGGAGTAGATGTCCAGAACCGCCCCGCCCACCAGCCCGAGCACGGCCACGATGGCGAAGGGGAGCAGGTACCACGTGGGCAGGATGGTGGTCAGCGCGCCGATCGGGTCGGCCGAGATGGCGGTGTTCAGCTTGGCGGACGAGCCCGCCAGCAGCAGGCCGAACCCGAGCAGGAAGATGGGGGCGATGGCCGAGCCGAAGGTGGTCCAGCCGATGACGCCGCCGCTCGAGGCGCGCCGCGGCAGGTAGCGCGAGTAGTCGGCCGCGGTGTTGACCCACCCCAGGCCGAATCCGGTGATGACGAAGATGGCCGCGCCGATGAACGCCGCCCCCGATCCGGAGTGGATGTGCGAGACGGTGCCCCAGTGGATCTTCCCGGCGACGAGGACGAAGTAGACCACGGTCAGGATGGCGGTGATCACGGTGATGACGGCCTGCAGGCGCATGATGGTGGCGAAGCCCAGGACGCCGCCGCCGACGATCAGCGCCGTGATGACCAGGAACGCGACGATCTTCGTGCCGTCCCCGCCGCCCCAGCCCAGGCGCTGGAAGACGGTCGCGGTGGCCAGCGTGGCCAGTGCGGTCAGCACGATCTCCCACCCGACGCACAAGATCCAGGAGATCACCGACGGAAGCTTGTTGCCCCGCACCCCGAACGCCGCGCGGGACAGGATCAGCGTCGGCGCGGAGCCGCGCTTCCCGGCCAGCGCGACGAAGCCGCACAGCAGGAAGGACACCACGATCCCGATCAGCCCGGCGATCGACGCCTGCCAGAACGAGATGCCGAAACCCAGCACGAACGAGCCGTAGCTCAGCCCCAGCACCGAGATGTTGGCGGCGAACCACGGCCAGAACAGCTGCCGCGGTTCCCCCCCGCGCTCGTCCTCGCTGATGACGTTGATGCCGTTGAGCTCGATGCTCCCGGCACGCTCCTGCGTCTGGTTACTCACCGCCACGCTCCTTCCGAACGTGCAGGCTGTGGCGGTAGGGGCGCAACTTGACACCCGCCACCTCCCGCTGAAACATCGCGGGTAATGATCCATCTTCCCGGTTCCGCGGCCAGCCGGACAGTCGGCCCAGCCGCCCGGGCCCGCGGGGCCCTGTACGGGCTGGCCATCGGCGACGCGCTGGGCATGCCGACGCAGATGATGCCGCGGCCGGACATCGTCGCGCGCTGGGGCCCGATGCTGGCCGGGTTCGAGCCCGCCCCGCCGGGTCATCCCATCGCCGCGGGGCAGCCCGCGGGCACGGTCACCGACGACACCGAGCAGGCCGTCCTGCTGGGCCGCCTGCTGGTCGCCGGGCGCGGGACCGTCGATCCCCGGGCTCTGGCCGGCGCGCTCGTGGCCTGGGAGGCGGACATGGCCGCCCGCGGTTCGGAGGACCTGCTGGGCCCGTCGACCCGGCGCGCCGTGGCCGCCGTGCTGGCCGGCACCCCGCCCGAGGAGGCCGGCGCCAGCGGTGACACCAACGGCGCGGCCATGCGCGTTGCCCCGGTCGGCATCGCCACCCCCATCGGTGACGGTCCCGCGCCGGACGGGCTCGGGCCGCTCGTCGACCGGGTGGTGGCCGCCAGCCGCGTCACCCACGACACCGGGCTGGCCCTGGCCGGGGCGGCCGCCGTGGCCGCCGCGGTGAGCGCGGGAGTCTCCGGTGCCCCGGTGACCGAATCGACGCGGATGGCCATCGCCGCGGCCCGGCTCGCGGCCGGCCGGGGCCACTGGGTCGCCGGGGCCGACGTCGCCACGCGGATCGAGTGGGCTACCGGACTGGTGTCCGGCCGTCCCCCGGATGAGGCGGCTGACCTGATCTACCGGCTGGTCGGCACGAGCCTGGCCACGCAGGAGTCCGTTCCGGCCGCCTTCGCGGCGCTGGCCGTGTTCCCCGGCGACCCGTGGCGGATGTGCCACTTCGCCGCGTCGCTCGGCGGGGACACCGACACGATCGCGGCCATGGCCGGCGCGGTGGCGGGCGCGTGTCACGGCGAGGCCGCCTTCCCCGCCGAAGCCGTCGCCGTGATCGACGCCCACGGCCTGGACCTGCCCGGCCTGGCCCGCGACCTGCTCGCCCTGCGCGCCGGCCCGGCCCCCGGGGGAGCCCCGTGAACCGGGCGAGCACGGGGAGCCAGGAAGGCCGGGGGGACCCGGAGGACCCGGGGGACCCGGAGGGCGGGACGGTCCGGCGGCTGGTGTTCGCCGGCGAGGCGATCGTCGACCTGGTCATGTGGGTGCCGGCGCTGCCCGAACGAGGCGGCGACATGATCGCGACCTCCGCCGGACCGGCCGTCGGCGGCGGCTTCAACATCATGGCGGCCGCGGCCCGCCAGGGCCTGCCCGTGCTCTACGCCGGCGGTCACGGCCGCGGCCCCTGGGGTGATCTGGTCCGCTCGGCCCTGGCCGGCGAGGGCATCGCCGTGCTCCGGCCGCCGGACGATCGCGCTGACACCGGCTTCGACGTCGCCATGGTGGAGCGCGACGGGGAGCGGACCTTCGTCACCAGCCTCGGTGCCGAGACCCTGCGCGAGCCAGGGAGCTGGGACGCTGTGCCCGCCGGACCGGGCGATGCCGTCTACGTGTCCGGATATGGGCTGGCCGCGGCCGGGTCGGGTGCGGTCCTGGGGGAGTGGGCCGCTGCGCTCCCGGACGGGGTGCTCCTTTTCGTGGACCCGGGCCCGCTGGTCGCCGAGATCCCGGCCGGCGTGCTGGGCCCGGTGCAGGCCCGCTGCGACTGGTGGAGCTGTAACCAGCGGGAGGCGCGGCTGAGTACCGGCGTGGCCGACCCCGCCGGAGCCGCGCACCGCCTGCTCACCCGGGATGATCTGCTCACCCGGGATGGCCGGCCCGCCCGCGTGACGGCGAACGGGCGCCCTGCCGCAGCGGGCGCGCCGGGTGTCATCGTCCGCGCGGGTGCGGCGGGCTGCGTGGTGGCGCACGGGGACCGGCTCTCCCTCGTCCCGGCCCCCACGGTTGACCCCGTCGACACCACCGGCGCGGGCGACGCGCATTCCGGTGTCTTCCTGGCTGCGCTAGCCGACGGGCTCACCCCCGAGGACGCGGCCTTCCGCGCCAACGTCGCCGCCGCGCTGTCCACTACCCAGATGGGTCCCGCCACCGCCCCCACCCGCGCGGAACTCGACGCCCGGCTGGCGCCGGCCCGCTGACCGGTCCGCTGACCGTTCCGCTGGGCCATTCCCCCAAAGCCCGAGTGGCACGTGCCCCGGGCGGCACGTGGCAGGATCGGGAGGTGCCCACGATCCTGCTGCTTTCCACCGCTGACACCGAGCTTCTCGCCGCGCGCGCTTCGGGTGCGGGTTACCGGACCGCGAACCCGATGCGGATCTCGCCCGAGGCCCCGGGCGCTCTCGCCGCGCTGACCGACGGGGCGGACATCGCCGTGCTGCGCCTGCTCGGCGGGCGCCAGGCGTGGCCCGCGGGGATCGCCGCGCTGCGCGCCACCGGGATACCGCTGGTCGCCCTGGGCGGCGAGCCGGCTCCCGACGCGGAACTCATGGCGCTGTCGACGGTTCCGGCCGGCGTAGCCGCCGAGGCGCTCGGTTACCTGCGCGAGGGCGGCCCCGCCAACCTGCGCGAGCTCGCGGCGTTCCTGTCCGACACGGTGCTGCTCACCGGCGAGGGCTTCGCCCCGCCCGAGCCCGCGCCCTCCTACGGCGTGCACCGCCTGCCCACGGACGCGGACGATGGCCCGGACCACGCGCGGCCCACGGTCGCGGTGGTCTTCTACCGGGCCCACGAGCTTTCCGGCAACACCGGCTTCGTCGACACGCTTTGTGCGGCGATCAGCGAGCACGGCGCGACGCCCCTGCCGGTGTACTGCTCCTCGCTCCGCTCCGCCGATCCCGGCCTGGCCGAACTGCTCCGCCCGGCCGGCGCCATCATCACGACGGTCCTGGCGGCCGGGGGCTCGGTCGCCGCCGACGCCGGCGCCGAGGGCGACTGGGACGCCGGCGCGCTCGCCGGGCTGGGCGTCCCGCTCATCCAGGGTCTCTGCCTGACCTCCGCAAAAGGCCAGTGGCGGGAAGCGGACGGCGGCGTGAGCCCGATCGACGCGGCCATGCAGGTGGCCATCCCCGAGTTCGACGGGCGCCTGATCGCGGTCCCGTTCTCGTTCAAGGAGGAGGGACCGGACGGCATCCCGGTCTACGTGGCTGACCACGAGCGGGCCGGCCGCCTCGCGGGCATCGCCGTGCGGCACGCGCGCCTGGCCACCATCCCGAACCAGGCCAAGCGTGTCGCGATCATGCTGTCCTGCTACCCGACGAAACACTCCCGCGTCGGCAACGCCGTCGGCCTCGACACCCCCGCCTCCGCGGTCGGCCTGCTGCGCGCCCTGCGCGGTGCCGGATACGACCTGGGAGACGGCTTCCCGGAAGACGGCGACACGCTCATCCACACCCTTATCGCGGCGGGCGGCTACGACACCGAGTGGCTGACCGAGGAACAGCTCAGCGCCGCACCGGCACGGGTCCCGCTGCCCGTCTACCGCGAGTGGATTTCTTCTTTGCCGGACGGATTTAGGCGCAGGCTCACCGCGCAGTGGGGTGAGCCGCCGGGTGAGCTGTACATCGACGGCGGCGACATCGTGCTCGCTGCCCTGCGGTTCGGGCACGTGGTCGTGATGATCCAGCCGCCGCGCGGATTCGGTGCGAACCCGGTCGCCATCTACCACGACCCGGACCTGCCGCCGTCGCACCATTACCTGGCCGCCTACCGGTGGCTGGACGAGGTGTTCGGCGCGGACGCGGTCATCCATCTCGGCAAGCACGGCACGCTGGAGTGGCTGCCCGGCAAGGGGCTGGGCCTGTCGGACGAGTGCGCGCCGGACGCGGTCCTGCGGGACGTCCCGCTCATCTACCCGTTCATCGTGAACGACCCGGGGGAGGGCACCCAGGCCAAACGCCGCGCGCACGCGGTCATCATCGATCACCTGGTCCCGCCGATGGCCCGCGCCGACAGCTACGGCGAGCTGGCCAAGCTGGAGCAGCTGCTGGACGAGTACGCGACGGTCGCGGCGCTGGACCCGGACAAGCTGCCCGCGGTCCGGGCGCAGATCTGGTCCTTGGTGCATACGGCGCAGCTTCACCACGACCTGGGCGTCCCGGGCGAACCGGGCGCGGCCGAGTTCGACGACTTCGTGCTGCACGTGGACGGTTACCTCTGTGAGGTGAAGGACGCCGCCATCCGGGACGGCCTGCACATCCTCGGCGAGGCCCCGGCCGGCGAAGCGCTCACCAACCTGGTCCTGGTCATCCTGCGCTCCGCGCAGCTGTGGAGTTCGCGCTGGGGCGCCCTGCCGGGGCTGCGCGCCGCGCTCGGCCTGGCCGAGGGCCGCGACGGCGCGTCCCGCACCGAGACCGACGGCTACGAGCGCACGGCCCGCGCCCTCGTCGAGGCCATGGCCGCCGCCGACTGGGACGCCGCCCGCGCCGCCGGAGTCGCCGCCACCGTGCTCGGCCCCGCCTCCGTGACCTCCGCTCCCGCTCCCGCTCCCGCTCCCGCTCCCGCGGAGGAACGTGCCCAAATACGCCATCGCGCACGTCCTGACGAGCCCAATGGCGCCATCGCGCCCACTGGACCCGCGCCCGCCCCGGCGGACCCAGGAGTACGCACGTCCGTTAAGGAAAATGCGCCGGATCCGGCGGCGGTGGCGCGGGTGCTGCGGTTCGCGTGCGCGGAAGTGGTGCCGCGGCTCGCCGCGACGACCGGGGAGATCGGCGCGGTGCTGCGCGCGCTGTCCGGCGGGTACATCCCCGCCGGGCCGTCCGGGTCACCCACCCGCGGGCTGGTCAATGTGCTGCCGACCGGGCGGAACTTCTACTCGGTCGACCCGAAGGCCATCCCGTCGGCCAACTCCTGGGACACCGGGGCGGCGCTGGCCGAATCCCTGCTCGCCCGGCATCTCGCCGACGAGGGCAGCTACCCGCGCTGTGTCGGCCTGACCGTGTGGGGCACGTCCGCGATGCGGACCCAGGGCGACGACATCGCCGAAGTCCTCGCCCTGATCGGCTGCCGTCCGGTCTGGGATGAGGTCTCGCGCCGGGTCACCGGCTTCGCCATCACGGCGCCCGGGGAGCTGGGGCGGCCCCGTATCGACGTCACCGTGCGCATCTCCGGCTTCTTTCGCGACGCGTTCCCGCACGTCATCGCCCTGCTGGACGACGCGATCGCCGCGGTCGCGGCGCTGGACGAGCCCGCCGAGGTGAACTACCTGCGCGCGCACGCCACCGCCGACCAGGCTGCGCACGGGGACTGGCGCCGCGCGACGACCCGGATCTTCGGCTCCAAGCCGGGGGCGTACGGGGCGGGCCTGCTCCCGCTGATCGACGCGCGGAACTGGCGGGACGACGCCGACCTGGCCGAGGTCTACGCGGTGTGGGGCGGCTACGCCTACGGCCGCGACCTCGACGGCACCCCCGCGCGGACCGACATGGAAACGGCGTTCGCGCGGATCGCGGTGGCGGCCAAGAACGCCGATACCCGCGAGCACGACATTGCCGACTCCGACGACTACTTCCAGTACCACGGCGGCATGGTGGCCATGGTCCGGTCCCTCACCGGGCGCAGCCCCGCCGCCTACATCGGCGACTCGGCCACGCCCGATGCGGTCAAGACACGCACGCTGGCGGAGGAGACACGCCGGGTGTTCCGTTCCCGGGTGGTCAATCCGCGGTGGATCGCGGCGATGCGCAGGCACGGCTACAAGGGCGCGTTTGAGCTGGCCGCGACGGTGGACTACCTCTTCGGGTACGACGCGACCGCGCACGTCGTGTCGGACTGGATGTACGAGCGGCTCGCGGCCGCCTACGTGTTCGACCCGGAGAACCGGGCCTTTATGGAAAAATCCAACCCCTGGGCGCTGCGCGGCATAACGGAACGTCTCCTGGAGGCGGCCCAGCGTGGCATGTGGGCCGACCCGGATGCCAAGACGCTGGACCAGCTCCGTCAGGTCTTCCTTGACCTCGAGGGTGACCTGGAAGCCGGGAGCTGAGCTCCCCGGAAGCCGGCGCTCAGCTCCCGGAAGCCGGGCGCCGGGTGCATTCTCAGCGAACGCATTTGCGCCGAGGTCGTTGTGATTTGCTTGTTCCGTGGCAGACTATGGACCGTGAGTCAGGGGGAGGGCGATGGGTCAGACATCACAGATCCCCGGGGTGGATTCCAGCGTGCCCACTCCGGCGCGGATCTACGACTACATGCTGCGCGGTGAGCACTACCTTGACGTCGACGCACGCGCCGCCCAGCAGATACTGAGCGTCGTACCGGAGATCAGGGACTGCGCGTGGTCCAACCGCGGGTTTCACCAGCGGGCGGCCAAGTGGATCGCCGAGCGCGGTGTCCGGCAGTTCATCGACATCGGTTCCGGGCTGCCGACCGTCGGGAACACGCATGACGTCGTTCAGCAGGTCGACCCGGGCGCCCGGGTGGTCTACATCGACAACGACCCGATGGTGGAGACGCAGAGCCGGACCCTGCTCGCCAGCGCGGGAACGACCACGATGATCCGCGGTGACCTGCGCGAGCCGGACACGATCCTCGGGAACCCGGATCTCCGCCGGCTCATCGACTTCAGTGAGCCGACCGGGATTCTGATGACGGCCGTCCTGATGTTCGTTTCCGACTCCTCGGATCCGTGGAACCTGGTGGCGCGCTACATGGACGCGATGCCGCCGGGCAGCTACCTGTCGCTGTCGCACCTCACGGACGAGCGCAAGCCGCCGGTCACGGTGGAGCGATTCCGTGCCGTCTTCGACAAGGCCAGCGAGCGCATGCACTTCCGGTCGCACGCCGATATCGCGCGGTTCTTCGACGGCCTGGAACTGGTTCCGCCGTACGAGGGCGCCGACCCCGGCCTCACCTTCACCGGCATCTGGGGCGCGGAGGATCCGGTACTCGCGGACAGCGAGGGCCAGCGCTGGCTCTACTGCGGAGTGGCCAGGCGGCCGTGATCGCCAAGCCCACGGTCGAGGAACTCGGTATCGATCCCGACGCTCAGGAATGGCAGCGTTCGGGAGACGGCGCCGGTGCCATTGAGATTGCTTTTGCCTGTGTGAACTCCGTTGTTCCCGAAGGCCATGGTGTGTTTCGGACTTCCGGGGGTCCCGATGGGCATGGGGCGGCAGAGCCGGGTGACGGCAACTGGATTCTGATGCGCGTCGCCGATGATCCAGAACGCCGGGTGCTCGTGTTCGACCGGAACGAGTGGGAGTGCTTTCTGGACGGTGCCCGGAAAGGCGAATTCGACGACGCGACGGGTAATGCCGCGTCCTAGGCTCTCCGTGCGAGCCGCTATTAGGGGGCTGACCTCGATAAATGTCGGGAAACTGGGGGCTGGGAAGTATTGACGGGCCGCCGCAATGGGGGGCCCCATCCGAAATTAACTCCATAAAGGTATGGATTTGCGAATCGCAAGTTGGGTAACCTCGTGCTGACGTTCATAACTTGTCGAGGAAGCAGAGCGGTATGACCGACGATGCCTACGGTGCGACGATCGCCAAGCGCTGCCTGTCCCAGCGCCTCGCCGAGCTTCGCGTCGCCAGCGGCTATACCGCGAACCACGTCTGCGACATCCTGAACTGGGGCCGGGGCAAGGTCGGCCGCTTCGAGGCCAACCAATGGAAGCGCCCCGAGATGAGTGACGTCCGGGACCTGCTCCGCATCTACGGCGTGTCGGAAAGCGAGCGCGAGGAAGTCGAGGAACTCGCCATCCGCGCCCGGACCCGGCCCTGGTGGCGTGACTTCGCGGAGATCTTCGATAGTGAGTTCCCCGGCTACGAGAACGATGCCACCACCATACGGGCGTTCATGCCGTTGATCCTGCCCGGACTGCTGCAGACGCAGGCCTACATCGAATCGCTGCTGCGGACCGGGCCCCGGCCGCCGAAGTGGCGGCGTGATGCGCTCCGGGCCCGGCTGCGCCGGCAGGAGATTCTCGACCGCTCTGACGGGACCGCCCCGACGCTGAGCGCCGTGATCACCGAGGCGTCTCTGCTGTACCGGTGGGGCTCCCTCGGCGACCGCAGGGAGCAGATCCACCACCTCGTCGACATGGCGGCTCGCCGCAACGTCGAGCTGCGCGTCCAGCGTTTCGAGGACGGGCCGCCGAGCGGCGCGCATTCCATGGTCAACATCTTCAGCTTCGACGGCGAGCGGCGGCCGAGTCTCGTCTTTGTGGAAACCGACTATGTGATCGAGGAGGTGAGCAAGCGGGAGTCGGTACACGGCTACGTGCAGTCGTTCGAACGTGCGTGCGATGGGGCGCTCGACCCGCACGACACGGTGGCTTATCTAGAGCGCTTCGCTGATCGACTGGAGTGAGCAATGACTGATCTGTCTCAGGCAATCTGGCGGAAGGCCCGCCGTAGTTCCCACAACGGCGGCTGCGTGGAGATTGCGGGTAACCTCCCTGACGTGACAGCGGTTAGGGACAGCAAGCGCCCGGAAGGTGGCGCGCACATCATCGGCCGGGCCGCGTTCGCCAGATTTCTGGCGGATGTGAAGGGGGGGCGCTACGACATCGAGATGTCGTAGCTGGGGGCGGGTGAATCCCCCGGGGCGCAATCCCGGGGGATTCACCCATTTTTAGTGACCCTGTCTCAAGGCCTGGCGGTCCACGATGTGGTTGCCACCGCCTGTGAATGTAACACGGGCAGAAAAGCTTTTGTACGTGTGCGATTCACCACGATAGCCGCGCGAAGCGGCCGGCCCCGCTCATATTCCCGCCTCCTCTGCCGCGGCCCTGCTAAAGGCCGGCGGCAGGCCGGGCGTTCGCGGTCATGGTCGCGGCCACGTTCCCGTACGCCGCGATCACGCGGTCCCAGAATCCGCGGACATCGATGGCCGTGGCGACCAGAGCGTTCCGTTCGCTGCCCGGCGCGCGGAAGTCGGTGACCGTCATGCCCGAGGTCCAGCGGCCGACGGTCTCCACCTCCACCCGGGCAGGCAGGCAGCCCAGCAGGCCGTGGTCGGCCACGTAGGCGACCGCGCACACGTCATGCACCGCGGGGTCGGGCCCGAGCGGCTCGAGCGCCTCGTCGTCCTGGCCGTTCCCGCCGTGGCCGGGCCACGCGGACAGCGGGTCCTCGTCCGAGGCGTAGTGCTCCAGGCCGGGCAGCAGCAGCTCACTGGCCAGCGCGCCCAGGCCCCGCATTCTGTCCCGTACCGCCGCGGTCGCCCGCGCCTGCAGGGTCACGTCCAGCCCGACCATGGTGACCGTCCAGCCCGCGCGGAAGACGATGGCCGCGGCCTCCGGGTCGACGGCGATGTTGAACTCGGCGGCGGGCGTGACGTTGCCCCGGCCGGTCGAGCCGCCCATGATCACAAAGTCCTTGACCTGGCTGACCAGTTGCGGCTGGCGGTGGACGGCCAGCGCGATGTTGGTCAGCGGGCCGGTGGCGACGAGGGTGATCTCACCCGGGGCGGCGCCGATCGTCTCGATCAGGAAGTCAATGGCGTGGCCGCCCGACGGCCGTGTTTCCGGCGGCGGCAGCTGCGCACCGCCGAGACCGGTGTCTCCGTGCACGTGCCGGGCATCGAACGGCGGCCGCAGCAGCGGTGCGGGGCTGCCCGGGGTAACGGGGACGCCCGCGGCGCCGACGAACTGACTCACCCGCTGCGCGTTGGACGTGGTGAGGTCCAGGCCCACGTTGCCGGCCACGGTCGTAATGCCGCGCAGATCAAGGTCCGGGCTGCCGACGGCGAAGGCGATGGCCAGCGCGTCGTCGATACCTGGATCACAGTCCAGAATGATCTTCTCAGCCACCCGGGGTTCCTTCCCTGCGACGTGCCGGCCAGTCCAGCCACGACGCTACCGGACCCACGCCCGGGTGCGGCGAGGCTGCCGGCCCCTCCTCGCGGGCTGCGGCACCTCCCCGCGGGCTGCGGCCGCTTGTAGCCTCGTGCCGAGGAGGTTTCGATATGCACCAGCCGCCCATCCCGCACGTGGCCCGCACCGACCCGGAGATCGCCAGCCTGATCGAGCACGAGGCCCGCAGGGAGTTCGAGAAGATCCGGCTGATCCCGTCGGAGAACTACGTGTCCGTGGCCGTGCTCGAAGCGTCGGGCTCGGTCCTGACCAACAAGTATTCGGAGGGGTACCCGGGCCGCCGTTACTACGAGGGCCAGCAGTTCGTCGACGTCATCGAGACCATGGCCGTGCAGCGCGCGCAGGCGCTGTTCGGCGTTGAGCACGCCAACGTCCAGCCGTACTCGGGTTCGCCGGCCAACCTGGCCGTCTACCTCGCCTTCGCTCAGCCGGGCGACACGATCATGGGCATGTCGCTGCCGATGGGCGGGCACCTGACCCACGGCTGGCCGGTCTCGGTGACGGGCAAGTGGTTCCGCAGCGTGCAGTACGGCGTCCGGGCCGATACCGGCCGCCTGGACCTGGACGAGGTGCGTGACCTGGCCCGCCGGGAACGCCCGAAGCTCATCTTCTGCGGCGGGACGGCGATCCCGCGGACCATCGACTTCCCGGCGTTCGCGGAGATCGCCGCCGAAGTCGGGGCGGTGCTCGTGGCCGACATCGCGCACATCGCCGGGCTGATCGCGGGAGGTGCTCACCCTTCGCCGGCCGGCCACGCCGGCGTGATCACCACGACCACGCACAAGACCCTGCGCGGTCCGCGCGGCGCGATGATCATGTCGACTGCGGAGCACGCGAAGGCCCTGGACAAGGCGGTGTTCCCCGGGCTGCAGGGCGGCCCGCACGACCACACCACCGCCGCGATCGCGGTGGCCCTGCACGAGGCGGCCCAGCCCGGGTTCCGCGACTATGCGCACCAGGTGGTCGCCAACGCGCGGGCCCTGGGCGGGGCGCTGACCGCGCGCGGGTACGACCTCGTGTCCGGTGGCACCGACAACCACCTGATCCTGGTCGACCTGACCCGGCAGGGGATCGGCGGCAAGCCCGCCGCGCGGGCCCTGGACCGGGCCGGCATCGAACTGAACTACAACACCGTGCCCTACGACCCGCGCAAGCCGTTCGACCCGTCCGGTATCCGGCTCGGCACGCCCGCGATCACTACGCGCGGTCTCGGCGAGGAGCACATGCCGGCCATCGCGGCCTGGATGGATGACGCGATCGCCGCCGCGGCCAAGGAGGACGAGGCCGCCCTGGACCGGATCGCCCACGAGGTCCGCGACCTGATGGCCGCCTTCCCCATGGCCGGATGGACCACCGTCTGACGCCTACCGCCGCCGGCCGCCTGCCGCCGCCCATCACCGCCGGACGCGCATCCCGGCGGCCCCTGCCCGCCGGGAACCGTCTGCCGGTCACCTCCTCGCGACGCGGCACCCCGCAACCTTGGCCGCCGCGCGACTATCTCACTATGCGAAACAGTTTTATTCTAATTATGAGATGGCGCTATCGTCTGGCTCATGGCAGGTGATCGTCGCAGGTGGTGGATGCTCGCTCTCGGCATGGGCGCGCAGGCGGCCAGTTGCGTGTTCCTGTACGGCCTCCCGTACCTCGTGCCGGACCTGCGTCACCAGTTCGGGCTGTCGCTGACCGCCGCGAGCACGCTGGTGGCCGCGCCGCTGATCGGCGTCATCGTCGCGCTGGTGGCCTGGGGAGCCCTCGCCGACCGGTACGGCGAGCGGCTGGTCATCACCGCCGGGCTGGCTATCGCCGGCGGCGCCCTCATCGCCGCCAGCCGGGTCTCCGGTGCCGTGAGCGTCGGCCTCCTGCTCGGCTGCGCGGGCGCGGGGGGAGCCTCGGTCAACGCGGCCAGCGGCCGCCTCGTTCTCGGCTGGTTCGGGGCGGCCGAACGCGGCCTGGCCATGGGCGCCCGGCAGACCGCCCAGCCGCTCGGGACCATGCTCGCGGCGGCCACGTTGCCGGCCATCGCCGCGCGCTCCGGCCTGGCCGGAGCGCTGGGCGCGTGCGGGCTCCTGTGCCTGGCGGCCGCGGCCGTGGTGGCGATCTTCGCGGCGGACCCGCCGCGCCCGTCCCGCGCGGGCGCCGGTCCGGCGGCCAACCCGTACCGGGCGCCCACGCTCTGGCGCATCCACGCGGCCAGCATGCTGCTCGTGGTGCCGCAGTTCGCGACGACGGGTTTCGCGCTGGAGTACCTGGTGACCGGGCGCGGCTGGAGCGCGGTGGACGCGGGCCGTGTCATTGCGATCGCGAACCTGGCCGGCGCGCTCACCCGGCTCCTGGCCGGCAAGTGGTCCGACCGGGCCATGAGCAGGCTCCGGCCGATGCGCTGGCTGGCCTGCGCCGTGGCGGTCGTCATGGGCGCGTGCGCGCTCGGGATGTGGTGGCGCTCACCGCTGGCCGTCGGCGCGCTGCTCGCTGCGATCGCGGTATCCGTCAGCACGAACGGCCTGGCGTTCACGGCGGTCGCGGAGATCGCGGGCATGTCGTGGGCCGGCCGGGCGCTCGGCGTGCAGAACACCGGGCAGAACGTAGCCGCGGCCGCGACCCCGCCGGTCATGGCCCAGCTCATCGAACTGGCCGGCTACGGCGGGGCGTTCGGCCTCGGGGTCCTCTTCCCCATCGTGGCGATCTTCGCGATCCCGGTCCGCGCCGAGCCCCCACCGCTGCGCCCCCCGAGGCCCCGGTCAGGCCGGCTCCGGTCAGGAACGGCTGTGACTGATGCGCCCCCTGGGTCCTTAGCCGGGCCACGTCCCGCCCGCACCGCGGACTGCTCCGATGTTGGTTGCGTTCTCAGGGCGGGCTCAGGGGGTCGTTGCAACGGTGCCGGAAACGCTGCCCGCTTCGCGAGGGCGCGGTCAGGGCCCATGGGCTTCGTCTCTCAGTCAGGCCTCGTCGCTGGGGGTGCCCCCCTCGTCCCGGGCGGCCTGGACCCGGACCACCTTCTCCTGGCCGGACGCTTCCGCGGGCGCGTCCCGGTGCGGCGCCACGCTCCGCCCGTCACCGAGGTGACTTCCGCCCTGCACGGTACCGGTCCACGGTGGCACCGAGGCCGGCCCGGTCCGGCGCGGCGCGCGGCCGGCCAGCATGGCCGGGATCAGCAGTGCGGCGGCCAGGAACACGGAACAGACCGATAGGACGATCAGGCCGCTTTCCGGCATGTTGGTGATGCTGGTTTCAACTCCCGGCGGGTTTACTGCGAAAAACGTCATCGGCCGATACCTCCCAGTGCGTAGCCCAACCCCGAAGAATGCCTCCGGTATCTATAGTCCCTTAATGGCCTCGGGCACAACGAGGACGGGACATGGCGCGTGGCGCAGCACGTGCTGGCTGACCGCGCGTACTGGCTGACCGCGCGCAGCCGGGCCGCGTGTTCTCCGCGGGTGGCCAGCACGACCATCATGGCATTCAGGGGCCGCGCCGTCTCCACCAGCACCCGTCCCGGGGCCCGGGAACCGTCCGCTGCTCAACCGTCTCCGCCTCGGCGCCGATGGCTCCGTGGAAGAGCGATCCGCCGGCCTCCCGTGGAAGAGCGCTGCTCTTATTCGTGCCTATCGCTCTGCTAAGGTCGAAAGGTGCCAGCACGCAGGACGGCGAGGGAGCGGGTCCGCGCGGAGATCACCCGTGAGATCACGGACATCGCCCGCGCCCAGCTTGCCTCGGATGGGGCCGCCGCCCTGTCGCTCCGGGCCGTGGCCCGGGACATGGGCATGGTGTCTTCCGGGATCTACCGTTACTTCGCCAGCCGCGACGAACTGCTGACCGCGCTGATCATCGATGGCTACAACGCCATCGGCGAGGCCGTGGAGAACGCCGACGCCGCGTGCCGCCGCGACGACTACCCGGGCCGGTGGCGGGCGGCCTGCCGCGCCGCCCGGGCCTGGGCGGTCGCGCACCCGCACGAGTACGCGCTGATCTACGGCTCACCCGTGCCCGGGTACCAGGCGCCACCGGACACCATCGGCCCGGCGGCCCGCTCCGCCGCCGTCTTCGGCCGGCTCATCAGCGACGCCTTCGCGGCGGGCGGGCTCATCCCGCTGCCCGGCAGATCACCGGTACCGAACGGACTTGCCGAGGACGCCGGCCGGCTCCGGGACAGCGTCCTGCCCGGAGTCCCCGATGAGGTCGCGATCGGGATGCTGACCGCTTTGTCCGGCGTGTTCGGGATGATCAGCTTCGAACTGTTCGGCCAGTTCAACAACGTTGTCACCGACACTGCCGCGTATTACGACCGTGGCGCAGCCGACCTGGCCCGCCTGATCGGCCTCACCGCGTAGGGCCACGCTCCGGCGGGCACGCACCCCGTCACCCGCCCAGCCCCGCAACGCAGAACCGGGCGCTGGGCGGCAATGCCGCCCAGCGCCCGGTCACCAGATGCCGCCGAAGCCAGCGCCCGGGGGCTAACTCCTCGCAAGAGCGCCGCCGCGCCGTCGTCAGGGGGTGGCGGTGGGGGTGCGCCAGTTGACGGTGGGCAGGAGGGCTTCGGGGCGGACGCGGTGGGCGTAGCGTTTGGTGATTTCGAAGAGGGAGTCGATGAGGGTGTCGGATAGCAGGTGGGGCTGCAGGCCGAGTTCGATGAGCTTGGTGTGGGTGACGTTGTAGTAGTGCTCGGCGAGTTCGACGCGGGGGTTGGGCAGGTAGTCGATGTGGACATCTTCGGGGGAGGCGGATTTGATGGCCTCGGCGATCTGCTGGACGCTCATCCATTCGGTGATCTGGTTGAAGACCCGGAACTCGCCCCGGTCGGCGGGGTTTTCGCAGGCGAGCTGGATGCAGCGGACGGTGTCGCGGATGTCGATCATGCCGCGGGTCTGGCCGCCGGTGCCGTAGACGGTCAGCGGGTGGCCGATGACGGCCTGGATGACGAACCGGTTCAGCACGGTGCCGAACACCGCGTCGTAGTCGAACCGGGTGGCGAGCCGCTCGTCGCGGGCGGTTTCGGGGGTCTGCTGGCCGTAGACGACGCCCTGGTTCAGGTCGGTCGCGCGCAGGTTCCAGATCCGGCACGCGAACTCGATGTTGTGGCTGTCGTGGACCTTGGACAGGTGATAGAACGAGCCGGGCCGCTTGGGGTACAGCATCTTGTCGGTGCGGCCGTTGTGCTCGATTTCCAGCCACCCCTCCTCGATGTCGATGTTCGGGGTCCCGTACTCCCCCATCGTGCCCAGCTTGACCAGGTGGATCTCCGGGTTGATCTCGGCGATCGCGAACAGCAGGTTCAAGTTCCCGATCACGTTGTTCTGCTGGGTGTACACCGCGTGGCTGCGGTCGATCATCGAATACGGCGCCGCCCGCTGCTCGGCGAAATGCACCACCGCGTCCGGGGCGAACTCCGTGATGATCCGGTACGCGAACATCGCATCGGTCAGATCCCCGATGTAACATCCGATCTGCTGCCCGGTCAGCTCCTTCCACACCGCGATCCGGGTCTGCAGCGGCTCGATCGGCACCAGGGACTCCACCCCGAGCTCATTGTCATAGCCACGGCGCGCGAAATTATCCGCCACCGCCACCTCATGTCCCTGCCCGGACAAATGAAGCGCCGTCGGCCAGCCGAGGTACCCATCCCCGCCCAACACCAAAATCTTCATGCTCCGTTTTCCTGCCCTTGGTCGTAGTGTCGCTTTCGTTGGTTTTCCTGCCTCGGCCGGTCATTCGTACCGGGTGGTGAGCTTTGCTTCGCCTTCAGCGTTTTCCCAGCTCATCCGCAGGTTGCATTGGCTGCGCGCGCTGTGGCGACACGGTAGCGTGCTGCCGTGCGCCGGGGAGGCCGGTCGTGAGAACACACGGCCACCCGGGACGCTGTGGCCTGCAGCGCCGGCGCATCACGCCGCTTTCCGGGCCTCGTCGATAGCCCCTTATCGCCGGCCACGTAACCTAGGACATCAATGGCAATCGCATCGAGCCGGATCGGCGCCGCGCTGATCCGCAAGGCACGCACCAACGTCGGTGTCCGTTTCACGCGGTTCACTCTTGTGGCCGTAGCTTCCGTAATAGCCAGCCAGGTAGCGCTGAGCATCTTCATCGGCCCGGCGAACATGACGGCAGGCATCTCAGGTGGCCTGGCGGCGATCATCGGCGCCGGTGTGAGCTACGTGCTGAGCCGCTGGGCGTGGGAACGCAAGGGGAAGCCGCGACTGCTGAAGGAAACCCTGCCATTCTGGCTGGTCTCCGTGGGCGCGTGGGTCATCCTGGGCCTGGCCGCCAAGCTGGGCGTGGCCCTGGCCGAGGATGTCGAGGTCGGCGGCATCCAGCGGGTGCTCATCACCGACGGCACCTACTTCGCCGCCAACTGCCTGACCTTCCTGGGGCGCTTCTTTATCTTCCACTACATCCTCTTCGCTGACCGGAAGCCGCCGCGTGACTCAGCCCCGCGTGAGTCCGCGCCGCCCATCACCTCATCCAGTGCGGCGGCCGAGGCCCCGCCCGACGATGCCGACCCGTTCGCCATGGCCGCTGACCCGCCGGAGCCCGCCGTGCCTGCCGTTCCTAGCCGCGCCGACCTGGGCGACGGCGACGTGCGCCCCGACCGCCGCTGACGCTCGCGCCACCAGGTCCCGAAGACCACGCGGCTGAAGCGCAGCCCGTAGAAGAGGTTGTTCACGCCGGGGATGTGCAGGTGATAGAAGGGGTTCTGGCCCTTCTTGCTCTCCCCGACCCGGCGCCGGTGGATCGTGGCGGGTACTTCGGCCACCTTGTAGCCGTGGATGATCACGCCGATCAGCAGCTCTGACGCCTGATACTGCGGCTGGGACAGCTGAACCGCCCCGGTGACCTCCGCCCGCATGGCCCGCAGCCCGAACGTGGTGTCGGAGATCTTCTGGCCGGTCAGCAGGCTGATGGCCGCGGCGAAGAACCGGACCCCCGCCTGGCGGATCGGGTCCTTGCTCTCCGCGCTGCCCAGCCGCCGGGAGCCGGTCACGAAGTCGGCCTTCCCGGCCACGACCAGCGCGAGCATTCCCCCGATCTCGGCCGGGTTGTACTGGCCGTCGGCGTCCGTGGTCACGATGTACTGCGCGCCGCCGTCCCGGGCGATCCGGTAACCGAGTCGCAGCGCGGCCCCCTGGCCCCGGTTGACCGGGACATCCGCGACCAGCGCCCCGGCCGCGTCCGCCTCCTTGGCGGTGGCGTCCGCGCAGCCGTCCGCCACCACGATCGTCGCGGTGTCCAGCCCGCACACCTGCGCGGGAAGGTTCCCCACGACCGTCCCGACCGCGCCCTCCTCGTTGTAGGCGGCGATCACCAGCGCGACCGGCGGAAGGCGCCGCACCCGGTCGCCGTACTGGGTGATCATGACGTCGATTGCGGCGTCATCGACCGCCAGGTCACTGGCGGACCCGGTGTATCCTCCCGCGTACTCCGCCGGCCTGCCCGGGCTCATCGTGCCCCCTCCGCCGCCAGAGCCGGCCCAGCCAGAGCCG
>PLRW01000229.1:0-145 GCA_003164955.1 Actinomycetota bacterium
CCGGGGCGGCCGGGATGGCGGGGCTAGCCGGAGAGGCCGGGGTTGCCGGGCCGGCCGGAGAGGCCGGGGCGGCCGGGATGGCGGGGCTAGCCGGAGAGGCCGGGGTTGCCGGGCCGGCCGGAGAGGCCGGGCCAGCCGGGGAAGC
>PLRW01000229.1:167-16893 GCA_003164955.1 Actinomycetota bacterium
CCAGCCGGAGCGGCCGCCTCATCTCGTCATCCTCGCTGAACTATGGTCTTGGCCGAGTCCGCTGCGTCGAGGCCAAGCAGCCGTGCGGTTGCTTTGCAGGCCTGGACATGTCGATCACAGCGCGACGAACCGCAAGAGTCCTGGTCACTGCCGGTTCGAGATGAGACGATGTGGTTATGAGCGGCGAAAATAACCCAATGCGACAGCTCGCCGCTGCTTGGGAGGCCGCGGCGGCCGTGGTGACCGAGTGGGCCGAGCAGACGGCGACGGTAACCGGCGAGGCGTTCCACAAGCTCACCAGCGACCCGGCCATCCGTGCGGTACTGGAGTCCTGGCGCACCACCCTGCTGAGGGGCCGGCGTGACTGCGAGTGTGTCTGCGCCCGGTCACACCCCGACGACATGGGGATATGCGATAAGAGTGCGGTGATCACCCGGCGCCTGCGCGCAGACCTGGGCGGTGATGTCGACGTACCGCTGTGCGCTCCGTGCGCAGTGGCCCAGGGGGTCGCGGAGATGCCCCGGTTACGCGGAAGGAGAGCCGAAGCCTCCCCGGTAGGGGTGCGTATCGCGGGGGTCGCCCTACTCGTTTTCCGATTCGGCCGGGGGTTCTCTCATTATTCTCATCGCCGGGGCCGTCAGGGCGTAGCTCAGCAGCGTGGCTATCGGTGAGTCTTCCCCTTGCCGCCTGTTGGCGTCGTCCGCTACCTGCGGGCTGACGAAGATCGGGGCGCTTGTGATCGCGCCCAGATTCAGCGCGTCACTGGGCCGGGCGTCCACAAACTGGACCCCGGCCGGCCCTTCGACCTCGACCGTCGCACCGTAGTACGCGCCCTCTATCAGGCGGTCGATCCGCACCTGGCGGACCTGGCCGCCCAGGCCGCGGACCAGCGCGGCGGTCAACTGATAGGTCATCGGGCGGCCGAATAGCACGTCCCTGAAGGTGCGCGGCGAGCCAGAACGCTNNCTGCTGCCGGGCATCGTAACCACGAGCAGTTACGGTCCAGACGGTGACCCCGTATGCCCGTAATATGCCTGATTGACCGTAATATCCCGCATCTCTGGGACTAATTTGGAAAAAACGAACAATTCGGTAAACAACTGGCGTGAGTGCCGCGTCAACAAATTGGCTGGGTACCAGCGTTCGGAGGCAGGCATCGCCGGGGCCTGGGGTGATGCCTGGAGCCGACTGCAGAGAAGGGGAGGAACCGCAACCAGTGGATTCGACCTTGCATGCCGCTTCGGTGGCTGTTCCGGATTCTGTTCCGTCCACGTCTATCTGGCACGTCTTTCTGCACGGTGCGGCGTTCGGCGCCGGGATGCTGGCGACCTTCGCGGCGCTCTGCGGCGCGCTGCTCGCGTGTGATGCGGCCCGGCGGAGGGCGGTAGCCCGGGCCCAGCTACGGCGTGCCCTTGCCGATCTGGATGCCGAGGACATCGTGGCCCTGATCCAGCCCCCCGGGTGGGAACGCTGAGTTACGACGTGGTGTCGCGAGCGGCGGTCCGGCCCGCCTGGCGGCCGGAGAACAGGCAGCCCCCCAGGAAGGTGCCTTCCAGGGAGCGGTAGCCGTGCACACCGCCGCCGCCGAATCCGGCCACTTCGCCCGCGGCATACAGGCCAGGAAGCGGAGAGCCGGCCGCCGTCAGCACCCGGCCGCCAAGGTCGGTTTGCAGGCCGCCGAGGGTTTTCCGGGTGATGATGTTGAGCCGCACGGCGATCAGCGGGCCGGCCGCGGGATCAAGGATCTTGTGGGGCGCTGCGGTACGGGCGATACGTTCACCCAGCGATCGGCGCGCGTTACGGATCGCCATGACCTGCAGATCCTTGGTAAAGCAGTTGTCCATCTCCCGGTCGCGGGCCCTGATCTGCCGTTCCAGGTCGGTCAGGTCGATGAGATCTTCTCCGGTCAGCTTGTTCATGCCCGCGACCAGTTCCGGCAGGGTGGAGGCGACCACGAAGTCCGCCCCGTGCCGCTTGAACGCTTCCACCGGCGCGGGCGCGCCCGGACGGACTCTGGACAGGGTGAGGCGGATGTCCTTGCCGGTGAGGTCGGGATTCTGCTCGGAGCCGGAGAGGGCGAACTCCTTCTCGATGATCTTCTGGGTGAGGACGAACCACGAATAGTCGTATCCGCTATCGCCGACGGCCTTGAGGGTGCCGAGGGTGTCGAAGCCGGGAAAATTCGGGGCCGGGAACCGCTGCCCCCGGGCGTCGAGCCAGAGTGAGGAGGGGCCGGGCAGGATCCGGATGCCGTGCCGGGCCCAGATCGGCTTCCAGTTCTGGATGCCCTCGGTGTAGTGCCACATCCGGTCCGAGTTGACGATCCGGGCGCCCGCCTGCCCCGCGATGGCCAGCATTCTCCCGTCGACATACTCCGGTACCCCGGAGATCATGTGCCGGGGTACCGGGCCGAGCCGGGCCGGCCAGTTCGCGCGGACCAGGTCATGGTTGGCGCCGATCCCGCCCGCCGTGACCACGACCGCCGGAGCGTGCAACTCGAACTGCCCGACCTCGGTACGGGAACTGCGGGTGCCCCGCGCGGCCCGGCTGGGCTCCAGGACCGTCCCGCGTACCCCGTCCACGGCGCCGCCCGAGGTGGTCAACTCGTCCACGCGATACCGGAACCGGAATTCGGTGCGGCCCGACGCCACCGCCGCCCGGACCCGCCGCTCGAACGGCGAGACCACGGCCGGCCCCGAACCCCAGGTGACATGGAAGCGGGGCACCGAGTTGCCGTGCCCGTCGGCCAGATAGCCGCCACGCTCAGCCCAGCCGACGAGCGGGAACCAGCGCATGCCCATCGCGTGCAGCCACGCCCGTTTCTCGGTTGCGGCGAAATCGACGTAGGCCTCCGCCCACCGGTACGCCCAGTAGTCCTGCCCGGCCACCTCCTCGATCCCGCGGTCGAAGCCCGCGCTGCCCAGCCAGTCCTGCCAGGCCAGTTCGCGGGAGTCCTTGATGCCCATGCGGCGCTGCTCAGGCGAATCGACGAGGAACAAGCCGCCGAAGGACCAGAACGCCTGGCCGCCCAGGTTCGGCTCCGGTTCCTGGTCCAGGAGCAGTACCTTCCGGCCGGAGTCCGCCAGTTCCGCGGTAACGACCAGGCCCGCCAGGCCGGCACCCACCACGATCACATCGCAGTCAGCCATCGCCGCCTTAGTCTCCCGGTTCCGGAATCTGGAGCTTGATCAGGAAATGTTACTCCTTAGTAAGTGTTGTCCGTTTTGGGGTCAGTCAGGCCAATGGGACTTCAGGCCGGGTTGCGGGCCTCGATAAGGAAGCGGACGCTCGTCGCGGCGAACGGCCCCTCGGCCGCTATGCGCTCGTGCAGGGCCCGGAGCCGGTCACGGTAGGCCGCAGTAGTGAAGCCCGGCACGATCCAGATGACCTTCCGCAGAAAATGAACCACCGCGGCGACGTCGTAGAACTCCATCCGGCCGTGAAATTCCCGCAGGTCCACGACGGTCAGGCCGGCCGCCTCGGCGTCCCGCACCGACCATCGCGGCGCGCGCGTCGGGCCGTCCTGCTCCGGCTGCGGCCCCATCATGAACTCGGTCAGTTCGCGCACCGAACCGTGCCCCACGTCCTGGGAAAGATAAGTCTCGCCTGGCTTCAGGGTCCGCGCCACCTCGTCCCAGCGGACGGCGACCGGGTGGCGGCTGACGATCAGGTCGAACGAGGCGTCCGCGAACGGCAGATCGGCCAGGGCACCCGCCACCGGGACGACGCGCGCGCCGAGGGGCGCGAGGTTCCGGCACGCCACCGAGATATTGGGCGGCCACGATTCGGTCGCGGCGAGGATCGGCGGACCGGCCGGTATCGTTGCGAGCACCTCGCCGCCACCGGTCTGCAGGTCGAGCGCGGCCGCGCCGGGCACACCGGCCAGGGCCGCCATCCTGGTCCCCAGTATCCGGGCGTAGCCCCAGGGCGGCCGTTCCTCGCTGGCCCGGCCGTCGAACCAGGAGAAGTCCCAGCCGGCCACCGGCACCGCTGAGCCCTCAGCCAGGAGTTCGTCGAAGCTGGGCACGTTCGGAGTGTGGCTGCCCGGCGGCACTGCGAGCAAGCAGATTTCCGGTTCGGAACGGACCTGTGCCGGAAGCGTCCCAACCGTGCGGAGACGCGGCCGAGAGGAGCGGAGGGCCGGCCGCTTCGCCGTGCGGAGCCGCAGGTAAGAGGCGCAGATGGCCGGGTACCCCCGTCGTGCGGGGTGATGGATGAGCGGAGAGGATTCTTGTGTTATAGGGGCGTGACATTAGACTCGCGCGGGTTGCCTTTTGCGCGAGAAGGCGGAAAAGGCCAGGGAAAGGCCCCGTCGGCCGAGGATGGCCGGCGCGGGGAAGGAGAAAAACCGCAAGTGACCGTCGTTGATGAGGCACACCGGCGCTCCGGGGAAGACCGGGGCGAGGGGCACCAGCGCCCGGCTGGCCCCGCGGGGCCAGCCGGCTCAGAGGTGCTGGCCGAGGCGGGCCGGCGGCGCGCGTTCGCTGTGATCAGCCACCCGGACGCGGGCAAGTCGACGCTCACCGAAGCGCTGGCGCTGCACGCATCGGCGATCACCCAGGCCGGCGCCGTGCACGGCAAGGCGGGCCGGCGCGGGGTTACCTCGGACTGGATGGCCATGGAGCGTGACCGCGGCATCTCCATCACCTCTGCGGCACTCCGCTTCGACTACGGGGGCATGGTCCTGAACCTGCTGGACACTCCCGGCCACGCTGACTTCTCCGAGGACACCTACCGGGTACTGGAAGCCGTCGACTGCGCGATCATGTTGCTGGACTCGGCCAAGGGCCTGGAGCCGCAGACACTGAAGCTCTTCGACGTGTGCCGCAACCGGCGCGTCCCCGTCATCACTTTCGTCAACAAGTGGGACCGTCCCGGCCGCGAGCCGCTGGAACTGCTGGACGAGATCGAGCAGCGGATCGGCCTGCGCCCGACCCCGATGAACTGGCCGGTCGGGGTGGCGGGTGATTTCCGCGGGCTGATCGAGCGCGGCACTCGCGACTTCACGGCCTACACCCGGACGCCGGGCGGCGCCGGGCGCGCTATCGAGGAGCACCTGGACGCCGCGCAGGCGGCCGAGCGTGAGGGCGCCGCGTACGAGACCGCGATGGAAGAGCTCGCGCTGCTGGACGAGATCGGCGCGGACGTCGACATGGAGTCATTCCTGGCCGGAGAGTCCTCGCCGGTCCTGTTCGGCGCGGCCCTGCCGAACTTTGGTGTGCGGCGGCTGCTGGAGGGACTGTGCGAGCTGGCCCCGCCGCCCGCCCCCCGGATCGACGTCAAGGATGAGCCGCGCGCCGTCGACGCCCCATTCGCCGGCCTGGTGTTCAAGGTCCAGGCCAACATGGACCGCAACCACCGGGACCGGGTCGCCTTCGTCCGGGTGTGCTCGGGGCGGTTCGAGCGCGGTATGGTCCTGACCCACGCGGCCACCGGCCGCCCGTTCGCGACCAAATACGCCCAGGCCATGTTCGGCCAGGAGCGTGAAACCGTGGACGTCGCCTATCCGGGTGACGTGATAGGCCTGGTCAACGCGACCGCCCTGCGGCCCGGGGACACGCTGTTCGAGGCCCAGGCGGTCGAGTTCCCGCCGATCCCGAGCTTCGCCCCGGAGCACTTCGCCGTCGTGCGCAGCAAGGACGCGAGCAAGCACAAGCAGTTCCGCAAGGGCATCGAGCAGCTCGGCACCGAGGGCGTTGTCCAGGTGCTCGCCTCCAACCTGCGCGGCGACCAGGCTCCCGTGCTCGCCGCGGTCGGACCGCTGCAGTTCGACGTGGTCCTGCACCGGCTGGAGCACGAGTTCGGGGCCCGGGCCGACCTGGAGCACCTGGGCTACACGCTCGCCCGCCGGACCGACACCGACGGCGCCGCCAGCCTGGCCGGGCAGCGCGGGGCCGAGGTACTGACCCGCCGCCTGGACGGGGCCCTGCTCGCCCTGTTCACCGACAAGTGGCGGCTGGCCGCCATCCAGCGCGATAAGCCCGGCATCGTACTGGACACCCTCGTAGCTGGGACTGATTAACAAGGGGGGGCTGTGTTGGCCCGGGGGGCGCCCCCCGGGCCCCCCGGATGCGCTCTGCGCCCGCGCTGCGGTACTTCGCCGACACACCGGTCGCTCACCCAGGCCTTCGGCCTGGGTCGCTGGGCCGGTAACGATCGCCTCGCCGTAACCCGCTAGCCGTCGGCGGATGCTTCGAGCTCGTCTAGGGCCAGGCCGTAGGCGAGGGTCATCAGCTTGGCCACGCTGTCGTGCGCGCCCAAGGGGGCCGCCGAATCCGCGCCGATGCTCGCGCACGCCACCTCGAGATCGCCGGGCCGGGCCTCCGGCCCGATGATGCACGGCGCGATGGCGATCCGCCCCACCCCCATGTGCCGCAGTTGCGCGGCGGCTTCGCGGATGCTGGGACTTCCGTCCAGCGCCGCGGCGAACACGGGCAGGGCGAGCCGTGCGGCCAGCAGCACGGAGGTCGGTATGGCGGCCGAGGCGGACTGCGTGCCGCCGACGGTGGCCACGATGATGCCATCGGCCGCAGTGGGGATGCTGAACATACGGACCCGGTCGGCGCGGGCGAGGTGCGCGTCGGCGAGCCGGATGTGCAGCGCCTCGGCGAACGTCAGGCTCACGTTGAACGGTTCAGCGATGTAGGCGTTGACGTTGCTCTGGGTGACGCCGTACCGGATCGCGTCGGTGACCGCCGGGTAGGGCAGGGCGAGCAACGGTACCACGATGGCAGCCGGCCCATCTGTCGGGCGCATGGTCGCGGCGCTGGCCAGAACAGCGGGAAGGCCCGCTGGGTCGTCAGGGCTCGTCCCCACGCGCGCCATCCGCACGTCGACGCTGGGGTTATCGACGCGGACGATCGACGCGACCTCCTTGGCCACGTCGGGCGCGCCGGACTGCCCGGCGACGGCCAGCACAAGGGCTGGCGCCTCCGGGGGCAGCCCGTCCGGCACCGGCCGCCGGTGACGTCCGGTCGAGGCACTCGGCCCCGTCGCCGGTTCACGCGGTGGCGCCGGGGTATGGGCAGGCGCTGGCCTCGACGCCGCTTGGCGCTTCGGCAGCCCGGTGACTGGTTCCCGCAGATCGGCCACAACGCGAGCGTAGTCGGCCACGCTCTGGCATGCCCTAAAAGCCACGAAACACGACAGCAGGTAGTTGCCGGCGGGAAGCCCCCGCAGTACCACCAGGGCCGATACCGGTCGCGCGGCGACGTGCGCTTTGTTACCAGCGGGTTCGGTTCCAGGTTACAGGCGGTTCCGGTTCCGGTTTCTCCTGGTCAGCGGCCGGGTCACCCGCAGGCCTCCTGAGCCGCGGTGTGACCGCCGGAACCGGCTGACGTGCCGGAACCGCCCGATGCGCCCGGCGTACCGGGAGAGGCCGCCCCGGTGCCGCCGCCCGCCGGCGTGGCCGGTGCGCCCGGTGACGGCGGCGCGCCGTGGGACGCGCTGGCCGTCCGGGACGGGGTGGGCACCACGCTCTGGTCGTTGGCCAGTTCCTGGAAGAGCTGGCCCGCGGCCTGGGTATCCCATTCCACGGCCAGCTGGCCAGTGGGGGTCTGGTAGTCGGCGTTGGCGAGCGGCACGGTCATGAACGTCACGTCGCGGGCGGAGATGCCGCGCATCTGGTCCGCGAGGGCCGAGACATTCAGGCCCTGGTTGACGGTCAGCGCGGACAGCGACGCGCTGATGAACGCCGACAGCCGCACCGGGTTGGCCGGTAGTCCCGAGTGGATGGCCTGGGTGAGCGCTGACGACACCAGGCGCTGCTGGTCCTGGATGCGGGCGAGGTCGGATGTGGCGAAGGAATGCCGGTCGCGCGCGTAGGCCAGCGCGGTGATGCCGTTGACGTGATGCGTGCCCGCCGACAGGCGGAGCCCGCTGTCGGTGTCGTCCACCGCCTGCGGCAGGCAGATGTTCACCCCGCCGAGCGCGTCGATCACCTTGACGAATCCCAGGAAGTCGACCTCGACGTAGTCGTTGATGACCAGGCCGGTGGCCTGCTCGACGGTCTGCACCATGAGCCGGGCGCCGCCGTACCCGTACGCGGCATTGATCTTGCTCATCCCGTACCCGGGGATGCTCACCCAGGAGTCGCGGGGGATGCTGACGACCGTCACCCGGCTCCGGTCCGCCGACACGTGCGCCAGCATCAGCGTGTCGGAGTTCGAGCTGACGTCGCTGCCCACGTGCAGCACGACCTCCTGGTGATGGGTGAGGCCGGTCCGGGGATCCACGCCGGCCACCAGGATGTTGAGCGGGCCGGTCGAGCCGGAGTTCGCGGTGCCGGCGTCCACGCGCTTGATGTGGTCGTTGATGTACCCGGTGAGGGCCCAGGTGCTGCCCGACACGACGAGCACGAGCGCGGACAGGGTCCCGCACATGGTCAGCAGGACCCGCTGTCGCCTGGCGCCACGGCTGGAGGCGATGCGCGCGGCCAGCCGGCCCTGTGCATCGGAGCGGAGGTACTGCTGCGGCGATGGTCGGCGGGATTCTCCGCCCAGTTCTTCGTGCGTGTCCGTCATGCTCCTCCCCCGAAGCCCACCCATGGCCAGGTTATCCCGGCATATTCCCCGTGGCCGGGGGCCAGTGACGGCCCTGCGGCCAGCGCCTTTGTTGCCTCCGGCGCTGGCTAGCCGGGCGCATCCGGGTTATAGTTACTAGCGAGTAGCTTGTCCCTGGCCGCCGGGGTCGGGCAGGCATGACGGAACGAACGCCAGGGGTATGGGATGAGCCACTACAAGAGCAATCTCCGCGACATCGAGTTCAACCTGTTCGAGCTACTACGCCGCCAGGACGTCATGGGCGCCGAGCCATACGAGGAATTCGATGAGGAGACGGCCCGGGGAATCCTGGACGAGGTCAACCGGCTGGCCGTTGGGCCGCTCGCCGAGTCCTTCGTCGACTCCGACCGTCATCCGCCCGTGTTCGACCCGGCGGACGGCTCGGTCCGGCTTCCTGAATCGTTCCGCCGGTCTTTTCGCGCCTACATGGACGCCGAGTGGTATCGACTGGACCTGCCGGCTGAGATCGGTGGCTCGCAAGCGCCGCGCTCCCTGTACTGGGCGGTGGCCGAGCTGATCCTCGGCTCGAACCCGGCGGTCTGGATGTACTCCAGTGGCCCGGCGTTCGCCCATCTGCTCTGGGAGATCGGCACTCCTGAGCAGAAGCGGTTCGCCGTGCAGGCCATCGAGCGCAAGTGGGGCTCGACCATGGTGCTGACCGAGCCGGACGCCGGCTCCGATGTGGGCGCCGGCCGGACCGGGGCGACCGAGCAGCCGGACGGCACGTGGCACATCGAGGGGGTGAAGCGGTTCATCACCAGCGGTGAGCAGGACATGACCGAGAACATCTTCCACCTGGTGCTGGCGCGCCCGGAGGGCGCGGGGCCCGGGACCAAAGGGCTGTCGATGTTTCTCGTGCCCAAGTACCTCGTGAACGAGGACGGCTCCCCGGGCGAGCGGAACGGCGTCCGGGTCACCAACGTCGAGCACAAGATGGGCCTGAAGGCCTCCACGACGTGTGAGGTGACGTTCGGCGGTGACCAGCCCGCGATCGGGACCCTCGTCGGCGGCGTGCACGACGGCATCCGGCAGATGTTCAAGATCATTGAGCACGCCCGGATGGTCATCGGCGTCAAGGCCATCGGCACGCTGTCCACCGGTTACCTGAACGCGCTGGAGTTTGCCAAGAGCCGGGTCCAGGGAGCCGACCTCACCCAGATGCTCAACAAGTCGGCGCCGCGGGTCACGATCACCCACCACCCGGACGTGCGCCGGATGCTCATGCTGCAGAAGGCGTACGCGGAAGGCATGCGGGCGCTGGTCCTGTACATGGCGACGATCCAGGATGACCTGCAGACGGCCGCCGCCGAGGGCCGGACCGACGAGAAGACGGCCCGCCTGAACGACCTGCTGCTCCCGGTGGTCAAGGGCCTGGGGTCGGAGCGGGCGTACGAGATGCTCACGCTGTCATTGCAGACCTTCGGCGGGTCGGGTTTCCTGCAGGACTACCCGATCGAGCAGTACATCAGGGACGCCAAGATCGACAGTCTGTACGAGGGCACCACCAGCATCCAGGGCATGGACCTGTACTTCCGCAAGATCGTCCGTGACGGCGGCCAGGCACTCGGTACCCTGCTCGCCGAGATCAGGGCATTCGCGGCCAAGGACGGCGGCAACGGCCGCCTGAAGAGCGAACGGGCCGCGCTTGGCCAGGCGGCCGATGACCTCGAGGCCATGACCGCCGCGATGACCGGTTTCCTGACCCAGTCGGCGAGCCAGCCCGAGGAGATCTACCGGGTCGGGCTGAACACGACGCGCCTGCTGCTCGCGCTCGGCGACGTCATGGTCGGCTGGCTGCTGGCCCGCCAGGCCGAGATCGCGCTGGCCCGGCTGGACGAGATCGGGGTGCCGGGCGCGGGGGACCGCCACGCGCAGAGCGAGCGGGACTTCTACACCGGCAAGGTGGCCGCCGCACGCTTCTTCGCCGCGACGGTCCTGCCCCGCATCACCTCAGAGCGCAAGATCGCCGAAGACACCACCCTCGACCTCATGGAGATCCCCGAGAGCGCGTTCTGACGCCGCCCTACCGGCCGCGAGCCCGGGCCAACGGCCCGGGCGAGCGGCCGGTGCAAGGCGGTCACCGCACGCGGGCTACGGCGAGCCGATCGTTACCGGCCCAGCGACCCCAGGCAGGAGGCCCGGGTGAGCGGCCGGTTCTGTCGGCGAGTTACCCCAGCGGGGCGCGGAGCGCAGCGGGGGGTTCCAGGGGGGTCGTCCCCCCTGGGCCAGCACTGGGTTCCAGGGGGTCGCCCCCTGGGCTAGCACTGAAACTGCACCGCGGCCCGGCGGCCGATGATCGGCGCGATGTGCTCGGCGATGATGGCCCGGTGGGTGGGGTCGTCGCGGTAGGCGAGGTAGCCGTCCAGGTCGTCGAAGTCCGCCGTGACGGCGAAGTCCCAGTTGCCCTCGTTGACGCCGATGTCGGTGCCCATCGCGTACCCGCGCAGGGCCGGGATGACGCCGGGCAGCCTCGACAGCTCGGTGGCGACCCGCTTCTTCTGCGCGTCGGTGGCGTCGCCGGTCCAGGCGAACAGCACGGTATGCCTGATCATCTCGCAACTCCTCAGCCTCATGATCGGGGGCGCCCTTCCGCGGCTGCGGAAGGGCGCCCCGGACACGTGGGACCGTACCTGGCCGGCTACAGGCCCATGTCGTCGATTTCCTTGTGCAGGGCCGCGCGCGGGTTCCCGCCGACCGTGGGCGTGCGGGAGGTGGGTGCGGCCGCGACGGCCGGGCGCTGGCGGGTGCGCAGGATCCAGCCCGCGAGCACGCCGCCCACCAGGCCGCCCGCGTGACCGATCCAGCTGACCCCCGGTGTTCCCGGGATGGCTACCGTGAGGATGTAGGCGTAGGTGATCGCCGCCAGCCCTCCCACGATCGCGTCCACGAAGTTCCGGTCGAACAGCCCGCGCACCACCACGTACCCGAAGTACCCGAAGATGAGCCCGCTCGCGCCGACGGTCGGCTCGTTGCTGGACTGGAATATCCAGACCGCCAGGCCGCTGGTGATCACGGCGATCACCGTCACCGCGATGAACTTGGCCATGCCCCGGTAGGCGGCCAGGAACCCGAGGACGAGCAGCGGGATCGAGTTGCCTTCGAGATGCTGCCAGGAGAAGTGCAGGAACGGCGCGGTGAAGATGTCCAGCAGGTGGCCTTCGTTGTGCGGCACGATGTCGAAGCTCATGTTAAGCCGGTAGCTGTCCGCCCAGTTGGCCAGCTGGATGACCCACAGCAGCCCGAGGAACCCGGTCATGAATACCAGGGCTTGCACGGCCTTACCCAGGGACAGACCGCTCCGGCCGCGCCGCTTCGGTTCGTCGAGGTCGTCCCCGGTCAGCATGCCGCCGGAATGGCTGTCAGGCATTGTGGTCTCCCACCGGATCGCTCTCAGGTCCAGGCAAGCATGCGGATGGGATCTTCCAGCATCTGCCCGACGTCGCGGAGCACGGCCGAGCCTAGTTCCCCGTCCACGATCCGATGATCAAAGGACAGCGACAATGTGGTCACCTGGCGCACGGCGATCTCGCCGTCGTGGACCCATGCCGCGTCCCGGATCCGCCCGAACGCCAGGATGGCCGCCTCGCCCGGCGTCAGGATCGGCGTGCCAGCATCCACTCCGAACACTCCTACGTTGGTGATTGTGATGGTACCTCCCGTCAGATCGGCCGGCGTGCAACGGCCGTCGCGGGCGGTGGCGGTGAGGCCGGCCAGCGCGCGGGCCAGCCCGGGCATGGTCAGCGCCTGCGCGTCCTTGATGTTCGGGACGATCAGGCCCCGCTCGGTGGCCGCGGCGAAGCCCAGGTTCACGTAGTGGCGGACGATGATCTCCTGGGCCTGCTCATCCCAGATCGAGTTGATCATGGGATGCCGCGCGACCGCCACCAGCAGCGCCCGCGCCACGAACAGCAGCGGAGAGATCCGCAGTCCGTCGAATTCGGGCAGTTCGCGGACGCGCCCGAGCGCGGCGGTGGTCTCGGTGACGTCGACCTCGAGGAACTCGGTCACGTGCGGGGCGGTGAACGCGCTGGCCACCATGGCCGAGGCGATGTGCTTCCGGACGCCGCGGACCGGGATTCGCTCCTCGCGCGGGGCCGCCGTCTGGCCGGGCGACGGTGCCGCCGTGGTCTGGGTTTCTTCTGCCCAACGGACCTGGCTGCGGGTGTGCACCGCCTGCTGGATGTCGTCCCGGGTGATCGACCCCTGCGGTCCGGTCCCGCTGAGCTGGCTCAGATCGACGCCCAGGTCCCGGGCCAGCTTCCGTACGGGCGGCTTGGCCAGCGACACGGCCGGCCTAGCCGGGGAGCCGTTGCCGTTAGGCGCTCCCTCCGGGGCCTGTGGGGCCTGTGGGGTCTGTGGGGCGGTCGTGGTGGTGGAGCCTGGAGTGGCGAGAGTGCTGCTAGGGGATGGAGTGGCCGCTGTGGCCTGAGTGGCGGCCATGGGCGTGGTCTTACGCCGGCGGCGGGTCGTCGCGGCCGCCTTGACGCCGTAGCCGACGAGCACCGGCTGGCGCTCCTCGTCCGGCGAGCCGTCACCGGGGGCCGGTTCGGCATCCGCGCCGACCTGATCGGTACCGAAACCGGCATTGGCGGCCGAGCCGGCCAGGTAACCGCCCGGACCGGCACCGGGCGCCTGGCCGTCCGGGGAGCCGGCCACATCGACGGCGATAATCGGCGTGCCCACGTCGACGGTCCGGCCTTCGTCGACGAGCAGGCCGGCCACCACGCCCTCGAAGGGGCACGGCAGTTCGACGACCGCTTTGGCCGTCTCGATCTCTACGATCACCTGGTTGATGACGACCTCGTCACCCGGCTTGACGTGCCAGGAAACGATGTCGGCCTCGGTCAGCCCCTCGCCGACGTCGGGGAGCCGGAACTGCTTGCGCATCGTCATGGCGGCCCCCTCAGTACCCGAAGGTGCGGTCGATGGCGTCCAGCACCCGGTCCAGGTCCGGAAGGTAATGCTCCTCGAGCCGGGACGGCGGGTACGGGATGGAGAAGCCGCCCACGCGCAGGACCGGCGCCTCCAGGGAGTAGAAGCACTCCTCGGTGACGCGCGCGGCGATCTCGGCGCCCAGGCCGCTGGACACGGGCGCCTCGTGCGTCACCACACAGCGCCCGGTCCGGCGGACCGACCCGCTGATCCTGTTCATGTCCAGCGGGGACAGCGACCGCAGGTCGATCACTTCGATGCTGCGGCCGTCCTGGCGCGCGGCGGCGGCGGCGGCCAGCGCCACCTTGACCATTGGGCCGTAGGCCAGCAGCGTGACGTCCGTGCCCTCGGCCACGGTGCGCGCGGCATCGAGCGGGAGGGCGTCCGCGGCGCTCGCCGTGGTGTCGACGTCCGCCTTGTCCCAGTAACGCCGCTTCGGCTCGAAGAAGATCACCGGGTCGTCGGTGCGGATCGCCTGCTGGATCATCGTGAACGCGTCCGGGCCGCTGGAGCACGCCACCACGCGCAGGCCGGCTGTGTGGGCGAACAGCACCTCGGGTGATTCGCTGTGGTGCTCGACCGCACCAATGCCGCCCCCGAACGGGATGCGGATGACGACGGGAAGGGCGACGCTGCCGCGCGACCGGTACCGCATCTTCGCCAGCTGGCTGACGATCTGGTTGAACGCCGGGTACACGAAGCCGTCGAACTGGATCTCGCAGACCGGCCGATAGCCGCGCAGGGCGAGCCCGATCGCGGTGCCCACGATGCCGGATTCGGCCAGCGGGGTGTCGACAACCCGGCTTTCGCCGAAGTCCTTCTGCAGGCCGTCGGTGATCCGGAAAACGCCGCCGAGCTTGCCGACGTCCTCGCCCATGATCAGGACCTTGGGGTCGTCCTCCAGCGCGCGGCGCAGCCCCTCGTTCATGGCCCGGGCCAGGGTGAGCGTGGTCATCGGGCCTCCCCGGTACGCCCGAAGCCGCCGGTGCCGCGCGCCTGCGCCACGCGGGGGACGCCGGGCTCCCCGGGCGGGCCGGCCGCTGACGGCGGGGCCCCGTGCCCGTCGCGCCCGGCATCGTCAAAGGAATCGAGGTAGGCGGCGTAAGCGTCCCGTTCGGCATCGACAACCGGGTGCGGTCCCGCGTAGATGTGCTCGAAGGCGGACAACGGTGCCGGGTCCGGCATGGCCCGGCACGCCTCGCGCAGCCGGGCACCCAGCCGGGCGGCCTCGGCGTCGATCTCGTCGAAGAAGCTGGCGTCGGCGGACCCGCTCCGCACCAGGTAGGCCTTGACGCGCTCCACCGGGTCCCGGAGTTTCCACGCCTCCAGGTCGCCGGCCAGCCGGTACCTGGTGGGGTCGTCGGTGGTCGTGTGCGCGCCCATCCGGTAGGTGAATGCCTCGATCATCGTGGGGCCCTGTCCTTCCCGGGCGGCCCGTAGCGCGGCCCGGGTCACGGCGAGGCAGGCGAGCACGTCATTGCCGTCGACGCGCATGCCCGGGAAGCCGAAGCCGCGGGCCCGCTGGTAGAGCGGGATCCGGCTCTGCCGCTCCAGCGGCTCGGAGATGGCCCACTGGTTGTTCTGGCAGAAGAATACGACCGGCGCGTTGAAGACCGACGCCCAGATGAACGCCTCGTTGACGTCGCCCTGGCTGGTGGCCCCGTCGCCAAAGTAGGCGATGACGGCCTCGCCCCCGTCCCCGGTGGCCCCGTCCCGCTGGATGCCCATCGCGTATCCGGTTGCGTGCAGCGTCTGGCTGCCGATCACGATCGTGTACAGGTGAAACTTGTGCTCCGCCGGGTCCCAGCCGCCGTGGCTGACGCCGCGGAACAGTTCCAGCAGCTTGAGGGGGTCGACGCCACGGCACCACGCGACGCCGTGCTCCCGGTAGGTCGGGAACGCCATGTCCTGCGGGCCGAGCGCCCGGCCGGACCCGATCTGCGCGGCTTCCTGGCCGAGCAGTGAGGCCCAGATGCCGAGCTCACCCTGACGCTGGAGCGCGATCGCCTCGGTATCCATCCGGCGGACGAGCACCAGGTCGCGGTAGAGTCCCCGGAGTTCGCTGGCGGAGATGTCGAGCGGGTAGTCGGGATGGTCCACCCGCTCGCCTTCGGGGGTGAGGAGCTGGATCAGCTCCTCCGGTGCGCCTGCCTCCGGCGGCAGGCCGGCCGCGGCGGCCGGCGCGGAGGCCAGCGGCGGGGGTATGACCTCATGTGCGGCGGACGAACCGCCAGTTTCGACGGGCACGGGCCACTCCTTGATCCTCAGGGCCGGTGCGGGATCGCCGCAACCGGCCAGGCGGTTTGCGCTGCCGTCCGTTCGTGGCGGACGTCGTTCCGTGCGGGAGCGCTATGCGGTTGTCGCTGCGTGTCGCTGCGCCGGTACACCGCGAGCGGGCGTGGGTCTCATCGCGTACGCTGCGGCCTGGCGCAGATGCATGTGAGCATATGTGCCCCGTCTGCCCTGGGAGGATACGTGTCCCGTGTCGTTATTGACGTCATGCTCAAGGCCGAAATTCATGATCCGCAGGGGGACGCCATCACGGAATCCGCTCATCGCCTCGGCTATGGCGATGTGCTCAGCGTGCGCCAGGGCAAGAGGTTCGAGGTGGAAATCAGCGGGCCGGCCGATGAACCGGCCCGCGAGGCGATGGCCAAGCTCGCCTCGGACCTGCTCGCCAACCCGGTGATCGAGGAGTTCACGCTGCACCTGGCCTGAATCGGGCCGCGCTCGCGATCACGGCCGGGCCGGGATGTAACAGTAACGTGTAACACCTGAATTTCACGGTTATGAACGGCCGGGGCGGGAAGCCTTCGCATGTGAAGTTCTGTTTGGCCTTCCAGCGTGAGGCGCTCAGCGTCCCCGTGACCAGGCGCATGCTCGGCGACGTCCTGCGTACGGTGGGGGTCGACGACGACAGTATTTCGGACATCCTGCTGGCGGCTACGGAGGCGTGCTCCAACGTCCTCAGGCACGGCGGGCCCCGGGCCACCGGGTACGCCGTGGTCGTCACCATCGGCGGGGACCGGTGCGAGGTGGAGGTCGCCGAGGAATCGGGCTTCGCGGGTACGGGGCCCATGGCCGGCTTCCCACGGCGGGTGGCTGGCTCCGGCGGCCGGTTTTCCCGCCCGTCGCCGGGATTCACGATGCCGGGCGGGCGGCGCCGCGCGCGGCGACCCGCGACCCGGGCTGGCGTGGGCCGCATGCCCTGGCACCGCGCGGCCCCCGCGGGT
>PLRW01000236.1:0-14580 GCA_003164955.1 Actinomycetota bacterium
CGTAGAACAGGGCAAAACCACCCACCGCACCGGCCACGGCCGCCACGGCCGACTCGACCGCGGAGATCACCGAGATCTGCCGGGGCGTCGCGCCGGCCAGCCGCATCGCGGCGAACCGCTGCTCGCGCCGCGCGGCCGACAGACGGCTCGCGGTGCCGATGAAGATCAGGACCGGGAAGAGCAGGCCGGCCGCCACCGCGGACAGGACAAGATCGATGCCGTTGCTGTCGATGCCGACCCCGATGAGACAGTTGGGGCCGTTACAGCTGCTGGGCGGGACTGTGACGATGCTGGTCACGCGAACGGCACCGGGCTGGTGCGCGAGCTGGCGGGCGCGGTGGCCGACGATCACGAGCAGGGAGTCCGGGCTGGGCAGCGCGGCCGGGCCGATCGTGCCGATCTGCCGGCCGGGAAACCGGGCCCCGAGCTCGGCGGCGGGCACCGAGCGGAGCAGGCGGCTCAGCGCGGGGGAGGCGTAGTACTGGCCCGGTCCGGGAAGCCGGGCGATGCCCGGCGGCACCGGGGACCGGGGCCCGGTGGCGGCGACGTCGATCCGCCCGATGAGCTGGCCGCGGAAGTAATCCGGCCGCAGCAGCCACCACAGTGGGCCGGCCGCGGGCGACGGCTGGCCGGCGTGCCCGCTCCCGGCTCCCGGTGCCGACGTCCCCGGCGCTGAGGTCCCCGATCCGGACCCCGTTCCCCCGGAGGGCGACTCCGTTCCGGTGCTGAGCCACGCATAACCGCCTAATTGTTCCTGAGGGCGTTGATGCCGGCCAGCGAGCTGAGCAGCAGGCCGACGCCGAGGGCTACGGCCGCCGCGGTGATCACCAGGCGAGCGGCGGCCTCCCGGCCGCCGCCGAGGGTGAGCCGGAGGCCGAGGCGGATCATGAGCCGAGCCCGGGGCTGGTCACCAGCGGGTCCGGCGCCAGCGAGCCGACCTTGCCGTCGCGGACCACGACCTCGCGGTCGGCGTAGGCGGCCACCCGGGGCTCGTGCGTGACCAGGATGACGGTCGTGCCGTGGTCGCGGGCCGCCGCGGTCAGCAGGTTCATCACGTGCTCGCCGGTCATCGAGTCCAGCGACCCGGTCGGCTCGTCCGCGAACAGCACCTCGGGGTGCGCGACCAGCCCGCGGGCCAGGGCCACCCGCTGGGCTTCGCCGCCGGACAGCTCCCCGGACCGGTGCCGCTCCCGCCCGTCGAGCCCCAGCCGGCCGAACCAGGCCCGCGCCTCGGTCAGCGCCGCGGCCCGGCGCATTCCGTCCAGGAGCAGCGGCAGGGCCACGTTCTCCTCCGCCGTCAGCTCGGGGACGAGCTGCCCGAACTGGAACACGAAACCAAAACGTTCCCGGCGCAGGGCGCTGCGCTCCGCTTCGCCCATGGTGTCGACCCGGCGGCCGGCGAACCAGACTTCCCCCTCGTCCGGGGTCAGGATGCCGGCCAGGCAGTGCAGCAGCGTGGACTTGCCCGAACCGCTGGGGCCCATGATGGCCAGGATCTCGCCGGCCGCCACCGACACGCTGGCCCCGCGCAGCGCGGGCGTCTGGCCGAATGACCGGACCAGGCCGCGCGCCTGCACCAGGCCGTACGTCTCCGCCGGGCCGTTCGCCTCCGCCGGGCCGTTCGCCTCCGCCGGGCCGTTCGCCTCCCCCGGGCCGTTCGCCTCCGCCGGGCCGCGCGCCTGCACCAGGCCGTTCGCCTCCGCCGGGCCGCGCGCCGCCGTCACCGCGATCCCCCCGGCCCCGATCCGCGGACCGCCTCGGCCAGTGAGCCGAGCCGCGCGGCGGTCATGTCGATCCACCGCAGGTCGGCCTCCAGATGGAACAGGCCATGGTCGGCCAGCAGCGTGTCGATCAGGCCGCCGGTCCGTTTGAGCTCGGTCAGTTCCCGCATGCGCTGCAGGTGCGCGCCGCGCTGCGTGTCGAGGTACTGCTCAGCCGAACGGCCCAGCATCAGGGCCAGGACGACCTTGGTGAACAGCACCGTCTGCAGGTGCGGCTCAGGCTCGGTGGGCTGGGACAGCCACGTCTCGAACTCGGTCACCCCGGCGTCGGTGATCACATAGCGCTTGCGGTCGGGGCCGGCCCCCGGCTCGGCTTCGCCGGCCACCACCTTGCCGTCCCGGGCCAGCCGCCCCAGGGTGGCGTACACCTGGCCGTACGGCAGCGGCTTGTCCCGGCCGAAGAGGGCGTCGTAGTCGTGTTTCAGGTCATAGCCGTGGCTCGGTTCCCGCTCCAGCAGGCCGAGCAGAGTCAGCGGAACGCTCATGAGCCAACTATAAACTGAGCGTATACCCCAAAGCTATACATCCGGATAACAAACTGGCATCAAGGCGTCCGCAACGCTGAGCCGGGTGTAACTCTGAGGAAACAACCGCAGGGCAGACTGGCAAGTCAGAAAGCGCGGACAGCGCGGCGGCCTGGGACAGCGGGCCGGCGCGCCGCGAAGCACGCAAATGGGAGGCTGGGATTTGAACCGGGGGCGTCTAAGGTGAGAGGCGTGGACAGGCAGCAAGAGTTCGTGCTGCGCACGCTGGAGGAGCGGGACATCAGGTTTGTCCGGCTCTGGTTCACCGACGTGCTCGGCTACCTGAAATCCGTCGCGGTCGCCCCCGCCGAGCTGGAGGGCGCGTTCGCGGACGGTATTGGCTTCGACGGCTCGGCGATCGAGGGCTTCGCCCGGGTCTACGAGGCGGACATGATCGCCAAGCCGGACCCGTCGACGTTCCAGCTGCTCCCCTGGAGAGGGGAATCGCCGGGCGTGGGCCGGATGTTCTGCGACATCCTGCTGCCCGACGGGACGCCGTCCTACGCCGATCCCCGCTGGGTGCTCAAGCGCGCCCTCGGCCGCGCGTCCGACCTGGGCTTCACGTTCTACACGCACCCCGAGATCGAGTTCTTCCTGCTCAGGGAGAAGCCGCTGCCCGGGGAGAAGCCGCAGCCGATCGACACCGGCGGCTACTTCGACCACACGCCGCACAGCATCGCGCACGACTTCCGGCGCGTCTCGATTCAGATGCTGGAGAGCATGGGCCTGTCGGTGGAGTACAGCCACCACGAGGACGGGCCGGGCCAGCAGGAGATCGACCTGCGCTACGCGGACGCGCTGACCACGGCGGACAACATCATGTCGTTCCGCCTGGTGATGAAGGAAGTCGCCATCGAGCAGGGCGTATACGCGACCTTCATGCCGAAGCCGTTCACCGACTTCCCCGGCTCCGGCATGCACAGCCACGTGTCCCTGTTCGAGGGCGACCGGAACGCCTTCTACGAGCCGGGCGCGGAGCTCCAGCTGTCCAAGATCGGCCGCGCGTTCATCGCCGGCCTGCTACGGCACGCCGCCGAGATCACCGCCGTCTGCAACCAGTGGGTCAACTCCTACAAGCGGCTGTGGGGCGCGGCCGAGCGCACCGCCGGGGCGGGCGGCGAGGCGCCGGCCTACATCTGCTGGGGCCACAACAACCGGTCCGCGCTGGTGCGCGTGCCCATGTACAAGCCGCACAAGGGCAACGCGACGCGGGTGGAGTTCCGCTCGATCGACGCCGCGTGCAATCCGTACCTGGCCTACGCGCTGATCCTCGCGGCCGGGCTCAAGGGCATCGAGGACGACTACGAGCTACCGCCCCCGGCGGACGACGACGTGTGGGCGCTGACCTCATCCGAACGCCGCGCCATGGGCATCAAGCCACTGCCGCACGACCTCGGTGAGGCGATCGGCGTCATGCAGGACAGCGAGCTGGTCGCGGACACCCTCGGCGAGCACGTCTTCGACTTCTTCCTGCGCAACAAGCGGGAGGAATGGAACGAGTACCGCCGCCAGGTCACCGAGTACGAGCTGGACCGCTACCTGCCCATCCTGTGACCGGCCGGCTCAAGGGCCGGCCACCGCTGCTCAAGGCCGGCCGCCCGATCAGGACTGCGGCCCGATCAGGAAGCCGGCCGGGAAAGGGTCGTCCGGGTCGAGCAGGTAGTGCCCGATGCCGGTCAGCCACGCGCGGCCCCGGACGGTCGGCACGACCGCGGGGAAGTCCCCGACCATGGTCGTGTCCGCCAGCCGCCCGGTGAACGTCGTGCCGATCAGCGACCCATGCACGAAGTCCTCGCCGATGGCCAGCTCACCCCGCGCCGCAAGCTGCGCCATCCGCGCGGAGGTCCCGGTGCCGCAGGGGGAACGGTCCACCCAGCCCGGGTGGATGGCCACGGCAGCGCGGGCGGGAAGGTCTCCTTCCGCGGGCGCGGTGAAGACGACGTGGCGGCACTCGCTGATCTCCGGGTTGCCCGGGTGCGCGAAGCTCAGCTGCTCGTTGACCGCGTCCATGATCTGCAGCCCGGTGGCCACGATGCGGTCGTGCAGGCCGGGGCGCACCGCGAGCCCGGCCGAGGCCGCAGGCAGGATCGCGTAGAAGTTCCCGCCGAAGGCCACGTCTAGGGTCAGCTCACCGAGTCCGGGCACGGTGACCCTGGCGTCGCGGAGATGCAGATACGAGGGCACGTTCCGGATCGTGACCGACATGGCGCGGCCGCCGCTGACCGCGACCGACGCCTCCACCAGCCCGGCCGGGGTGTCGAGCCGGATCAGCGTGACCGGTTCGGAGATCTCGACCATGCCGGTCTCGACCAGGACGGTGGCGGTGCCGATGGTGCCGTGCCCGCACATTGGCAGGCACCCGGACACCTCGATGAACACCACGCCCACATCGGCGTCCGGGCGGGCCGGCGGCTGCAGGATCGCCCCGGACATCGCGGCGTGCCCGCGTGGCTCGCACATCAGCAGCGTGCGCAGGTCGTCCCGCTCGCTGACCAGGTAACGCATCCGGTCGAACATGGTGGCTCCGGGCAGCACGCCGGGGCCGCTGGTGATCACCCTGGTCGGCATGCCCTCGGTATGGCTGTCGACCGCGGAGAAGACCCTCCGGGCCCGCATCAGGCGGTTACCCCGGCGCAGGCGCGGGCTACGGCGCGGGCTTCGGCCTCCTCATCGGCCGGCAGCGGCAGCCGCGGCAGCCGCACCGGCCCGCCGTAGCGCCCCGCCTCTTCCTGCGCGAGCTTGATGGCCTGAACGAACCGGGGATCGGCGTCCCACCGCAGCGCCGGGAGCAGCACGCGGTACAGGTCCATGGCGCCGGCGTAGTCACCGGCCCGGCACAGCTCGTACAGCCGCACCGATGCGGCCGGGAACGCGTTGACGTACCCGGCGATCCAGCCGGTCGCGCCGAGCAGCATCGCTTCCACGAACGTGTCGTCGCAGCCGCAGATGACCTCCAGTCGCGGCGCCTGCTCCCTGATCTGCGCGACCCGCCGCGAGTCCTGCGAGAACTCCTTGACCCCTCGGACCTGCTCGATCCCGGCCAGCCGGGCCAGCAGCGGCGGCGTGAGGTCCACGCGGGTGGAGAACGGGTTGTTGTAGGCGATGATGGGCAGCCCGGCCCGCGCCACCTCCGCGAAATGCGCGACGACCTCGTCCGCGGTCGGCTTGTGCGACGTCGGCGGCAGCGACATCACCGCCGCCGCGCCCGCCCCGGCGGCCTGTTCGGCCCACCGGCGCGCCTCGGGGCCGGACTTGGCCGAGACGCCCGGCACGACCGGGACCCGGCCGTCCGCGGCGTCGATCGCGGTGGTCACGATCCTGGCGCGTTCGGCTTCGGACAGGGCCTCGTACTCGCCGAGCGACCCGTTCGGGATCAGGCCCGCGACCCCCTCGCCGACGAGCCACGCGCAGTGCTGGCCGAACTGCCCGAAGTCCACCGATCCGTCGTCACGGAACGGCGTGGTAGTCGCCGCGTAGACCCCGGCGAAACGGGCTGCGGTCATGTCGTCACTCACGAACCGTCCTTCCGTTGCTGCCCGCGCGGGCGTTGCTGCCCGCGCGGGCAGGTTCCCAGCTCAACCACGATGCCAGGCCCCGGCGCGATATTGAAGAGGTTGTCAAACGGAAGTGCTCATGTCTGACTACCCGAGTGAACCCCACCCGGCTGTTCGTGCTCGGCGCTCTCGCCCGCCATGGGCCCATGTACGGTCACCAGATCCGCCGTGACGCCCGCATTGACCGGACCGAGCTGTGGTCGGAGGTGCGGCCCGGTTCCCTGTACGGGGCCCTGCACCGGATGGCCGGCGAGGGCCTGATCGAAGCGGTGCGTACCGAGCAGGCCGGCAACCTGCCGGCCCGCACCGTCTACGCCATCACCGCCGAAGGGCGCAAGGAGCTCCTGGCCCTGCGCGGTGAAGCGTTCCGCCAGGTCGGACTGCGCCCCGACCCCGTCGACCTGGCCGTGGCCATGAGCAGTGACCTGCCCGAAGAGGAGCTGCGCGCGCTGGTGGAAGACCGGCACCGGGCACTCGCGGCTCAGCGGCAGTTCTTCCAGCACGAGCAGGAGCGGGCCTGGGCCGAGCAGACCACCGCCGACAGCCTGATCCTCCAGCACGCCATCACCCGGCTGGACGCGGAAATCGGCTGGCACGAGCACCTGCTGGATGCCATCCCCAAGCTCTGCGACGCCGCCGCCCGGGCCAGTATCCCTCCGCGTCATCCGGACCCGGCCCATCAATGAGGTGTTCTCCTAGCCGGCCGGGACCGGCTCAATCGGGCCGATGTAGGTGCCGGGGTGGGTGGCCGCGTCCTGCAGCAGCAGGGCAACGCCCGGCCCCCAGGCCAGTGTCAGGTGGGTGGTCTCGTCCGGGGGCGTCACCAGGACCTGGGCGGGGGTGAACGACGTGCCGTCACCGGCCGCCCACGGCAGGTACCTGAGTGTGCTCTGCGCCTTCCCGCCCGGGCTGAGCGTGACCTTTGCCGGGGTGAGGTTCTGGCGCACCAGCGACCACGTCAGGCTCTTCCCGGCCAGGTCCACCCCGGGGTAGCCGTACATGTAGCACGCCGTCCCGCCCGTATTGGTGAAGATCACCGCCACGGTGCGCTGGCCGCCGGCGGGCCCTTGCGGTGGGCCGAACACAGCCGACAGGTTCTGGGTGTGACACCGTGCCGTGCCGGAGGCGGTCGATCCGGTCGATCCGGAGCCAGTCGCCGCCGGGCTGGCCGCGGCGGACGTCCCCGGGCTGGCCGCCGAGGAGGCTGGCGAACCCGAAGACGTCGCGCCTGCCGTGCTGCCTGACCCATTCTGGCCGCATCCGGCCAGCGCGAGCACAGCCGTCGTGATGGCGGCGGTAGCGAAGACGGTGCCGGAAGGCATGATTTTCATCTTTCTCCTGGGATTTCAGATTTGAAGCTGGCGAAGGCTAAGACGCCGATACTGCCGAAATAGTGGTGTCGGCAGAGCAGCTTTTTCCCGGCTTACCAATCCGTTACCTGCCCGCAGATCCCGTTCCGGCGGAGGATGCAGGGCGGCGACCCCGCGCCGGGACCCGGGCACGTCGGTCAGTCCGTCCAGAGCAGGTCGAGAGCGGCGTCGACGCGCGCGGCCAGCTGCCCGGTGCGGGGCAGCAGCGGCTGCGGCGGGGCGGCGTCGACCGAATCGCACGCGGCCAGCGCCCGGTCATCGAGGAACCGGCTGACCTGGCCGTAACTGTGCCGGTCGTCACTGGCCATCCGGTGGTGGTGCAGCCGCATCGGCGCGTACAGGAACAGCTGATCGCGGGCCCGGGTGACCGCGACGTAGAACAGCCGCTGTTCTTCGGCCAGCCCTTCCCGGGTGGTCAGCGCCATGTCGCTGGGCACGGCCCCGTCGACCAGATGGGGCAGGTGCACCACGGGCCATTCGAGGCCCTTGGCCGAGTGCATGGTGGAGATGATGACGAAGTCCTCGTCCAGGCGGGGCGGCCCGGCGAAGTCGGAGGCGGACACGGGCGGGTCGAGGGCCAGTTCTACCAGCGCGTCGTGCAGGGATGGCCTGCTCGCCGCCGCATCAGCGAGCCGCTCCAGGTCAGCGATCCGGATGTCCGCGTCGGGGTAACGGCCCGCCAGCGGATCGCGCAGGGCGGCCAGGATCATGACGGCCCGTTCCCCAGCCGCGGCCCCGCCCTCGGCCCTGCCCTCCCCTGGGGCCACGACGCCGGCCAGGCCGCCGAGGGTGGCGGTCAGGGCCTCGCGGGCCCGCCGCGGCGCGACGGCGACGGCGTCCTTCCAGCGGTCGAACGGGGCTGGATCCGCGGGGCGCAGGATCTCGATGAGCTTCCGGGCGCTCCCCGGCCCGATGCCCTCATGCAGCCGGAGCACCCGGAACCACGCGACGTCATCGGCCGGATTGGCGACGATCCGCGCCGCGGCGAGGAAGTCCTTGACGTGGGCGGCCTCGGTGAACCGCAGGCCGCCATATTTCACGAACGGGATGCCCCGGGCCGCCAGCTCCACCTCGAGCACGTCGCTGTGGTGCGCCGCCCGCACCAGGACCGCCTGATCGCGCAGGTCCGTTCCGGCCTCATGGGCGTCAAGGATCCGGGTGCAGATCTCGCGCGCCTGCGTCGCCTCGTCGTGGCAGCGCACCATGATCGGCCGGCTCCCGCTCTCGCGGGCCGCGGTGAGGACGAGTTCCAGCCCGCCGGACTGCGGGCGCACCGCATTGGCCAGCCGCAGCACCGCCTCCTTCGACCGGTAGTTCCTGACCAGGCGCACGACGTGCAGCCCGGGAAAGGTCACGGACAGCTGGCGCAGGTGTTCCGGGTCGGCGCCGCGGAAGGCGTAGATGGCCTGGGCGTCGTCGCCGACGCAGGTCAGGCAGCCGCTTTCCGGGCTGAGCAGCCGCACGATATCGGCCTGCAGCGCGTTGACGTCCTGGTACTCGTCGACCAGGACCGCGTCGAACATGCCGCGCAGGACCGGCCCGGCGTCGGGGTCGGCCAGTGCGGCCCGCCACAGCAGCAGCAGGTCGTCGAAATCGACCAGGCCGTGGCTGCGCTTGTGCGCGACGTAACTGCGGAACAGTCCGGCCAGCTGGGCCGTGAAGTCCTCGCACCAGGGAAAACCGGCGCGGACCACCCCGGCCACCGTCGTCTGGGTGTTCACGCACCGGGTGTAGATGTCCGCACAGACGGCGGCGCGCGGTGCGCGGCGCTGCGTGCCGACCAGGCCGTGCTCCTCCCGGCGGGCGTCGAGCAGATCCGCCGCATCCGCCGGGTCGATGACCGTGAACTCCGGGGGCAGCGAGAACGATTCCGCGTGCTGCCGGATGATCCGGTGGGCGATCGCGTGGAAGGTGCCGCCGGTGATCCGGCCCCCGCCTGGCCCGCTGCCGGTCCCATGGCCCGGGCGGGCGCCGGGAACGGCACGCGACAGCATGTCCTCGGCGGCCCGCCGGGTAAAGGTCAGCAGCAGGATCCGGTTCGGCTGCGTCCCCTGCTCGCACAGCCAGGCCGCGCGGGCGACCAGCGTGCGTGTCTTCCCGGTGCCTGCTCCGGCCAGGATCAGCAACGGGCCGCCGTCGTACGTGGCCGCTCGGCGCTGTTCTTCGTTCAGCCCGTCCAGGGGACTCGCCATCTCGAACATGAAGACGAATGTAACCAGAATGTCCCGCCTGGCCCGACCGCCACGCGGAACGTCTCCCAACACTCCGGGCGAAGTGCTGATCCAGGCTGCCCAGGGCCGCGCACGTATGGGCCTGGTTCCGGATCGCGAACCGTCGCCCGCATTCCGGGCACGCCCACATGTCAGCCACTTTGCGAGCACCCCAATTTCCAGATTTCCGGAAAAGGCCCTGGCAGCCTTCTATGCCAGCTTTATACCGCCGCGCCCGGGTATGATTTACTCACATGCAGGGATTGGGGAGAATCCGGTAATACCGGGTGTTCACTATCTTATGCTCAGAAATATGTCCTGGCGGAGGTCGACATGCATATTGGATCACTGCTTCTCGTTGTGTGGCTCATTATCGGCGCCGTCGCCGCCGGGCAGCGCGGCTATTACAACGGATCCGTTGGCAGCTGTACCAAGGCCACGACGATCGGGGCGACGGTCCTCGCCGGTCCGCTCAACTACGTCGGCGTGAATCCGCGAATCAACTGCACCACGCCCCGGCCGAGCAGCTGACGGCCCGGCCGCGGATACCCGGCAGCCGGCCGGCCTCAACGCCCCGCCCCCGGCCAATTGATTCTTTTTCCGCATATTGTCTGGGAAATAACCCGGCCCGGGCGGCCCGAATTCAGGCTGGCTCGCGGCGTTTTAGTTTTGTGATGAGCTTCATGATCACTCGACTTTCGCACTTTCGCAGCTGTGTTGCAGGGGTCCGGTGAATCGGCTCCACCTGCACCGCCTGTTCCCCGCATCGCGGCCAGCGTTACGCCGAGCGCCAACGAAGTACCAGCCACCGGTCGCCGGGCAGCGCAGAGCGGTGCCCCTTGGCTCATGTCCCGGATCGGCTCATGTTCCGGAGCGTTCCATCGCCGGGGCGGGGAAGGCCGCTTTCCGGGCCGTGGCGACGCGGGCTTTGGCGGCCAGGATGCCGGTGCGGCCGAGCAGCATCGCGATGGACAGGAAGATAAGGCTGTCGGTGAGGGCGCCGACGGTGATCTGGTTGGCCACCATCCAGCTGCCGAGCTGATGGCTGAAGACGTGGCTGGCACCGTAGGTGAAGTAGATGCGCGCGGCGACGACGGCGACCCACACGCCGGCGTACGGCAGGCCGGCCCGCGATACCGGGCGGCCCGCCTCACCGTCGGAGGTGACGTGGATCAGCGCGGCGGCGAGGACGCCGAGCACCAGGCCCGCCGCCAGGCCCGCGATCTCAAGAAGCAGGCCGTGGCCGGACGAGGCGGCCCCCTTGAAGAAGAACGGGATGATGATGGCCGCCGCGATGACCGGGCGCAGCAGCCGCATTAAGGTGACCTTGCGCCGCCCCAGGTCGGCGGCCAGCACCACGGCCAGGATGACGAGATTAAGAATCCAGACGCTGGCGTCCACGCAACCTCCCCTGTGCGGCACTCTCCGTGGACCGAAATGATCCCCTTGTCCCCGCCGGTTTGGCAATATTTGAAAAGCCAGTGTGGCGGGATGGTTAGGGCCGAGTTCCCCCGGGACCTTCGCGCAGGACCTCGATCAGGGCGGAGTCGTCCAGGCGCCCCAGGCCCAGGTCGTGGCCGCGGCCGTAAAGCTCGCGCGCGGCCGCGGCCAGCGGGATCAGCGCCCCGGCTTCCTCGGCGGCCGCGCCGACCAGGCCCATGTCCTTGACGAAGATGTCCATCGCGCTGCGCACCTCGCCGAACTCGCCCGCGACCATGCGCGCCCCCCGGTCATCGAACATGAAGGACGCCGCGGCGCCGTCGCGCAGCACCTGCCAGCACTGCTCCGCCTCCAGGCCGAGCGACTCGGCGAACGCCAGGGCCTCGGCGGCCGCCGCGATGTGCACGCCGCACAGCAACTGGTTGACCAGCTTCATCCGCTGGCCGTCGCCGGGGGAGGGGCCGACCACCGGCGCGCGGCGCGCCAGCACATCCAGCAGCGGCCGCACCCGGGCGATTGCGCGGCCCGTGCCGGACACCATGATCAGCAGGTCTCCGTCCGCGGCGCGCGTGACGCCGCCGGACACCGGGGCGTCCACCACCGCGACGCCACGCTCACCCAGCCGGGCGGCCGCGGAGACCACGGCTTCCGGCCCGACCGTGGCCATGATCATCACCGTGGTCCCGGCCGGCAACCCCCCTGCGCGACCCTCCGTCCCGATGGCCCCGCCGTCGGCAAAGAGAGCCTGCTCCAACTGCCCCGGCGTCGCCACCATGATCGCCACGACGTCCGCGGTCTGCACCGCGGCGGCGATGCTCTCTGCCGCCCGGCCCCCGGCCGCGGCCAGTGCCCCCACCCGCTCCGGCGCCACGTCGTAGCCAATGACCTCATGGCCCGCGCCGGCCAGGCACGCCGCCATCGGCGCGCCCATCGCACCCAGCCCCAGCCAGCCGACCCGCATCAGCCGTCCTCCTCGTCGTTCAGGATCGACACGACCTGGCCCAGGGTCTCCTCGTCACCGACGTTGCCGGCGAACACCACGTAGGGCCGGCCGATCGCCTCCGGGGCCGCATCCAGCGGGCGGAACACCGAGATCACCCCGGGAAACAGCTGACCCGTGACCTCGGCCCGCCGGATGCCCAGGCCGTGGACCGCCACGTCGTGGGAGGTGATCCCGCCCTTGGCCACGATCCAGGCGGGCGAGGCGGCCAGCGCCTCGCGAACGACCCGGGACAGCGCCGCCGACACCATGCGGGCGATGGCCAGGCCGCCGGCCCGGTCCCGGCCCGGCACGACCGTTCGGCTGGTGTAGAGCAGCACGTCGGAGCCCCCCAGCGCCGCGGCGACCCGGCGGCCAGCCGGGGTGATCACGTCGTCGCCGCGCACCAGAGCCGGAACGTCCAGTTCCACCGCGGTTACTCCGCCCCGCGCGTGCAGCGCGGCGACCTGACGGCTCGTCTGGCCCACGTGCGACCCGACGACGACCAGCCCGTGCCCCGGGGGACGCTGACCGGACCACAGGGAGTTCCCGCGCAGCGGCGCCTTCGGGCCCATGCCGAGGAGGGCCCGCACGAACGACGGACCGGTGCGGAACAGGAAAGATCGTCCCGCGCGCTCGGCCGTCAGCACCCCGTGCGCCACCGCGTCCAGGTCGGAGTATTCGCATCCGTTGACGACCACCCACGTCCCGTCCCGCACGCCGGACAGCAGCTCGCCCACCCGGGAGGGGCCGCCCGCCCGGATGTCGGTCAGGCTGATGCTGCGCACATCAGCGGGCCTGATCGCGCCCTGGCTCTTCTCGGCCACGAAATTCCGCAGGTCCGAGGCCTGATAACCGAACGCCGCGTCCCGGGCGAACTCGGTCTCGCCGACCGGGACCAGTTCCCCGGCCAGCCGGGCCCAATGGACGTCGCCCGCGGTCACCCGCCCGGCCTCCAGGAACGCCGGCACCAGGAGCACCCCGTCGAAGCCGCGGCCGTCAAGGTCCCGGCGGACGGACTGGAGCGCCCCCACTTCGGCCATCACGTGGCCCCGCAGCGTGGAGTCACTCCGGCTGATCAGCTGGACTCGCGCCGACGTCCGTTCCGCGGCAGAAATCAGCCCCCGCGCGACCCGGTCGTTCATCTCGACGGCGCCCGGTTCGTCGAGGCTGCGCGTGTTGGTCAGCACGAAGCAGGTGCCGGCCGGGCCGCCGAACGCCGCCGCGTAGGCGTCCTCCTCCAGTACGGTCACGACCTGGACGTCGTGCACCGCCTGGGAACCGGTCGGGTCGTCGTCGAGGACGCCCAGCAGCAGGCCATCCTCGGCCCGCATCGCGCGATTAGCCGCCCGGAGGGTTTCGTCGTCCGGGAGTGCGTCCGGTACTCCGGCCAGCACCTCGGATGCGGCCGGCAGGCTGTCCCGCAGAACCTGGCCCTTCCGTTAGTTCGCGACACGTAGGATCACCCTATTCCACGCCCACCGCCGGCCCAGGGACCGAGGCACCATGGCGAACGTGCTGATCACCGGGGGGGCCGGCTTCCTCGGCTCACGCCTGGCCCGCGACCTGCTGGCCACCGGCGCGCTGGAGGTGACGGGGGGCAAGAGCCGCCCACTGGACCGGCTGACGCTGGTGGACCGCGTGCCGGTCCCGCCCGACCTGGCCGCCGACGAACGGGTCACCGTGATCGAGGGCGATCTCGCCGGCGTGCTGGGCGCCTCCGGCGGGGCCCCGGCCGGCGGCCCGCACGAAAGCGCGCTCGCCGGTGTTCTCGCGGGGGCCGGTGTTCTCGCGGGGGCCGACGTGATCTTCCACCTCGCCGCGGCCGTCAGCGCGGAATGCGAAGCCGACTTCGACCTCGGCATCCGGGCCAACCTGCGCGCCACCGAGGCGCTGCTCGCTGCCTGCCGCTCGCTCGGGACCAGTCCGGTAGTGGTGTTCGCGAGTTCGCTGGCCGCGTTCGGTGAGTCGCGGGATCATCCGCTCCCGGCGGTCGTGGACGATCAGACGCTGCCCAACCCGCAGACCAGCTACGGCGTGCAGAAGGTCATCGGCGAGCAACTGGTGGCCGACTACACGCGCAAGGGATTCCTGCGCGGCCGGGCCGTGCGCCTGATGACCGTGTGCGTGCGCCCCGGCCGGCCGAACGCCGCCGCTTCCGGCTTCCTCTCCGGCATCATCCGGGAACCGCTGGCGGGCCAGCGCGCGGTCTGCCCGGTCGGCCCGCAGACCGCGGTGGCGCTCGCCTCACCCGCCCGGACCATCCAGGGTCTGCGCCGCGCCGCCGCCTCCGACGACGACACCTGGGGCGGCCGCAGCGCGGTCAACCTGCCCGCGCTCACCGTGACCGTCGCGGACATGGTCGAAGCGCTCGGGGAGGTCGCCGGGTCCAAGGCGGCGGAGCTGATCGACTGGGTTCCGGATCCGGCCGTGGCGCGCATCGTGAGCGGCTGGCCGGCCCGGCTCCGCACGGACCGGGCGGCGCGGCTCGGTCTCACCCCGGACCCGGACTTCCGCTCCGTCGTCGAGATGCACCTCGCGGAATCGCGTTTCTAGGAAATATTTTTTCCGTAACGGACCTACCGGGGCTCGTCCCCGTCCCGGGGTGCCCGTCCCGCGGGTGCCGGTTGGCTGCGGGCACGGCGGGTAACGGAGTTGCCATGGCGATCTGGGTGGGAACGTCCGGCTGGAGCTATGACCACTGGGAACCCGAGCTCTACCC
>PLRW01000236.1:14610-15326 GCA_003164955.1 Actinomycetota bacterium
CCCGCGGCCTGACCCACGCGCGGAAGCTGTACGCCCCGGAGGCGTGGCTCCGGCGGGTGGGGGAGGGCTGGCATGAGCTAGCGGACAAGCGCGCGGCGCTACTGGTCCAGCTCCCGCCGTCGCTGCCGCGCGATGACGCCCGGCTGGCGTACTTCCTGCGTCTCGTCCCGGACTGGGTCCGGCTCACCGCGGAGTTCCGGCATCCGAGCTGGCACTGCGAGGAGGTCTTCGCGCTGCTGGAGCAGCACGGGGCCGCGTACTGCGTGATGAGTGGCGCTGACCTGCCGTGCGTGCTGCGCGTCACCACGGACTTCGCCTACGTCCGGATGCACGGCCCGGACCACCATCACCTCTACGCGGGCTCCTACAGCGACACCGACCTGCGGTGGTGGGCGGACCGGATCCGGGAGTGGGACGCGGTGGCCAAAGACGTGTTCGTGTACTTCAACAACGACGGCGACGCCAACGCGGTGCGGAACGCCCGGATGCTTAACTCTCTGCTGGGTCGGTAGGCCGGCCGTCCTGGTGAACCGGAGCCGGTTCCTCCGTAGCGGAGGGTGCGGCCGTGCCGGGCGGTTTCCCTGTGGCGGATGGTGTGGCTGTGGCGGCCGGTTCCCCCGTGGTGAACGGGTTGGCTGCGGCGGCCGGTTCCTCCGTGGTGAACGGGTTGGCTGCGGCGGCCGGTTCCTCTGTGGTGAACGGGTTGGCTGTGGCGA
>PLRW01000103.1 GCA_003164955.1 Actinomycetota bacterium
GGCCAGCCGGTGCATGTGCAGGTCCACGTCGACCTGGCCGCCCTGCACGGCCTGCCCGCCGCCCAGGGCACCCAGGGCGGCGCGGGGGGCCCGGTGAGCCCGGTGGGCCACGGGCTGGAAGCGGGCGGCAGTCCCGGCCTGGAAGCAGCCTGGAGCCCGGGCGGGGCGGCGGGCTGGAGTCCCGCCCGCGCGGCCGCCGGCCCCGGATCGGTGTACCTGTCCGGGGTAGACGCGGAGGCCGCCGCGTGCGATGCGACGATCACGCCGGTGGTGTCCGGGCAGATCGACTGGACCGTCCTGGACCAGCTCACCACCTTGTTCGTCAAGGCTCACGGCCGTGGCCTGGACCACCACCGTGACCGGCCGCCGGCTCCGGGCCAGGACGACGGCGGGCGAACCGGCAGGACGCCCGCAGACCGGGAGGCTTCCGGGATCTCCCCGGCCCTGCGGAAACGGCTCCGCGACACGCTGCTGCAGATGAGCATTAATCTGCTGTCCGGGCCCGGCGGCCTGGCGTCCTGCTTGCGTGTCACTTCCCTGGGCCAGCCGTACAACTCCCTCAGCCAGCCGCTGGACATGGGCGCCCCCACCCCGGAGGTTCCCCCGCACCTGCGCAAGGCGGTCATCCAGCGGGACCAGCACTGTGTGTTCCCGGGCTGCACCCAGCCCCCGTCGGTCTGCCAGGTCCACCACCTCATCCCCCGGTCAAAGGGCGGCCCGACGGCATTGTGGAACCTGCGCCTCACCTGCCGCTTCCACCACCTCATCGCCATTCACCGCTGGGGCTGGACACTGACCTGCCACCCCGACGGCACCACCACCGCCACCAGCCCCGACAGGCGCGTCCTGCACAGCCACGGGCCACCCAGCCGAGCGGTATGACCCGGGGGGCGGCGGTGCGCCGGTGTAGGCGGTCATTGACGTGGCGCCGCGGAACTGGCCAGGCTGCTGGGTCTCGGGCGCGGGCGGCCGCACGCTGGAAACCAACCCCAGCCGAACACCTCAGGCCAGCACATCACCACAGGCGCGAAAGAGCGATAACTTGACAGCCCCGAGGTTAGGCAAGCTCGGTGAGGAGTTGCTGGACGCGGCGAGAGATGTCGTCGCGGATGGGGCGGACCTTTTCGAGGGGCAGCCCGGCGGGGTCGGGCAGATCCCAGTCGAGGTAGCGGTGGCCGGGGAAGACGGGGCAGGTGTCACCGCAGCCCATGGTGATGACCACGTCGGCGGCCTGCACCTTGTCCGTGGTCAGCGGTTTGGGGTATTCGCGGGAGATATCGAGGCCGATTTCCGTCATGGCGGCCACGACGGCGGGGTTGAGCTGGGCGGCGGGCTGTGATCCGGCGGAGGTGACGCGCACCCGGCCGGCGGCGTGGTGATCGAGCAGGGCGGCGGCCATCTGGGAACGGCCGGCGTTGTGGAGGCAGACGAACAGAACCTCGGGGATACCGGTCATGACGCGATGTCCTTCACGGATAGCCCGGCCGTTGTGGCCGGATGGCGCTGGTCTGGGAAAAGGCGGCGGGCGACCAGGGCGACGTAGACCAGGGTGATCAGGACGGGCACCTCGATGAGCGGGCCGACGACTCCGGCGAGGGCCTGCCCGGAGGTGACGCCGAAGGTGGCGATGGTCACGGCGATGGCGAGCTCGAAGTTGTTGCCTGCGGCGGTGAAGGCCAGGGTGACGGCGCGCGGGTAGGGCAGCCGGGCGGCGCGGCCCAGGGCCAGGGAGCCGGTCCACATGATGGCGAAGTACGCCAGCAGTGGGAGGGCGATCCGGGCCACGTCCAGCGGCCGGGTCGTGATGGCGTGGCCCTGCAGGGCGAACAGGATGACGATGGTGAACAGCAGCCCGTACAGGGCCCAGGGGCCGAGCCTGGGGAGGAGCCGGTTTTCGTACCAGGCCCGGCCGCGGGCGCGTTCACCGATCCGGCGGGTGAGGTAACCGGCCAGCAGGGGGATGCCGAGGAAGATCAGGACACTGCGGACGATGGTCCAGGTGGATGCGGTCAGGTGGGTGGCGGGGAGGCCAAGCCAGCCGGGCAGCACCTGGAGGTAGAACCAGCCGAGCAGGCCGAACGCGAAGACCTGGAACGCCGAGTTCAGGGCGACCAGGACGGCGGCGGCTTCCCGGTCGCCGCAGGCCAGGTCGTTCCAGACGATGACCATGGCGATGCACCGGGCCAGGCCGACGATGATCAGCCCGGTGCGGTAGGCGGGCAGGTGCGCCAGGAAGATCCAGGCCAGGGTGAACATAACGGCGGGGCCGATGAGCCAGTTGAGGATGACGGAGAGCACCAGCAGCCGCCGGTCGCTGGTCACGGTACCGATCTGGTCATAACGGACCTTGGCCAGCACCGGGTACATCATGACCAGCAGCCCGACGGCGATAGGCAGCGAGACGCCACCGGCGCCGATAGCCGCGAGGACGTGACCGAGGCCGGACCAGGCATGCCCGAGCAGCAGCCCGGCGGCCATCGCGCCGATGATCCACAGCGGCAGGAACCGGTCGAGCATGGACAGCCGGCCAATAACTGGCGCCGTTTGCTCGCCGACGCCATCCGCTGCCGCAAGCGCGCTCTCAGCGTTCATGGGGACTAGCAACAGGAGGCGGTCTGGTCGCCAGCGCCCGTGGGCCCGGGCGTGCCGCCGCAGCAGACGGCCGTTTCTCCGCTTTCGGCGGTTCCGGCGGTTCCGGCGGGGGCGCTGCCCCAGCGGGCTACGGCCGCGGGCCCGTAGAAGGTTTCGCTGTCGGCCAGGACGGTGTAGATCTCCCAGGACTCTCCGTCCGGGGCGCCCTGGACCCAGAACTTGTCCTGTGTGGCGTAGCAGCAGGTGGTGACGCGCTCGTCGGTGGAGGCCAGCCCGGCCGCGGCGAGACGGGCCTGCTCGGCGTCGACGGTGCCGGTATCGGGCATTTCGATGCCGAGGTGGTTGAGGGCGCCGCCCTGGCCGGGGTTCTCCAGCAGGACCAGTTTCAGCGGCGGCTCGCTCAGGGCGAAGTTGGCGTAGCCGGGCCGGCGCTTGGCTGGTCCGGCGCCGAAAAGCCTGGTGTAGAAGGCGACGGCCGCATCGATGTCGTTGACGTTGAGGGCGAGCTGGACGCGGGACATGGGAACCTCCGATGCCGAAACTTAGATGACGGTCTATGTCTTGCCTGGCCCGAGGTTGCCACAAGACATCGGGGTCTGTCAATATAGACATATGTCGAAGTCTCTGGTGATGCTGGACCCGGCGGACACGGTGGCGTGCTGCTCGCCGCTGTCGGCCGAGCCGCTGTCCGCCGAGCAGGCCGAGCAGGTCGCGCCGCTGCTGAAGGCGCTGGCTGATCCGGTGCGGCTGCGCCTGATGTCGCTGGTGGCCTCGCATACGGGCGGGGAGGCGTGCGTCTGTGACCTGAACGACGCGTTCGACCTGTCCCAGCCGACGATCAGCCACCACCTCAAGGTGCTGCACGACGCCGGGCTGCTGGATCGCGAAAAACGCGGTGTATGGGTCTACTACCGCGCCCGCACGAGCGCACTGCTCAGCCTCGGCGCCCTGATCGGCTGTCCGCCCTCATGAGCGGTCACCAGCGGGATGCACTCGGCCATCATCCGGGCCGTCAGACCGTGACGCTCGGAGTGCCTTGGTCACTCGGGTGAGGGTTGCAGGGGCGCACAATCAGGACCCGGGCTAGGCGGGGACCGAGGTGAGGCGGTGCGCGCCGGTGTAGGCGTTCATCGAGGAGCCACGCAGGAAGCCGACCAGGGTCAGGCCGGCCTCTTCGGCCAGGCCGACGGCCAGCGACGAGGGCGCGGAGACCGCGGCCAGGACCGGGATGCCGGCCATGTAGGCCTTCTGCACGAGCTCGAACGAGGCGCGCCCGCTGACCAGGAGGATATGGCCGGTCAGCGGGAGGCGGCCCGCGCGCAGCGCCCAGCCGACGACCTTGTCCACCGCGTTGTGACGGCCCACGTCCTCGCGCAGCACCAGGAGCGTGCCGTCCGGGGTGAACAGCCCGGCCGCGTGCAGGCCGCCGGTGCTGGCGAACACCCGCTGGGCGTCCCTCAGCCGGTCCGGCAGCGAGGCGAGTACCTCGGGGGAGACCTGCACCCGATCGGCGGCGATGTCGTAGCGTGAGGTGACGCGGATCGCCTCGATGCTTTCCTTCCCGCAGACGCCGCAGGCGCTGGTGGTGAGGAAGTTCCGCTGGGACCGGCGCGCGTCGGTGGCCCGCTGCACGTCCTGGGCCAGCGGGAGCGGGGCCAGCGTGACGTCGGCGACGTTCTCGTCGCACATACGGATCTGACGGAGATCCACGGGCGGATTGAGCAGCCCCTCGCCGAACAGGAAGCCGGCGGCCAGGTCGATGTCGTCTCCGGGCGTGCGCATCGTCACGGTCAGCGGCGTCCCGCCAATCCGGATCTCCAGCGGCTCCTCGACCGCGAGCAGGTCCGCCCGGTGCCCGGAGGATCCGGGCAGTGAAATCCGCAGTACCCGCCGCCGCTCGGTCCTGGTCGCCATATGTGGATGCTAGCCCGCGGCCGGTCCTGGCCCGGGGGGGCGACCCCCCGGAGCCCCCCGCTGCGCTTCGCGCCCCGCTGCGGTAACTCGCCGGCACACCGGCCACTCGCTGGGCCGGGAGCGATCGCCTCGCCGTAGCCGGCTGCGGTACTTCGCCTTGCAGGTCCGTTCGGGATATTAAAAACGTCCGCAGGCCCGGGTGGGACTGCGGACGTTTTCGGGTGCCGGTTGAGCTGGCCTGATCTAGCTGGCCTGATCTAGCTGGCAAAATCCAGCAGCGGCTGGGCGCGGCTGGGGTGGCGCAGCTTGGACAGCGACTGCTTCTCGAGCTGCCGGATCCGCTCCCGGGTCAGGCCCAGGGCGCGCCCGATCTCGTCGAGCGTGTGCGGGTTGCCGTCGTACAGGCCGAACCGCATCGACATGATCGTGGCCTCGCGCGGCGTCAGCGCGTCGAGCGCGCTGCGGAGCTGCTCGGCCATTAGCTGGCGGTCGACCATCTCGGAGGCTTCCGGGGCGTCGGTGTCCTCAATGAGGTCACCGATGCTGGTCTCCCCGTCCTCACCGATCGTGGAGTCCAGGCTGATCGGCTGCCGGCTGGTGCGGAGCAGTTCCTCGATCTGGTCCGGCGTGCGGTCCAGTTCGACGGCGAGCTCCTCGGGGGTCGGCTCCCGTCCGAGCTTCTGGTGCATGTCGCGCTCGACCCGGCTCAGCTTGCTGAGCATCTCGAGCACGTGCACCGGCAGCCGGATGGTCCGGGCCGAATCCGCGAAGCCGCGCTGAATGGCCTGGCGGATCCACCACATGGCGTAGGTGGAGAACTTGTAGCCCTTGGTGTAGTCGAACTTCTCCACGGCCCGGATCAGGCCGAGGTTGCCCTCTTGCACCACGTCGAGCAGGGACAGGCCACGGTCGGTGTACTTCTTCGCGACCGACACCACCAGCCGGAGGTTGGCCTCCAGCATGTGGGACTTGGCGCGCCGGCCGTCCTCGGCCACCGCCTCCAGATCCCGCCGGAAGTCATCGCTCAGGTCCGGCTCGGTCTCCAGCTTGTGCTCGGCGAACAGGCCAGCCTCGATCCGCTTGGCCAGGTCGACTTCCTGCTCGGCGGTCAGCAGGCTGGTCCGGCCGATCGACTTGAGGTACGTGTGCACCGAGTCGCCCATGGCGGGCGTCTGGTCGTCGAGGTCAACCTCGGCCAGTGCCACCGCCTCGGCTTCGATGGCCCCGTCGCTCGGCCCTGCCTCGGCCGGCCCAGCCTCGGCCGGCCCTGCCTTCGCCAGCACTGCCTCTGTGTCCTCGGCGCCGCCGCTCCCCACGGGAGCGGCGCCGTCTGCAGCGGTCTTGCCCGCACCGGTCTTGGTGCGGCTGACCTTGGCCGTGCTGGCCTTAGCCGTGGCGTTCTTGGCCGTGCGCTTGCCCTTGGCGGCGGGCTCCTGGCGCTCGTTGGCCAGGCGCACACCAGCATCGGCGAGCTCGCGCAGGATGGAACGTCCCTCGGCAGGGGCAATGCCCGCCTGCTCGAAGGCGGTCCGAAGCTCGGAGAGGGACAGGTGACCCTGGTTGCGCCCTCGCTGGATCAGGTCGTCCACGCGCGTTGTGCTTACCTCACCGTCCCCAACCGGTGTGGCGATTGCGGTCCGCGGCATGCGACACCTCCCTCCTTCTCCTCTTGACACGGTCACGACAGGCGCGCCGTTCACAGACGCCCGAGGCGTCCTCGTCTAGGGGACCCGGCGCTGCGCGCGGCGTGCGCCCGGGCACTATCTACTAACGTTTTCGGCCGGGGATTGTTCCCGCCGGAGAATTTCGAGATCAGGTTTGCCGCTCGGCAGCATTGGCAAAGCGTCCAGCAGTACCAGTTCCCGGGGAGCAGCGTAACGTGGCAAGCGCTCTCGCACATGCCGGCTCAGCAGATCCAGAGTCGGCGGTTGAGCGGAATTGTCCGGCACAATCACCGCGGTCACCCGCTCACCCCATTCCGCGTCGGGCCGGCCGATAACGACAGCCTCGCGCACTCCGGGGCACGTTTCCAGCACCGACGCGACCTCCCCGGCGACGACCTTCTCGCCGCCGGTGTTGATCACGTCGTCGGCGCGCCCGCGCACCGTGAGCTGGCCGTTCGCGCCGATCACCCCCAGGTCGGAGGTGGCGAACCGGCCGCCGTGCAACGCGGCGGCCGTCAGGTCGGGGCGCAGCCGGTAGCCGGAGAACAGCACCGGGCCACCGATCCGGATCCGGCCGTCATCCCCGGTTTCCACCGACACCCCGTCCAGCGGAAAGCCGTCGTAGACGCAGCCGCCGCAGGTCTCGCTCATCCCGTACGTGGTGACGACGGGAATGCCCGCCTCCCGGGCCCGGGCGATCAGGTCCCGCGGCGCGGCCGCGCCGCCCAGCAGGACCGACCGGAAGTTCCCGGCCCAGGTCGCGGGCCCGTCAGCGGTGGTACCGAGCAGGCGCCGGAGCTGGGTCGGGACGATGGAGACGTGAGCGCAGCCGGAGTCTTCGGCCCCGAAGCCTTCGAGCACGGCCGCGTCCAGCCGGCCGGCGATGACCGGCGCCGTGCCCGCGACCAGGGAGCGCACCAGGACCTGGATGCCGGCGATGTGCGTGGCGGGCAGGCAGAGCAGCCAACGCTCGCCCGGTGCCGCCCCGACCCGCGCCAGCGAGGCGCGCGCCGAGTGGGTCAGGGCGGAGGCGCTGAGCTCCACGCCCTTGGGCTGGCCGGTCGAGCCGGATGTGGCAATCACCACAGTTGTCTGCTCGCTGACCGGAATCCCGTCCGGGCGGTGGCTCAGGCCGTCGGCGGTCTCCACCGCGGCCGGCGCGAACGCGTCCAGGACGCGGGCCAGCCGCTCCGGCGGGAGGTCCGCATCGAGCGGGAGGATCGCGGGCCCGCTGCCGTCCAGGGCCGCCGCGAGCCGCTCCAGCAGCCGCCCGCCCGCCGCCGAGGCGGGCAGGACAACCGCATGCAAAGGACGCTCTACCACGCACGTAAGGTTAGATCCTGCTGGAACGGTGCCTGCTGGACGGGTGGGCCTGCTGGAACCGGTGGGCCCTGCTGGAACGGGTGAGGAGGTGCGCGCGTGGTCGTAAGGCAGCTGGCGGGTAAGGATGGTCCCGGTCCCGGGCGCCTCGCACGCCAGCCGTGACGGCCCACGCTGCGACACCGCCGGGCGTGCCACCGCCCGACGTGCCACCGCCCGACGTGGAGGCCATCCTCGGGTCGTTGCGCGCGTTCGCGATCCCGATGACCACGAAGTTCCGCGGCATCACTGTCCGCGAGGGCGCCCTGATCCAGGGGCCGGCCGGGTGGGGCGAGTTCTCCCCGTTCGCCGAGTACGGCCCGCGGGAAAGCGCCCGCTGGCTGGCCAGCGCGCTGGAGGCCGCGACAGCCGGCTTCCCCGCCCCCGTCCGCGACCAGGTTCCGGTCAACGTGACCGTGCCCGCCGTCCCCGCCGCGCGGGCGCATGAGATCGCAGCGGGGTCCGGCTGCCGCACGGCGAAGATCAAGGTGGCCGAACGGGGCCAGTCGGACGCCGACGATATCGCGCGGGTCGAGGCCGTGCGGGACGCCCTGGGGCCGGACGGCAAGGTCCGGGTCGACGTGAACGGCCGCTGGGACGTCGCCCACGCCACCCGCATGCTGGCCGAACTGGACCGCTTCGGTCTCGAATACGCCGAGCAGCCGTGCGCGACGCTGGAAGAGATGGCCGAGGTGCGCCGCGCCGTCCGGGTGCCGCTCGCCGCCGACGAGTCGATCCGCCGCGCCGAAGACCCCCTGCGGGTCCGGGCGGCCGGCGCCGCCGACATCGTGGTCCTCAAGGTGCAGCCGCTCGGCGGGGTGCGCGCCGCGTTGCGGATCGCCGAGGCGTGCGGCCTCCCGGTCGTCGTGTCCAGCGCGGTCGACACCTCGGTCGGGCTCGCCGCCGGGGTGGCGCTGGCCGCGGCGCTGCCGGAGCTCCCGTACGCCTGCGGGCTCGGCACGATGAGCCTGCTGACCGGGGACGTCACCGCCGCGCCCCTGGCCCCGGCCCACGGCGCGCTCCCGGTGCGGCGCCCCTCCGTCTCGCCCGAGCACCTGGCCCGGTGGGAGGCGGACCCGGGGCCCTGGCGGGACCGCGCGGCCGCCGCGGCCAGGTTCCTCGCCATTGCCGAAGGCGGGGGCAGGGCCGGAGGCGGGAGCGCGGGCGGGGGCGCGTGGTGAACCCGTCGACGGCGCTGGCCTTCACCCTGACCGACGAGCTGATCCGCTGCGGAATGACCGACGCGGTGCTCGCGCCGGGCTCCCGGAGCGCACCGCTGGCCATGGAGCTGTTCGCCCGGGCGCAGCGAGGGGACGTGCGGCTGCACGTCCGCATCGACGAGCGCTCGGCCGCCTACCTCGCGCTGGGCCTGGCCAAGGCCAGCCACCGGCCGGTCGGTGTGCTCTGCACGTCCGGGACCGCGGCGGCCAGCTTCCACCCCGCCGTGATCGAGGCCGGCGAGTCCTGCGTGCCCTTGCTGATGCTCACCGCGGACCGGCCCCCGGAACTGCGCGGCACCGGCGCCAACCAGGCCATCGACCAGATCAAGCTGTACGGCGACGCGGTGCGCTGGTTCTGCGAGGTCGGCGTGCCGGAAGCGCAGCCGGGCATGGCGGGGTACTGGCGGTCGCTGGCCTGCCGGGCCTGGGGGCTCGCTTCTGGCCTGGCGGGCGGCCCGGCCGGGCCGGTGCACCTGAACCTGGCCTTCCGTGACCCGCTCGTCCCGGACCGGCCGGCACCGGCCGGTTCGGCCCAGGGGGGTAAGGCAGCGCGGAGTTCGGCACCGGGGCGTGACGAGGCGATGGCAGCCGGCTGGCCGGGACCGCTGGAGGGCCGCCCCGGCGGCGCCCCGTGGACCACGTTCGGCGGGGCGTGGACCACGGTGCCGCTGGAGCTGCCATGGACCGAACGCGGCCTCGTCGTCTGCGGTGACGGCGACGAGGGCACCGGAGCGCTCCGCGAACTGGCCGAATCCGCGGGCTGGCCCATCCTGGCCGAACCGTCCTCCGGGGCCCGTTGCGGCCGCAACGCGCTGTCCGCGTACGAGTACCTGCTCGGCTCACCCGAATTCATGGGCAGGCACCGGCCGGACGTCATCGTTTCCGCGGGCCGTCCCGGCCTGTCCCGGCTGCAGACCAGCCTGTTCAGGTCGGCCGGCAGCACGGTTTCCGGGAGCGCGCGGGCGGGAGCATCGGCCCGCGCGCTCCCGCCCGCACGCCACATCGTCGTCACCAGGCAGCCCGGCCGGTGGGACGATCCGTCACGCACCGCCTCGGACGTTGCCCCGGCCGTCCGCCTGACCGGCCGAGCCGAGAGCAACGAGCACGGCGGACCGAGCGGCCCTCGTACCGGCTGGCTCGAATCCTGGCTGCGGGCCGACGAGGCCGCTCGCATCGCCGCCGACGAGATCCTGGACGGCGAGGACGCGCTGAGCGAGCCGCGCATCGCGCGCGACCTGGCGGCCGCGCTCCCGGACGGCGCCCTGCTCTGGACGGCGTCCAGCCTGCCCATCCGCGACCTGGACCAGCACATGACGCCCCGGGACGGGATCCGTATCCTGGCCAGCCGGGGGGCCAGCGGGATCGACGGCACCACCTCGGCGGCGATCGGTGCGGCCCTGGCCCATCAGGCGGCGGGCGGCGGGCCGGCCGTCGCCCTCCTCGGCGATCTGGCCTTCCTGCATGACGCGCCGGGCCTGATCGTCGGGCCCGGCGAACCCGCCCCCGACCTGTGCTTGGTCGTGGTCAACAACGACGGCGGCGGCATCTTCTCCACGCTGGAGCAGGCGGCGTTCGGCGGCCCGTCCGGCCCTTTCGAGCGCGTCTTCGGCACGCCGCACGGAGCCGATCTGGGCCATCTGGCCGCGGCCGCCGGGCTGCCGTACGTTCGGCTGGAGCGGCCAGGTGACCTGGCCCCGGCCCTGGCCGGGCGCGGGCTCCGCGTCGTGGAGGCCAGGACCAGCCGTGACGGCGGCGCAGCGCTGCGGACCCGGCTGCAGCAGGTGTGCGGTGCGGCCGCCGCGGCCAGCGTCACCCGCGTGGCCGGCGCCCCGGCGGCTCCCTAACCGCCGTCCGGGTAAGCGTCCTCGGGCGGCGCAGCCGCCGGCCTCAACGCCGCGGCAGCGCCGGGCATCGTAGGGTTTGGGGCGGGATGATGCGCCATGCTGCCACCGGTGAGCCTGCGGACCGTGAGCGGGAGAGCGCGGGACGGCCTGCGTTCTCCCGCATCCTTCTCGTCGTCCTGCTCACCGTCCTCGTCCTGCTCGGCCTGCGCGGAGCGGCTCTCGCACCGCACTGGGACGGGCCGTGGCATACCGACGGCACCGCCGTGGGCGTGGCCCTTGAGCTGGTGCTCGCCGTCCTGCTCGCCGCGACGCTGATCCGCGGCCGCCGGGCGGCCCGTCAGCCGGGACAGCAGGCCGGTGCGGTAACCAGGCTGCGCGGGTGGCTCCGGTTCCTGCTCAGCGCCGGAATGATCGCCGTTGCCGTGATCCTGCTGATCAACGCGCATCTGCACCTCTTCACGCGCCGCCCCCCGCTGCGCAGCCAACCCCCGGCCGGGCTGCCGTCCGCCCGCCCGACGGGTGCGCCGGGCGTCAGCCACCTGCCGCCCGGAGGCCCGGCGGCCTCGATGGCCCCGCTCCTGTACGGTCTGCTCATCGTCGTGTTCGTTGCGGTGCTCGCGCTCAGCCTCCGGTGGGCGCTACGGAAGCGGCCGCCGCTGCCGGGGCTGCCCCCCGGCGATATTGGCGACGATGCGGCCGACCTGCAGGAGGCGGTCACGTCGGGCCGCGCCGGCGCCACCGCGCCTAGCCCGGGCGGGTTCAGCCTTCGAGGGACTGGCGCATGGGGAGGAACTTGACCTCGGTCTCGGCCACCTCGGCGACCGGGTCCGAGCCCGCCACGATGCCGCAGCCGGCGAACAGCCGGGCCCGGCGGCCGTCCAGTTCGGCGCAGCGCAGGGCGATCCCGAACTCCCCGTTGCCGTGGGAGTCCACCCAGCCGACCGGCCCGGCGTACCGGCCCCGCTCCATGTGCTCCAGTTCGCGGATCAGTTCCAGCGCCGTTTCGGCCGGGGTCCCGCACACCGCGGCGGGTGGGTGCAGCGCTCCGGCCAGCGATAGCACTGAACGGTCATGGACGAGGGTGCCCCGCACGGCGGTGCCCAGGTGGTGAACGTTGGCCAGTTTCAGCAGCGAGGGGTGGGACGGAATGTCGAGGTCGGCGCACAGAGGCGCGAGGGCGTCCCGCACCGAGGCCACCGCGTAGGCGTGCTCCTCGGTGTTCTTGGCCGAGGCCAGCAGTTCGGCCCCGAGCGCGGCGTCCTCGGCGGGCTGGGCGCCCCGGGGCGCGGTCCCGCCCAGGATGAGCGCCGTCACCTCGCTGCCCTGCCGGCGGACCAGCAGTTCGGGGGTGGCACCGACCAGGTTCGCGCACGCGAAGGTGAAGCAGTCCGGGTAGCGGGCGGCCAGCCTGCCCAGCAGCACGCGCGCGTCGATCGGCGTGGCCGCGGTCGCGAATACGTCGCGGGCCAGCACGACCTTGCGCAGCGCGCCGTCGGAGATCCGGCTGACCGCGGTGGCGACCGCGCGCGCCCACTGCGGTGCGCTCAGGCTGCCGTCGCGCCAGCGCAGGGGCGCCGGGCCCGCCGGGGCAGCGGCCCCGGCGGGCCCGGTCGCCGCGTCCGGCCCGTAGCTGCCCGGACCGTCGCCGGACTCCCGCCCGCCGGAGATGCCGCCGGAGCCGGAGATGCCGCCGGAGATGCCGCCGGAGATCGTGGTGATCCAGGCCTGCCCGGACGAGTCGCGGCCGAGGATCGTCCGGGGCACGATCAGCACGGAGCCGTCGGAGGCCGGATCGAAGGTGAAGCTGCCGAACGCCACCGGGCCGGTGCCCGGCCGCCGCACCTGGTCGTCGGTCACGACCCCCTCGAACAGGGTGCGCAGCCATTTTTCCCCGGCGGTGAAGCGGTCTTCGCCCGCGGGCAGCGTGACCCGCGCGGCTTCCCCCCAGCCCACCAGGCCGGCGCCCTGCCGCACCCAGGCCAGGGCTCCGGTGGGGAACGACGCGGGAGGAATGCGGGCCAGCAGGTCACCCGGGTCGGTGATGGGCACGGTGCGGGCCGCCAGGCCCCCAGTCTCCGGCGGGTCAGTCTCCGGCGCGTCCGGCCCGGGTCGCGGGTTCGGCTCGCCGGGCATCGCATCATTCCCATCGGGTGTCACGCCAGTCAATTTTACGGCAGAGGTTGCAACGGAACGTTTGTGCCATCCGTCTATAGAATGTGCCCTTTCTCTCCCTCCTGTGCTGTCCGGGCCCCCGGCCCGTCATTGGCGGTGCGTCCGCGCGCGGGCGCCCTCTTGCGCCCGGTTGTCGGGGTGATGGATGGATAGCCGACGGGGGAAGTGTTTTCCCCCGCCATACGGGGTTGACTGCAGGGCAGCGGACGCTACGCTCAGTACCTAATACCGATTAATACGATTCATTAAGTGGACTTTAGGGATACGGAGACCTGATGCAGCCCAGGCCTGGTGGAGCTGTCGGCCTCGTGACACCGCTCAGCGGCTTCCGGATGAAGCTGATCGCCCGAGCTATCGCCTCCCGGCTGGACGACCGGCTGGACGAATGGCACGACCTCGTGCACATGGATGCCGCGGCGCGCTGGCACGCCCGGCTGCACGGCATGGCCGACCATGACGTGTGGCTGGAGTCGTGGCTGCCCGGGCAGGGCGCTGGCTGGCACGACCACGGCGGCTCGGCCAGCGTCATGGTGGTCGCGCGGGGCGAGCTGGAGGAACGGATCCCGCTGCTGGGCGGGTTCATGACCCAGGTCAGGCGCATTCCCGAGGGCATGGCCAGGCCGCTGCGCCGCCGCCAGGTGCACGAACTGGTCAACGTCTCGCGCACGCCCGCGCTCAGCGTGCACGTCTACTCGCCTCCCCTGGAGGCGACCCGCGGCTACGAGATCGGCGCCAGGGGCCTGCGGCGATCGGCCGGCGACCGGGCGACGGCTGACCGTTAAGACGCCCGCTGAGCGTCTCGGGCGAACTGTGTCTCGGACGACCTTGTAGGTGAGGAAGGCGAGGCCGTCACCGATGGTCTTGATAGCGACGAGGCGCATGGGTTTCTTGTCGCTGGTCTCGCCGAAGAGGCGCTCGCCAGCCCCGAGCACGACCGGGTAGACGACCAGCCGCAGCTCATCGACCAGGTCGTGCTCGATCAGCGTGCGTCCGAGCTGGTAGCTGGCGTAGACGACGATGTCCCCGGTCAGCTCCCGCTTCAGCTTCGAGACCTCGCTGACCACATCTCCCCTCAGGACCGTCGAGTTATTCCACTTGGGCTCCTGGAGCGTCGAGGACACGACGTACTTGGGCAGGCTGTTCAGCCTGTCCGCCCACTCGCCAGTCCGAGATGCCCATTGCGCGGCGAACCACTCGTCGCTGCGCCGGCCCAGCAGCAGGGCCTCGGTGCCCAGCGCCTCCGCAAGCTCGACCTTGGCCCACTCCTCGAGGTCCTTGTCCCCAAACTGGCCGAACCAGCCGCCCAGCCTGAAGCCCTCCTTGCCGTCCGGGTCCTGGACGACTCCGTCCAATGAGACGTTCGTGCTGATCACAATCTTTCCCATGGTGGTTCTCCTTCTGGGTGGACGGTTGCCGGTTGGCGGCCGAGGCGGGAGCCGTCGATGATGCAGGCGCCGCGACGCCGGGAAAGTGGGCGCCCGCCAAGCGCCCAGTTCGCCTCTCGGCCGGCGCCTATACAAGATGCAAGTGCGGCAGGTGCGGGAAGGCGGCAAGGTGCG
>PLRW01000344.1 GCA_003164955.1 Actinomycetota bacterium
TGATCGCCGACTCGTCGACGGACGCCAGGCCCTCGGTGATCTCTCCATCGGAGGGGATGACGTCACCGGACTCACAGACCACCAGGTCACCTTGGGCCAGCACGGCGGCTGCCACCCGCTCCTCGGCCCCGCCGGGAAAAAGGCGGCGGGCTTCGGTGTCGGAGCGCATTCTGCGCAGCGTGTCGGCCTGGGCCTTNNTCGGCGACGGCCTCGGCGAAGTTGGCGAACAAGACGGTGAGGGCCAGCCAGGCCGTGACCGACCAGGCGAACACGCCGGGATGGGCGATCGATTCGGTCAGTGTCACCACGGTGCCGATCAGCACCACGAACATCACCGGGTTTCTCAGCTGAACCCGGGGGTCGAACTTCTTCAGGGCATCGACCGCGGCGTGGCCGAGAATCGCGCGGTCCAGCAGGCCGCGATTCCGGCTGACCGCGCCAGGTGGCACGTTGTTTCCCGGCGCGGCGGCAGGGGCGGGCGCCTGGAGCTTCTGGGCTGCTGGCATTCAGCTGGACCTTCCGTGATACGGCTGCCGGGACATCAGAAGAACTTTCCGTGCGACAGTTGCTCGACGATCGGCCCGAGCGAGACGGCGGGGAAGAACGTGAGCGCGCCGACGATCATGATCACGCCGATGAGCAGGCCCATGAACATCGGCTTGTCGGTACGGAAAGTGCCTGCGGACGCGGGCACCACGTCCTTGGCCGCGAGGGCGCCGGCCAGGGCCAGTACCGGGACGATGATGGCGAACCGCCCCAGCAGCAGGCCGATGGTGTTGATGACGTTGTAGAAGGCGGTGTTGGCGCTGATGCCGGCGAACGCCGAGCCGTTGTTGTTAGTCACCGAGGTGAAGTCGTAGAGGATCTCGGAAAAGCCATGCGGGCCGGCGTTCAGCGGCCCGGCCCGGCCGGCGTGGACCGACACCGCCACCGCCGTGAGGATGACCACGGTGACCGGCATGACCAGGACGCCGAACGTGGCCAGTTTCACCTCCCGGGCCTGGATCTTCTTCCCCAGGTACTCCGGGGTCCGGCCGACCATCAGCCCGCCGATGAACACGGTGATGATGGCGAACAGCAGGATCGTGTACAGGCCGCTGCCGACGCCGCCGGGGGTGACCTCGCCGAGCATCATCCCGGTGAGCACCGCGAACCCGCCCATGGGCGTGTAGGAGTCCTCGGCGGAGTCGACGCTGCCGGTCGATGTCTGCGTGGACGCGGTCGCGTACAGCGCCGAGGTGGTGTCGCCGAAGCGGACCTCTTTCCCCTCCATGTTGCCGGCCGGCTGGTGCGTCAGCCCGGCGGCGGTGATGGCCGGGTTGGCCTGGTGCTCGGAGACCGAGGCGATAGCCAGCCAGGCACCGAAGATGATCACCATCACGCCGAGGATCGCGGCGCCCTGCCGGACGCTGCCGGCCATCTTGCCGAACGTGTAGGTAAGCGCGACCGGGATGCACAAGATGAGCGCGATGGACAGGAAGTTCGTCAGCCCGGTCGGGTTCTCGAAAGGGCTGGCCCCGTTGGCGTTGAAGAACCCGCCGCCATTGGTGCCCAGCTGCTTGATGGTCTCCTGCGAGGCCACCGGGCCGCGCGGGATGACCTGCCGCGCGCCGTTCAGCACGTCATGGACATGTACCGGCCCGGCCAGGGTCTGCAGGGCGCCCTGGCTCATGAAGACGATCGCAAACACGAACGCGATGGGCAGCAGGACGTAGATCGTGCCGCGGACCAGGTCGACCCAGAAGTTACCGATCGTGTGCGAGCCCTTGCGGGAGAACCCCCGGATGAGGGCCACAGCGACCGCGATGCCGACGGCGGCGCTGAGGAAGTTCTGCACCGCCAGCGCGCCCATCTGCGACAGGTAAGACATCGTCGTCTCGCCCGAGTACGCCTGCCAGTTCGTGTTCGTCACGAACGACACCGCCGTGTTCCACGACAGCGCCGGGGTCACGCCGGGAAGATGCTGCGGGTTGAACGGCAGGGCTCCCTGGAGCCTGAATATCCCGTATGTCACCAGGAGGGCGACACCGGAGAACACGATGACCGAGGCGCCATACCGCTGCCACGATTGCTCGAGCTCGGGATCGACGCCGATGATGCGGTAGACCGGCCGCTCGATCGCCGACAGCCACCTGGCCCGTCCCTCATACACCGACACCATGTAGGAGCCGAGGAAGCGCCAGGCGATCGCCATCACGACGACCAGAGCCACAATGGTCCAGGCGAAATCCATCAGAACCACTCGGCCTTGAACAGCGCCACGCCGAGGTAGATGAACACCGCGATGGACAGGGCGAGGAGAATTCCCTGGATGACGGTCATATCCGCTCCAGGCCGCGGATCAGGGCCAGCATCGCGAGCACAAAGACGACGATCCCGGCAACAACCAGAAAGTCAGCCATGGCCAAAGCATGACCACCAGGCCGGTAACCACGCGGTGGACGGCCCCTCGGGCCAGGTAGAAAAACGGTGAATAAGACCAAGTGCAGCCAGACCGGGCACCCGGCCGGCTCACCACTTGTGAGTGCTTCGTTAGGGATGGGGCAGGGGTCGTTAGGCCTCCGTGTGCGCACGCCGGCGCAGCTTGATCCCGGTCTAGCGTTGGTGGATGTGAGCGCGACGAGTCTGACGGTCGTGCCGGTGCACACCGGCACTGGGATGGTCAGCCTCCGGTGCGGACGGCTGCCGAGTGGAGAGCGCGTCGGGATCGCGTTCACTGCGGAAGCCAGCCTGGCCCGGGCAATGGGAGCAGGACAGCCATGGATATATATGAGCGCCGGGGCCATGCGGGACATGCTCGCACCGCTGGGCGTGACCCGGATCCAGGTGGACCCGGGCGTGATCACCGCGGGCCGGCCGGTCTCGGTGCCGGCGTGAGAGGCGACTCGCAGGATCTGCACGCGCTGGTGCGGGTGCAGATGACGGCCGGTACCGACCCCGATTGCTTCGAGGCCTATCTGCGTGACGAGGCCGGCATCGCCGAGGCGTGGCGGCTGGCGGGGGACTGCGACTTCGAGGTCCGCCTGTCCTGCCGGAGCCTCGCAGACCTGGACGCCACGGTCGCGCAGTTCCGCGACGCGAGGGGGATCACCTCTACCACCCTCGTGCTGCATCGCGTCCGCCTGGGCGCATGATGGGTATCTGGCCGCTCACCGCGCAGCCAGCCCAGTCGGTCGGCGGTGTCCGCCTGGCCGAGATCGCTGAGCATTTCGGTACTCCGGCGTACGTGCTCGATGAGGAGCACGTACGGGCCCGCTGCCGCGAGTACAGCAAGGTCATGGCCCCGCATGAGGTGGCCTACGCCAGCAAGGCGTTCTGGTGCCGGGCGATGGCCCGGTGGGTCGCCGAAGAGGACCTGTCACTGGATGTCTGCTCCGAGGGCGAGCTGGTCGTGGCCGGCGCGACCGGCTTTCCCGCCGGGCGCATCCTGCTGCACGGCAACGGCAAGACGCGGGAGGAGCTGTCCGCCGCGCTCGACTACGGTGTGGGCCTGTAGGGTTCCAAAACCGTGTCGCTGCCTCTGACCTGTGGTGTTACGGTTGGGCCGATGGCCGTCATGCGGCCCGTTCGTACTCGTGGATCAGCCCGCCGAGGACCTCGCGGCGCCGTATTCGTATCGTCGCCAGGTCGGCGATCGGGGCCATGGCGATGTCGTGGCAGTCCGGCGATCGCAGGTTCCTGGCCCGGTGCGGGCGATGCTTGTTATAGTGCGCGGCGTAGTCGTCCAGGACCGCGGTCAGGTGCCGTGGCCCGGCGATTAGCATCTGGTCGGTGACCTCAGCCCGGACGGTGTGCACCCACCTCTCGGCATAGCAATTCGCGCGAGGGCTGCGCGGGGGTATCTTCACCACTTCGATCCCCGCCCCGGCCAGCACCGTGTCGAACGCCTCGGTGAACTGCCCGGCCCGAATCGGCTGGCGCATGTCCGCATCGGGACACGGCCTGGTGAGGAGCGGGAGGGAACCTCCCCCTCCCGCTCCTCACCAGGGATCCCCGGCCGCGGCAGGATACTGCGGTCGGAATCCCCGGACATGGTGAAGCAGGAACTCTGGGGCTACCTGCTGGCCCACTACGCGATCAGCGCCCTGATCTGCACCGCCGCCACCACGCCCTCCCTACCATCAGGCTCTCCAACCCGGTAAACCCGCAGGTCGCAGCATTGCTATAAATAAGCATTCCCCGGCACGATCTCGTTGCGTGAGTCCTCCAGCAGACGGTTCACGGCTTCAACGCCGAGCGGCCGTGCGAAGAGGAAACCCTGGCCGGTATCGACGCGCCCGGCGGTGAGGTGCGCGCGCTGGGCGTCGGTCTCGACGCCTTCCGCCACGGTCTCAAGCCCCAGGGCCTTGCCCAGTTCGACCATGGTGCGGATGAGCGCCGGCGCCTCGGCGGTGTCAGCGATCCCCGATACGAACGACCGATCGATCTTCAGCACGTCAACGGGGAACTGCCGCAGGTAGGCCATCGACGAGTATCCCGTTCCAAAGTCGTCGACGGCCAAGCGCACGCCGAGCGCCTTCAGCCGAGTGAGCCGAACGACGGTATCCGCGACGTTGTGCATCAAGGTGGTCTCGGTGAGCTCCAGCACACACAAGGTTGGATCGAAGCCGCTTGTCGTCAGCGCCCGTTGGACATCATCGACGATCTGGTCCCGACCCAGCTGTCTGGCCGAGATGTTGACAGCGACCGCCATGCGGTGCCCCTGGCCCTCCCAGATTGCCCCCTGTCGGCAGGCCTCTTCGAGCACCCATCGTCCGACAGGGACGATGAGCCCGCTGGACTCAAGGGCAGGGATGAAGTCGTCGGGTTGCAACACTCCCCTGGTCGGGTGGCGCCACCGCAGGAGAGCCTCGACGCCGGTAATGACCCCGCTGGACAGGTCGACGACAGGTTGGTACAGCAGGAAGAACTGGCCGGCTCCGAGCGCGGTGCTCAGATCGACTTCGAGACGTCGGTGATCATTGACCGAATCTTGCATTGCGGCGGCAAAGACCACCGAACATTTTTTCCCAGCCTCTTTGGCTTGGTAGAGGGCTATATCGGCGTCACGCAGCAAATCGTCGGGCGTGGCCCGCCTGCCCTCGGCAATGCCGATACTGGCTGTCACCGAGAGGGGAACCTCGCTGTCGGCGATCTCGAACGGGGTGGCCATGACGTCAAGGATCCGATCCGCCACGACTTGGACCCCGGCGTCTAGAGAGGCGCCCTCGGCCAGCACGACGAACTCATCACCCCCGAGACGCCCGACGGTGTCCTCGTCGCGAATGGCGCTCACCAGCCGCGCCGCTACCCCAGCCAGCAGTTGGTCGCCCGCAGCGTGGCCCAAGGTGTCGTTGATGTCCTTGAAGTTATCGAGATCCAAGAAGAAGACGGCCACCGGGGTGTGCTCGCGCCGCGAGCGGGCCAGCATCAGATGGACCCGGTCGAGGATCAGGGCTCGGTTGGGAAGACCCGTCAGTGGGTCGTGCAGGGCCAGATGGTGGAGCTCCCGGGTCCGTTTGTCCACCAGTCCCAGAGCCCGGGAACGCCCGGTGCCCAACAGGTAGATCAGCGCTCCTAGCAACAAGCTGAGCACGAGCCCCGCCAGCACGAGCGCGAGTGCGTTCGAGTTGCCGAGCACACCTGGGCCATCCACCGCCGCGAAGACCTGTACATGCCATCCGTTGTGCAGGTCGACCGTTGCCGATTGCGCTCCGGCTGGAGCCCTGCCTGCCTTGAACGTGACCTTGGTCGAGCCCGATCCGTAATTGAAGGTCAAGGTCAAGGCGGTCCCCGCGTGGCCTGCGAGGGCCTGCGTAAGTTCGAATCCTGGCCGAGTCGTCAAGCCGACGGCGCCGAGGACGGCGGCGTTGCGGGCAGCGGCGGTCGCCGGTATCACTCCGCCGGGGTAGACGGGCGCATCAACCACCAGATAGTTGACCTTGCTCAACGTGAGCGGCTGGTACAGGAACGGAGCAGAGATGAGCTGGGCGATTCCCTCGGCCTCCCTCGATCCGGTGCTTGTGCAGGTGTCATAGTCGAGTGGCAAATATGGCCCACCATTTACATACCTGAGCTGGGTAAGGCAGTAAATGGGCCGATCCCCTGGAGGTGTCACCTGATAGGTCTGTCCCGGCGGCAGCGGCGTCGGCGGATCGGCGAGGACTCGGGTAATGAACTGGGGCAACTGGGCGGGCCGAACGAAAGCGGTAAAACCCAGCTCCACGACCTCGGGGTAGCGCGTCTTGACGTGCATTGACCGAACCCAATTCAAAAAGGGCGTGTTCGAGACATCGGGGTTGGCGGCAACGAACGCTTCCACGCTGATCACCAAGTTCGCCTCTTCCTCGATCACCAGTTTCAGCGACGCGGCGATCCCGATGGAGGAACTGACCAGGGCCTGGTGCGATCGCTGGGCATCGTTACTGGCCACGGCCCGGGCGCCGAGCACCGATCCCGCGGCCCCCGCCACCACCAACAGTACTGGGAGCGCCATCCACCTTCGCCGTTGCCGCTTCTCTAGCATTTTCCCCAGCCCTGAGAGGAGGACCGGGGGAAATAGCATGACAGGCCCATCGGCAGTGACGGCCTCCGGTGACGCGACCTGCAGGAATGGTGGAAGGACACCCGCCAGCTCGGTAGCGATGAGGAGGCCAAGCGGTCGCTGTACCAGAGGCTCACCAGCGCCCTTCCCGGCAATTCCCCTCCCCAGCGGAACCTGTTCGACCTCTACTACAAGATCCACGGCACCGCCGTGCCCGCCCTCCCCGCGCTGCTGCCCGAGGTATGGCTGCACTGGGACCCCAAGACGGTCCGCGAGCGCGGCGCGGCTGCCCTGCTGGGCCACCGCATGGACTTCCTGCTCCTGCTGCCCCACGGCCAGCGGATCGTCTTGGAAGTCGACGGGGCCCATCACTACGCATCCCCCGACGGGACACGGCCGGACCCTTCCCGTTACGCCGCCCTGGCGCGCGCTGACCGGGAGCTCAAGCTCGCCGGGTATGAGGTCTTCCGCTTCGGCGCCGCTGAGCTGAAAGATCTGCGCTCCGCCCGCTACCTGCTCCAGGAGTTCTTCACGGACCTGTTCCGCCGGTTCAGCGTGACCCCGTAAGTCCGGCAGGTGAAGGTCTTTGCTGCGCCCAGCGCCGGGAACGGCCCGGGATGCGTGCGGGAAAAGTATTATCGCATGGTGACAGGGTTTTTCGCCCGTGGGGAGCGCTCGTGCCGAGAGCAGGCCGTTCGCTAGAGCTACTCGTGCAGGGGCTTGAGCAGCTGCTGGCCGGTGCTCCCGTCGAGATCCGGTCACCCGATTACATCATGGGCAAGGACTCGGGGACTTTGCGTGAGGTCGACGTGTCGTTGCGGTCTCAAGTCGGCTCGGTCAGCGTCCTTGTCATTATTGAATGCCGTGACCGCGCAAAGCCCCAGGACGTCTCCTGGATCGAGCAGCTCGCTTCCAAACGTGAAGACGTGGGCGCAGACAAAGCTGTGGCCGTGTCGGCCGCCGGCTTCTCGGCCGGCGGGCGAAACGTCGCCCGGTCAAAGCAGATTGACCTCCGGTCACTCAAAGAGCTTGAGCCGCATGTCGTCTTCGGCTGGCTTTATGACCAGACTGTCGACCATCGGGCGCGTCATGTCGATGTCGTCGGGGCTTCCTTTCACCTCGGCGAGCCGCTGACGGAGATAAACCCGGTAAAGCTGGCTTGCATGCTGGAGAGGATCGATGAGCTGCGGATGCCTCAAGAGGGCCTCCACCAAGACGACAAGATATTTGCACGCACGGCTGACCTCGCACTGACGTCGATCGATGACATCCTGGATCTGATGCCGAGTTTCGGCGCCTGCTTCGACGCGATGCTCTTTAACGTGCCTCCGGGCGAAAGGAAGCGCATTGTCCTGACCATCGACTTCCAGGGCAATCCGGAATTCGCACTTCCGATTGAATCCGGCTTGCGTGACGTGAACTCGATAGAACTTGACGCGCACTTCTACTATGACGAGGCCAAAGTTCCGATCCGCCGTTACCTGTACCAGGCTGACTCAGGCACGATCACGGAGAACGCAGAGGCCACGATCGTGTCGGGGGAAAGCCGGGTAACAATCGGGTTCCACGCGACTCCCGACGGATCAACGCTCGGCCTCACAGTGCACTCAACCGGCGGTTCCCCGCCACGTGGAATGGACCTTTCATTCAATCTAGGCTCAACCTGCGGCATTGACGGGCAACCCCGTTGAAGTAGGCTGCACACCAGTGTGCAACGGAGAGTTGCGCTGTGCTTCGAAGCTCAGGAGAAGAGAAGAAGGCAATGACCGCACCGACGCCGCCGACCTCGACCCTCGTCCGCCCGTTCACCGTCTCGATCTCGGATTCGGAGATCGACGACGTGAAGCAGCGACTGGCCAGAACTCGATGGCCGGATCCGGAAACGGTGGGCGACTGGTCGCAAGGGGTTCGCGTAGAGAACGCCAGATCTCTGGTCGACTACTGGGAGCGCGGCTACGACTGGCGGCGCTTCGAGTCCGAGCTCAATCGCTTCCCCCAATTCCTGACCGAGATTGATGGGCTGGACATCCACTTCATCCACGTCAGGTCCAAGAATCCCAACGCGATGCCGCTGATACTCACGCACGGATGGCCGGGCTCGATCGTCGAGTTCCTGAAGCTGATCGGCCCGCTGACCGATCCGGTTTCGTTCGGAGGAGACGCCGCCGATTCATTCGACGTCGTCGTCCCGTCGCTCCCCGGGTTCGGGTTCTCCCAGAAGCCCACGGAGACCGGGTGGACTGTATCGCGCATCGCAAGCGCGTGGGTGGAGCTGATGAAGCGTCTCGGCTACACGAGATGGGCCGCGCAAGGCGGCGATTGGGGTGCCGTCGTCACCACCGCCCTCGGGGCCATGCAACCTGAGGGGCTTCTCGGAATTCATCTGAACACCCAGTACGCCTTTCCCGCACAGATACCCGACACCTTGTCGCCCGAACAGCGCTACGCCGTGGAGACCCTCGCCCTCTACACCGGCGATCTCGGTGGGGCGAACCACCTTCAGGGCACGAAGCCGGAGACTGTCGGATTCGCCCTGGCGGACTCTCCCGCTGGTCAGGCAGCCTGGATCTACGATAAGTTCCAGTCCAAGACCGACAACCACGGGCTCGCCGAGGACGCCCTCAGCAGGGACGACATGCTCGACGCGATATCCCTCTACTGGTTCACCAACAGCGCAGCGTCGTCCGGCCGCATCTACTGGGAGAACAAATCGGGCACTTTCGCCGGCCCGAAGCTGACGCTTCCGGTCGCGGTGACCGTCTTCCCGAGGGACATCCCACGCCTGCCACGAAGCTGGATCGAAGACACCTACAGCAATCTGATCCACTACGGCGAGGCCGACAAGGGCGGGCACTTCGCGGCCTTGGAACAGCCCGAGATCCTGGTCAGCGAAATCCGCACCGGCCTGCGCACCCTTCGTTCCTGACGCCAACGCGCGAGCTCAGGAGCGCACGCGTATCACTCGGGCTTCACTGAATCGACCAAAGGCGCTGGGGGTGCAGCATGCCTTACCTCGGCACAGGCGTAGCCCGACCACCACTAACTACAAGCTTGCTGCTCCCCGGATTTAGTAGATGGTCGGCGTTCGCCTGCGACACCGTCCGTTATGCGTCCGTGGGGGCCGGATTCCGCACGCCGACAGCGACGCTGACCCACAGCATGCTCGGGACACCGGCAAACCGTCCTTTGGCGGGATGGTCTGGGTAACACCGAGCGAGAGCCCGCGCAGTTATTCGCGTGCTCCGTGCTCGACGTGCGGCTCGTTCAGCCGATTGCATGCCGTGTGGTCCCCACGTGTTCCCCGGCTCACTGTCCGCTGTCTACCAGGAGGGCCGATCATGGGGAGCGTGGTCGATCATCCGGAGCGCCGGCTCGTCCCGTTCACCCAGGTCGAGATGCGCCGAATGTGGACGTACAGCGATGGCGTTCTCACGACCAAGGGGTACCGGTCGCCGGGTGGCACCGCCAGGGCCGGGAACTGGGCGTTGGTCGACCAGGCGACCGGTAACGTCCAGGGCGTGGTTCCGCCGGGGGAATTCTCACGCCGGTTCCGGCCGGTGGACGTGTTCGCCGATGTGCCCGGTTTCCCCGGCTATCTGGGGACGGTTACCGCGTCTGACGGTACCGCGCTGGTGGATCTGGTACTCGATCGCAACCCCTTCATGCTGGCTAACGGGCCCCGCCGGGCAGCCAGGCCCCATGTGCTCATGGTGCCCCGCAGCCATCGTGACGGATGGTCGTCGGCCACGCCTCAGGAACTGGCGGCCCGTCATACGGCGATGACCCTGGTCGCCGCGTGGTACCGCGGCTTGGACGGCGGACACGTGGTGTTCTGCGCCAATGACAGCGCACCCAACCTCGACTACCTGCGCGACGTGGAAGTCGCGGGCGGGACCCTGGCCGGCAGCGGCGCCGATGTGGCGATCACCAGGAATCCCCGGCAGGACGTGCAGCACGCCCACTTGCACGCCTTCTATGCCGAACGCGGTCAGACCGAGAACCACGAGTCTTCGGCGCTTCACGGGCTCCCCGTTATGGCAGAAGGTCAGTGGGCGTTCAGCGCTGCGCTCGGTAGCGACGCCGTAAGGGTGGAACCGGACGGCACGAGGCTCGCCGCCGGCCTTCGCGCTGCCGCGCAGCCCTGGGGTGGTAGTTACTGCTCGTACCAACTGGGCGTGGACGGCCCCTTCTGGGTTATGCCCGCATTGGGACCATCCCAGGACGAGTTCAACCAGCGCCTCGCCCGGGCCGATGGCCTCAAGGCGGGGCCCGACCCGAAGCTGGGCGGGGCCATCAACCTGGTGCGGCCCACCCTGGCCGATGCGGGGCGGCTCCATGCGGCGCAACAGGCCACAGCCGAACAGCGGGCGAGTTTCGAGACCTTCTTGGCCCAGCGCGGACTCAACGCGCGGTCGCTGGCCGTGGGTCTGGTACCGCAAGCGCCGCGCGCTCCGTAGAGCCAAGGCGTACTTCGACCGGGTGCTCGACCAGATCGAGCAGCGGCTCGAACGGACCCGAGCGGATATCCAAGGTCACAACCAGAAGATGGCCAGGCAACTCCCGGCCGCAGTCGCCCAGCGGCGGGCCAAGCTTCAGGAGGACCGGCGACGCGGGACACCCCCGCTCGATCCGCCCCGGCTACAGCTACTTCAGCGGCAGCGGGGACGCTTGCTGACAGGCGTTCCGGTAAAGGCTACCCCGTACGCTGGTAGCATGAAAAGAGCTGCGAGTATTGATAGTTTACTAATGTTATGGGTTAACCGTTTCATGCCAATGCACCTCTGTTTGAGTCTCGGGCTTGAACAGACATACTCAAACTCGTGAAGACGTGCGTAATAGCGTCCTTCAGTCAATAGTCAGCTTACGATTGCCTCATCCACGGTACTAAGGCGACACTTCTAGCGGTGCCAGAGAAAGTATGACAGGTGTGGCCCCCACTGCCGGGAAGTCACAAAATGCCTGCCACTGTCAAGTAATTCAGCATGAAACGGCGGCTCCGTGACTCTGCCGGTGGAGGCCAAGATGACCTGCAAAGTCGTCTTCGCAGATCAGGTGTTATGAGATCATCCGGCCCGGCCTGGCCCTGTTCGACCGCGGCCGCGAATGGCTTCTGATAGATCTCCTCCGGCGGCCGGCGCGAAACGACCGAGTTCACGTCCGGATGGTTGTACTCCTGATCGTAGGCGCCGATGTGCTTGATCTCCGCGATCACGCCCTGGGATTGATGATCGCCGTCGCGTCCGGGGTCTTCGCCGCCTGCGCCTCGAACACCTCGTGCAGGCACCGCTCCGCTGCCATCGGCCCGGTGACCAGACGGTCACTCACCCCGGCGCCGACCGCCGCCGGTCGGTCGGAGGCAACGGGCAGCATGTAACGGCGGACCGGATCAGCGTAGAGCGCCTCCTGGCCGGGTTCCCCGTCCGGAATCATCGTGTTCAGGATCCTGGCCGTCTGGATCGGGAAAGAGAAGCTCCGCGACGCGCTGAACCTGCGTGCCCGCATCACCCGCTCCACCCCCGGCGGGCGCGACGTCCGCGGCCGGCTATTCGCCTTCTATGACTGGTGCGCCCAAAACGACGACATCCCCGAGCTGGTCACCCTCGCCCGCACGATCTCCCGGTGGGAGGACGAGATCGTCGCCGCAGTGCTGACCGGGGTGAGCAACGCCAGGTCCGAGGCCCTGAACCGGATCGCCAAGCTCGAAGCCCGCCAGGCCTATTCCTTCCGCAACCCGGCGAACCAGCGCCGCCGGGTCCGCACCGCCTGCACCCGCGGCCGCAGCAGGGCACCTGCCCAGGCCAAGAGCAGATCACCTCTGGTAACCGGGCGGCTACCAGATCCGGGTTAACGTCGGGGAGCCGCGATACTACGGCGGTAGCTGCCGTCCCGCCAGCATGTGATCCCGCACCTGGCCGGCTCACGCTCCAGCCACGGGCGTCTTGTGATTCACTGACGGCGTGGCTCGCGAGGAAGAGGTCATCGAGTTCGCATCGGCTGCGGCCTTTGAGGAGTGGATCGCGGCGCATCATTCCACCTGTCCGGGGATCTGGCTGAAGCTCCGCAAGAAGGGCTGCGGCGTGGACTGCCTGGACTACGCTCAGGCTCTCGACGTGGCACTGTGCTATGGCTGGATCGACGGCCAGAAGGACAAGTTCGACGACTCCTGCTGGCTCCAGCGATTCACCCCCCGCACGCCGCGCAGCAAGTGGTCCAAGGTCAACCGGGAGAAGGTCAACGCCCTCATCGAGCAGGGGCGGATGCGGGCGCCGGGGATGGCGGAGGTCGAGCGCGCAAAGGCGGACGGCCGCTGGGATGCCGCCTACGCTGGGTCGAAGACCGCCACTGTGCCCGAAGACCTCGCGGTGGCGCTGACGGCCAGCCCCGCCGCAGCCGAGTTTTTCGCGACTCTCGACAGCCAGAACCGGTACTCGATCCTCTACCGGGTGCAGGACGCCAAGAAGCCGGAAACCCGGGCGCGCCGGATCCAGAAGTTCGTCGAGATGCTGGCCCAGCATCAGAAGATCCACACCTGACCTAGCAGCCCGCAGAGCCCGGGGAGCTTATCTGCGGGAATGCCACCGTCCGGGCAGCGGGGCGCGATGCCAGACCGGGCGAAGAGCATGGCAGCGGGAGAACCGGCGCACCGCGCCCCGGCCACGATCACGTCACAGTCCGCGAAGAACCACTTCCCAGGCGCTCGCGCGCCACAGGGCACGCAGGCCCGGGCGCCTCGACGGCAACGGCCGACTGCCGCTTCCAGCCGCAGTCTCGAGCGCTGCGACCGCCGCGGCGAGGGCCGCGAGCGGCCTGTCAGCGGCGTCCGCTGGGTGACCGGCCGGGCGGGTGCCTGGCCGGGGGATGCCCGAGCAGTGGCATGATCAGGTCGTCCACGATCGCCACGAGGAACTCGTCTGGTATCGGCGCGGAGTCGCCCAGGAAACGCTGGACCAGCATGGCGGGGCCAAGATCAGCCACCAGCGGGCTGACCGCGCCCGGTGGTGGCTCGCCCCGTTCGGCTCCGCGCGCCAGTATCAGCCCGAAGACGACGGCTGATCACCAGCGCGCCCGCTTCACGGGCGAGATGAGCTGTCTGATCACGCGATGCGTCGTCAACGACGACCACGAGACTGCTGAGAGCGGTGGCCGCTGTCACGGTCGCAGCTATTCTGAGCTGCTCATTTCTGGCCGGAATGATCACCGCGACGTCCGCGACGTCCGCGCCGGCCGGGTCAGGCATGGGCCTGAGATTAGCAGTGCCAGGCGCGCCCGCCGGTTGCGTGGTCACGCACGAACACCAGCGGCGACATGGGCATAGGCGGCCCGGCCGCCGGTGAAGGCGATCTGCCCGGCCGCGGTGCTGCCGGAGGGGCAGCTTGTCCCGGTCCGCGATCGGCCGCTGGCTGGACTGCGGCAACGTCCGGGACACTCCGCTGGTCGACCTGCTGTCTGGCCCGGCTTGGCGGCATACATACCCGGCCCCTCGTGCGCCGCCATGTGGACGTCCGCGCCTGCGCCCCTCATAACTGGCCGCCGGTGTGTCACCGCGTCAGTAGCTGGCCAGAGTTCAGCTAGCCGGCCACGTGGCCCCGGCCGGGGGCCTGGCGCGGGGTGACCTGGCCGAGCAGGTCCCCGATGACGTGGTCGCCGAGCTGGTAGCGGATGATCCTGCCGTCGCGCTCGGTGGTGACGGTGCCGCTGGCCCGCAGGTGGCGCAGCGTCTGGGAGACGGTGACGCCGGTGACGCCGGTGGCGGCGGCCAGGTCCGAGACGCTGATGGGCCCGGCCGCCTGGATGGCGAGCAGCAGGCGCA
>PLRW01000219.1 GCA_003164955.1 Actinomycetota bacterium
CGGATAAACCGACGCGGCCGGATAAGAGGCCATCTCCATGCCGAGGATCAGCCCGAGGCCGCGTACGTCGCTGATCAGACTGGTGGACCGCCGCAGCTCATCCAGCCCGGTCAGCAGGTGCCAGCCCTGAGCCCGCACGTTGTCCAGCAGGTTTTCCCGCCGGAGGACCTCCAGGTAGGCGTTGCCGCTGGCGAATGCCAGGTTGTTGCCGCGGAACGTGCCGATGTGGCTGCCCGGTCCCCAGCCGTCCAGGCGGCTGCGGTACAAGATCACCGACACCGGCAGGCCAAGGCCGGACAGGCCCTTGGACGCGATGATCACGTCGGGCTCGATGCCGTACTGCTCGAACGCGTACCACGTGCCGGTGCGCCCGCATCCGGTCTGCACCTCATCGACGATGAGCGGGATGTCCAGCTCCCGGGCGACCGCGGCGACCCGCTGGACGAAATCGACCGGTGCCGGAATTGACCCGCCCTCACCCTGAACGAGCTCCATGATGATGGCCGCGGGCTTTGGCACACCGCCATGGGTGTCATGCAGGGTACTGGCCAGCAGCTGCGCGCAGTTCGTGGCGCAGGTATCCGGCGTCAGTGCGAGCGGGCAGCGGTGACAGTACGCGTAGGGTGCGAAATGTATCCCGGGCAGCAGATTCTGCAGGCCCTCCTTGGGATGAGTTTCCGACGTGAGCGACATCGCGCCCTGGGTCGAGCCATGGTAGGAGCCCTGGAACGCGACGAGGCCGCCGCGGCCGGTCGCCTTCTTGCACAGCTTGACCGCTGCCTCCACGGCGTCGCTTCCGGTCGGCCCGCAGAAGTGAATCTTCATGTCGTCGCGCAGCGCGGCCGGCAGCATGCCGAGCTGATTCCGCTTGAACTCCTCCCGCACTGGGGTGGGGAAGTCCAGACCATGCGTGAGGCGCGTCAGCTGGTCCTGAACCGCAGCGACCAGCGCGGGATGATTGTGCCCCAGCGCGAGCACGCCGGCGCCGGTGAGGAAGTCGATATAAACGCGGCCATCCACGTCGGTGATATAGGAGCCGGATGCTTCGGCGATCGCCACCGGGAGCCGGCGCGGATAGGTCCTCGCGCTCGACTCGTTCTCCTCCTGGCTGGTCAGTAGTGCTTGCCCCTTCGGCCCCGGAACCGACAAATCCAGTTCCACTGGGGATAGGGGCGCTTCGATTACCGTCATAGCTTTTATCCTCAGTTTTGCCGGCCGTACACGGCCAGAATGTCGCCACCGGCGGCAGGCATGCTCGTCACGATGGATCTCCTTTTAGGCGTACGGCAACCAATGCGGCCCGCCGCCGTTTCGCAGGTCCCGACAGCTGAGCGGTGCCGCCTCCCGTGTGGCCCGTTGAGGCGGGCCTCATGTCTACTCGGAGGCGAGCAGACGGTGTGTGATACATTCCTGGCCGTTTCGGGCCAGATGAATGGGATACGGAAGCCGGGGGCGGAAAGGTTTTCTCCTGCGGGCAAATAATCCGGGGAAATTTTTTCGGCGTTGGTGTGAACCGTTCAGCGGCTTGAAACGTCGGTCGCGCAGAGTTCGAGAAGATTCGCGCCTAGGTCTGGGTAATACCGTTCTTTGCCGTGCTGGTGCCGTCACCTGGCTGCTCGGCTGTGACCTGCAGGATCTTGAACTTGGCAGGGTCGGCGGCGCTCCACATGCTGAGCGTGCCGTCACCGGCGAACGTGCCCGCCGTAACCAGCTCCGGATGCCCGGGCCGACGGTCTAGGTGGCGCAGCGACCAGTCGGTGATGATTGGCGGCATGGGAACTTCGATGGGCGCCGGTGACGCGCCGGTCGCGCCGGGGCACACACCGTACCTGCCTGAGCCGACCGGTCCATGCCCGGTGCGGGCCCGGGCTAGCAGAAGAGCAGGGCTAGGACATTGTCGAGTGGAATCTGTATGTCCCCGATCCGACCTGCAACTGCAGGCACGACCCCTGCATGCCGATTACTGTGGCGCCGCACTGCAGGAACCACTGCCCCCAGCCGGGAGCGGTCGGGTTGGTGGCGACCAGGTAGGCGAGGTTGCCGTATCCGTAATCGGTCAGCATCGGGAGGATGTACTTCGATCCATTGGCCCCGGTGGCCAGGTGGTTCCCTTGCGCGGTGACATTGGCCGCCAGGCCGGCCGCGATCGCCTGCTGGTCCCCTTCCGGAGCCAGGCCGAACGCGAGGCCGTACACGTTGGCTGCTGAACGCGTGGCCTGCCGTGCTATGCGGCCGTGGACTAGGAGTCGCCGCCATCCGGAAGCCGGCCGCGTCCACCTTCGACGCCGAGGACGCCCCCGGTATCGTGGCATCGGTCTTCGGGGCGGCCGAGACCGGACGCTGGGACGCGCCCCTGATCACGCTGCCAGGTCACGATGCCGTGCGCGACTGCCTCATCGCCCGGTACGTTCCCCGGAGCAGGCCGCTGCCTCCGCAGCAAAGGTCGGTACTCCTGCCACCATCACCAAACGGGGGGTAAGTCGTTTCTGGGTTTGCTGGCTGGGTGGTCGCGGCGGGTGATGGCGACGCCGGCCAGGACGATGAGCATGCCGCCGATGATCTGGGCGGTGATCTTGTCGGACAGGATGGCGGCGCCGAGGATGACGGCGACGATGGGCAGCAGGTAGGTGACGATGGAGGCGGTGGTGCCTTCGTCGGTGATGAGCCGGTAGTTGAGGATGTAGGCGATGCCGGTGCCCAGGATGCCGAGGACGGTCAGGGCGGTGATGGCGTCCCATCGGAGGTGGACGGCCTGGAGCCCGGCGAAGGGGAGTACCAGGGCCAGGAGGACGGCGGCGGCGGTGAGCTGGGCTGCGGACAGGACGAGGGGCGGGATGCCCCGGCGGGCGAGGTAGCGGTCCATGTAGACGTAGCTGATGCCGTAGCTGGCGGCGGCGCCGAGGCAGGCCAGGCCCCCGGCGCTGGCGATCTGGGATCCGCTCTGCCAGGGGGAGAAGATCAGCAGCGTCCCGGCCAGGCCGACGATGAAGCCGGCGGTCCTGGCGGCGGAGATGCTCCGTTCGTGGCCGGTGGCGAACGCGACGACCAGGGTCCATAGGGGAGTGGTGGCGTTGAGGACGCCTGCGACGCTGGAGCTGACGTGCTGCTCGGCGATCGCGAACAGGGTGTAGGGGATGGCGTTGGCGAACACGGCGGCGATGGTCAGGTGCAGCCAGATGCGCCCGCTGGTGGGCAGGCGCAGGCCACGGGCGTAGACGATGATGACCAGGACGATCGCGCCGAGGGTGAGCCGGGCCAGGACGATCTGGACGGGTGAGAAGCTGCGGAGCGCGATGGCGATCCACAGGAAGCTGGAGCCCCACAGCAGGGCGAGCAGGGCCAGGCGGGTGAGGCTGCCGCGTCCGATTGCCATGCTCGGTTACTCGATGGGTGTGTCGTAGGCGAGGCCCGTTAGGTCGGCGCGCATGACGAACCGGGTCAGCTCATAGGGCTTGCCGTCCTGGCCGTAGATGGTGAAGGCGTCCAGCACTGTGCCGGCCAGTTCGCGGCCGGCCGGGGTCACGGACCCAAGCTCGTCAGCCATGCCGTCCTCCAGCCGGCCACCATGCTTGCTGCCGATGTGGCCTCGACCCTATCCCGGCCGTCTCACGGCCAGTGAAACCGAAGATCTGCGCGAACCGCCATTCTGGAGTGCGATCTGGCCTCCGGGACCGCAGTCGCTACCGCGCCCCGAACGGTCTGTAGGGACGGTCGGCCCGGTGCCGACCATGACACGGGCGGTCCATATCTCGGAGATTCTGCGCTACGGGCAACCGGGTGGCCATCGCGATTCGCGATGGCCTGGCGGAGTTGGATGGCCGCCCGGTGGTCATCTCCGGCCGCGGCGATTAGGGAATCAGAAGATCGTGTAGCCGCCGTCGACGACCATGCTGTCCCCGGTATGGAAGGTGAGCGAGGGGTCGGCGAGGAACGCCCCGACGGTCTCGAAGTCGTGCGGCGTGCCCCACCGGCGGACCGGCGTCCGGCCGATCGTGGCGGTCACGAACTTCTCGTGTGTCTTGGCCTCGGCCAGCAGTTCGGTGTCGGTCCAACCGGGGAGGAGGCTGTTGCACCGCACCTGGTGCCGGGCCAGCTCGACGGCCAGGGCGCGCATCATCGCGAGCAACGCCGTCTTGCTGGCAGCGTAGTGCTGCTGGCCGGGAGCCCCGTCGATCGCGCTGGTCGACGACACGCCCACCAGCGACCCGCCCTGCCCTTGCCCGACCAGCACGCGGGCCGCCTCCCGCAGGCAGAGGAAGGCGCCGTCCAGGTTGACCTGCAGCACGCGGTGCCACTCGCCGAGCGACATGTCGGTGAACGACTGCTTGCCGGTCGTCCCGGCGTTGGCGACCAGGCAATCGAGGCGGCCGAACCGGTCCAGCGTCTCCCGCATGGCACCGGCCACATTGTCCTCGTCGCTGACGTCGCACTGCACGCCGATGGCCGTGGCGCCCAGCCTTTCCAGCTCGGCCACCGCCGCGAGGTTGCGCTCGCGGCGGCGCGACCAGACGGCGACGGACGCGCCGGCCCGGGCGACGCCGCGCGCGATGCCGAGTCCGATGCCGCTGTTGCCGCCCGTGACGATGACGACGCGGCCGGAAAGATCGATCACGGGAACAACCTCCGAACGGGATGTCTGGCCGGGCGCCGCGGGTCGCCCCACTCGCAGCTTACGTGTGTGCCTGAGACCTGCTCGCGGGGCTGCACCGCGATGCGGCGTGCGGCGATGTCGTCCGGGCCGCCCCTCCCGCCTGCATGATCTCGCTGCTAGGTTCGCACCTATCGCGGGGCCCGGCCGCGCTGGGCACGTGGTACTGGCCAAGGATCCGGAGCGGGCGGTCCAGGGTGCAGAGCGGCTGGGCTCGGAAGGGATGGAGAGATGGGCCGGGTAGACGGCAAGGTTGCGGTGATCACCGGAGCTGCGTACGGGATTGGCCGCGCGGCCGCCGGTCTGCTCGCACGAGAAGGGGCACGGGTCGCGGTCACCGACATCCAGTCGGAGGCCGGCCTCGAAGCGGCGGATGAGATCAAGCAGCGCGGCGGCCAGGCGCAGTACTGGCAGCTCGACACCACCGACGAACAAGCCATCCAGCGCGTCTTCGCGGAGGTGGCGGACGCGTTCGGCCACCTGGACGTCCTGGTCAACAACGCGGGCATCTCCGGAGTGAACAAGCCCACCCACGAGGTCACGCTGGAGGAATGGAACCGTGTCATCTCGGTCAACCTCAATGGCGTGTTCCTGTGCACCAAGCACGCGATCCCCTACATGCGGCAGGCGGGCGGCGGCAGCATCATCAACCTGTCCTCCGTCTACGGGCTGGTCGGCGCGCCGGACTCGCCCCCGTACCACGCCGCAAAGGGCGGTGTGCGGCTCATGAGCAAGACCGACGCCCTGTTCTATGCCGCGGACGGCATCCGCGTGAACTCGGTGCACCCCGGCTTTATCTGGACGCCGATGGTCGAGAACGTCTGCCGCGAGCTGGGCGATGTTGAGGAGGCACGACGCCGGCTCACTGCGCTGCATCCGATCGGGCATCTGGGCGAGCCCGAGGACATCGCCTACGGCATCCTCTATCTCGCGTCCGATGAGGCGAAGTTCGTCACCGGCAGCGAACTTGTGATCGACGGCGGCTACACGGCCCGCTGAACATGATGCCCGCAGGCACGGCTGCGTACCGGCGGGCCGGCTCGCGGTGATCGTAGCGGGTGCGCCGCCAGGAACTGCTGGAGGAGGAGCAGCGGCGGCTGTTCTTCTTCATTCTGGACGAGGCGGTCATCCGGCGCCAGGTGGGAGCACCGACCGGAGAATAGAGCTCAGGCCAGCAGGGTGGTGACGGCCTTGACTTCGGTGTAGTTGTTGAGTACCTCGTGACCCATCTCGCGTCCCCAGCCGGACTGCTTGTATCCGCCGAACGGCAGCGCCGCGTCGAACACGTTGTAGCAGTTGATATAAATACTGCCCGCTCTGATCTTCTTGGCCAGCGCGTGTGCCTTGGAGATGTCCTTGGTCCAGATGCCCGCGCCGAGGCCGTACGGGGTGTCGTTGGCTGCGGCGGCGACCTCGTCCAGGTTGCTGAACGGAGCAGCGACCACCACCGGCCCGAAGATCTCCTGGCGCACGATCGTCATCTCCGGGTGCGTATTGGTGAGTACGGTGGGCTCGACGAAGTAGCCGCGATTGCCGTGGCGCCCGCCACCAGACAGGGCGGTGGCGCCTTCGGCTATGCCGGAGTCGACAAGGCTGGTCACGCGGCGCAGCTGCTCATCGGAGACCAGCGGGCCCATCTGCGTGTCTTGCTCCAGTCCGGGGCCGAGCTTGATGGATTTGGCGATCGCGGCGACGCCGTCGACCACCTCGTCGAAACGGCCTTCCTGGACGTACAGGCGCGACCCGGCGACGCAGCACTGCCCGTGGTTGAAGAAGATCGCGCCGGCGGCGCCCGCGATCGCGCTGTCGTCGGCATCGTCGAACACGACGTTGGGGCTCTTGCCGCCGAGTTCCAGGCTCACCTTCTTCAGGTTCCCCGTCGCCGCATTGGCGATCAGCTTGCCTACCTCGGTGGAGCCGGTAAAGGCAATCTTGTCGACGTCGTGGTGTGACGCCAGGGCCGCGCCCGCGGTCTCGCCGAAGCCCGGCACGACGTTCACTACTCCGTCGGGGATTCCGGCCTCGGCGATGAGCTCGGCCAGCCGCAGCGCGGTCAGCGGGGTCTGCTCGGCGGGCTTGAGCACCACGGTGTTACCTGTGGCCAGCGCCGGGCCGAGCTTCCACGCCGCCATCAGCAGCGGGAAGTTCCACGGGATGATCTGGCCGACCACGCCGACCGGCTCGCGCAGCGTGTAGGAGTGGAAGTTGGCGCCCGGCATGTACGGCACCGAGATGTTGATCGTGTTGCCTTCGATCTTGGTGGCCCAGCCGGCCATGTAGTGGAACATGTCGGCGGACAGCGGCACGTCAGCCGCCCGCGCCACGACGAAGGGCTTCCCGTTGTCCAGCGACTCGAGCTGGGCAAGCTCGTCCAGGTGCTCGAGGATCAGATCGCCGATCCGCCAGATGATGCGGCCCCGCTCGGACGGGGTCATCCTGCTCCACGGGCCTTCCTCGAACGCACGGCGCGCGGCCTCCACGGCCCGGTTGATGTCCTCGGCTTCCCCTTCGGCAACCTGAGCGAGGGTCTCGCCTGTCGCGGGGTTAGGGGTCGCGAAAGTCCTGCCCGACGCCGCATCCGCCCACTGCCCGCCGATGAATAGCTGACGCGGGGCGCCGATGAACTGTTCAACGTTCCGGTCCAGGGTCACTGTCATGAATGTTCATCTCCCACTGCCGCCGACAGCCGCGCGGTCGCGGCCAGCCTGCCGTGCCTCGGCCTGCTGGCCGGGCACATCTGGTAGTGCTCATGGTCCAGCATGTCGGGCGTCACGACAGCTACCCATTCGGACAGGCCGGAGCGCCCGGGAGGACGGCGTCGTGACTACCCGGCCCGCCGCGGCCGTTGCCGGAAATGGCCATGTAACGGGACCTTGACAGCGGCGCAATGTGGGTCTTAGCTCGCATGACAGGAGCTCTTATGCCCATTCCACCCGAGAACCTCGCGCTGGTCGGGAGCGGCAAACGCTCGTACTACCCCGAATACGTTCGCTCCGCCGAGCGTCTTGAGCAGGCCGTGCAGGCGCTGGACGGCATCTCCCGTGCCCTGGTGCGCACTGCAGTCGGTCCCCGCGCGCTCATCGAGTGGGTGGTGCGGGCGGCGACGGCGCACCTGCAGGCCGACTGGCTACTGTTCGTCGTGGCCGACGGGGTACTGCCCGCCGCGCGCCCCCGATTTCTGGCGGTGGCTGGCGGCGAGATGATCGACGACGAGAGCAGGCTGCCGGCCGACGTACGCGAGCACCTGGCCGTGCTGCGCGGCCGTCCGTGGGAGGTCGAGTTGCCGGACAGTGGCCAGGGCTGGGTCCGCGTATCAATGACCTTGGAGGACGAACCGGTCGGCGGCATCGCAGCGCGGCCGGGCGCCGGGCTGGAAGTGGCCGCCACCGATCGCGCCATAGTGAGGGTGCTGGCCAACCAGGCCGCCGTGGCGCTGCACAACTCATTCCTGTTCCACGCAACGACCCAGTTGCGCGGCCGCAGCGACCAGCTCTACGACGCGACGACAAGGCACGCCAAGGACCTGGCTGTCCGCAGCGCCGAGCTGGCCGAGACGCAGCGGCAGCTCGTCGCGGCAACGCAGCGACAGGTGCTGGACGACGAGCGGGCCCGTATCGCACGCGAACTGCATGACAGCGTGACTCAGTCCGTGCTGTCCGTCGGCATGACCATCGAGGTATGCCGGGCTGAGCTAGCGAGCATGGGCGGCCCGGCCACCGAGATCGCCGAGCGCCTGGAACCGGCCAAGGACCTCGCGCGGCACGCGGCCGAACAGTTGCGGGCCGCGATCTACGCGCTGCACCGGGCTGCCGACGAGCCGGCCGGTCCGCTGCCCGTCATGCTGCAGCGGCTGTCCACGGTGCATCAGCCCACCAACCTGCACGTGAAGGTAATGCTGGAAGGGCCGCCAATCCCGCTGCCGCCCGAAGTCGAGCAGTCGATACTGCGGTGGACCGGGGAAGCACTGTTCAACGCGGTGGCGCACGGCAAGGCCACGCGCGCGCTGATCCGGCTGCGTTACCGGGCCGATGTGCTCGCCCTCAGCGTCTCCGATAACGGGACCGGCGACCCGGCCCAGTTGCGCCGCGCCCTGCGGCTGTCACGCGCATCTGACCTGTCCGGGCGGCACCGCGGGCTGGCGAACATGCTGGCTCTGGCGGATGACCTGGGCGGCGCGTTGTCCATCCACCGGTCCCGGTCAGGCGGTGTCATTCTCCGCCTGGGCATCCCGCTGCCCTTGGCCGGGCCCAGGGCGGCCGGTAGCCGGCTGCCGACGGAGGGCCGCAGTGGCGATACATGAGGCACAGCCGGCTCCGTCGGAGGCCGGCGAGGTCCCGGTCAGGATCGTGCTCGTGGATGATCACGCGATCCTCCGGCAGGGCTTGCGTGCGCTGCTGGACCGGGAGCATGACTTGCAGGTCATCGGGGAGGCCGGCTCGGCTGGTGAGGCACTGGCCGTGGTTGAGCGGACCCGGCCGGCGATCGTGCTGCTGGACATGAAGCTGTCCCCCGCATCAGACCACGACGGGCTGAGCGTGTGCGCTCAGCTGATCAAGCGGAATCCCGGGCTCAGGGTACTCGTGCTCTCCACCTTCGCGGACGACGCGCTGGTGGTCAGCGCCATTCAGCACGGGGCATGCGGGTACGTGGTCAAGGATGTCGACGCCGGCGAACTGGTGCGGGCAATCCGTCTGGTCGCCGGGAACGGGAGCGCGTTCGACGCCCGCTCGGCCGCCGCAATGATGCGGTCGATCCACGCCCCTCAGTCACGATCAGCGCTAACCCGCCGCGAGCTGAGCGTGCTGCGGCTGGTCGCATGTGGCCTGAGCAACCGAGGCATCGGCGCGCAACTGTACCTGTCGGAGACGACAGTGAAATTTCATGTCCGCAACGTTATGCGCAAGCTCGACGCGAGCAGTCGTGCCGAGGCGGTCTACAAGGCCATCAAGGCCGGCGTGGACCTGACGTCTAGCTGAGCACATTTGCCCCGCCCCCGGCAGGGAATCAACGGCCTAGCCGACGGTGAGCACCAGCCAGGCTCCGTGATGCTCGTGCACCGAACAGGGATGGCCGGCGCGCTCGCCCAGCTCACCGAGCTGGCGTAGATCAAAGGTGCGGATATGGCCGTAGGCGGTGGTGGGTTCGTCCTCGACCGGGACGGCGACCACGACCTGGTGGCGGGCGACACGCAGCGCGTCGCGGATCACGGCGCGCCCATGATCGGGGCTCACGTGTTCCAGAAGGTGGATGACGCTGACAGTATCGGCCCAGCCGTCCGGCACGGGAATCCGTGCCGCATCGCACACCAGGGTGCTCACTTGCAGCCCGCGCGCGGCGGCCACGGCCGTCAGCAGGCGCATGCTGCCACCGGACAGGTCGGAGGCGGTCACCGTATTGGCCGGCCGCTCGGCCAGCAGCAGCGGGAGGAAGCCGAAGCAGGAGCCAAGGTCGAGCACCTGGCCCGCCGGGATGAGCTGCAGTGCGTGTGCGTAAACGGGGGCCAACTCGCTGATCGTGGTGCGCTCGTGGCCGTTCGCCGCGGCCGGCGCCTGCCAGCACTGGCGGAGCCGGGCCAGGGTATTGCCATAGAACGTGCACCAGGCCAGCAGCGGGTCATCAATGCAGGACCGCACGATGCCAGTGAGCACGCGCTCGAAGATCTCCACTCCGGACAGCCAGCCCGGCGCGAACAGCTCTTCGGCCAGCAGTCCGGCCACGTCGTTGTCGAGCTGGTCGGGGGGCAGCCAGTGGGTCAGCTCGATCCGGCGGCCGCGCTCGGCCAGGCAGAAGTGGTCGGTACGGACTACGGGACCGGGGCCCGCGGCACCGTACTGACGGACGCGTTCGCCAGGCGGATCGGCGCGCAGGACGCTGACGAGGTGGTCGTCGTAGCGGCCGTGCGGGCACGGCGCGAGCGGGTCGATGGTCTGCGGAAGCGAGGAGATGAGGTTCGGGTCGCTCATCGTCCCGTCGCCTCCGTCGATATCTGCTGGGCTGCGCGCTGCAGCCCAGTGAGATCGGCGACCACCTGTACTCGGTCGCAGAACTCCGCGTAGCGTGGCAGGTCGCACGCCCCGAGCCCCCAGGAGTACCGGGATTCCGGGGTCAGCCAGATCGTCTCGCGAACCCTCCGGGTGATTTCCTGGAAGGTGTCCAGCCGGGCGTCGTTGCCATTGCCCCGCCCGTCCCCGAGCACGATCAGCGTGGCGCGGCCGTCGAGCGCTGCTGAGTGCTCCGACAGCAACTGGGTGAACGTCGCGCCGTAGTCGGAGCTGGCGTCGACGTCAAGCAGGCCGCCGGCGGGCAGCCCGTCGAATACCAGCCCGAGCGCCCGTTCCAGCGGGTGCTCGGCGAACAGCTCGGTGATCTCGACCGGCGCGTCGACGAAAGCGAACGAGCGGGCCTGCGTGAACAGCGACTGCATGCCGTACACCAGGTGCAGCGTGAATCGCGCGGTCGCGCGCACCGACAGGGAAACATCGGTCAGCAGCAGCAGCCGGGGCTTGTCGGCGGTGCGGCTGGTGGTGATCGGACGGAACGGCACGCCTTCATAGCCCATGTTCTTCCGCATGGTCCGGCCCGGGTTGACGCGGCCGCGCGGTGTGTTGCGCTGCCTGCTGGTCCGGGCGCCCCGGAGCTGGCGCGCCAGCCGGCGCAGCGCCTCCTCGAGCTCGGCCCGTTCCTGCTCGTCCACGGTCTCGGTCCGGCCGCCTTGAGCGACCCTGGCCTCCACCACGGCGCCGCCGGCCTTGTCCAGGTAGCGTCGCAGCAGCTCGGGCAGGTCGGTGATGATGCCTGCCAGCTGCCGTCGCAGCATCGCCAGGGTCTGCTCGTCCGGATCCTCGTCGGCTGTCTCCAGCCAGCCGAGAAGCACCTCCTGCTGCGCCACGGTCAGTACGGTGTCGACCCGGTGCCCGGTGGCCGGCGCGAGCTGACCCGGCATGCCGGGGTTGTGCAGCCGGTCGGTTTCCAGCTGCACCGACGCCCCTGCGTCCCTCGCGCTGTCGGCGCCTTCCCTGGACAGCACGATCTCGTCCGTTACCGACGCCAGGTCGATCTTGTTCGCTTCCTGGTGCAGGTTGTACTGCTGGGCGAGATCTTCCTGGCGGAAGTAATCTCTTATGTCCGCCGGCTTGCCATGGCTGTGCCCCTGCTGCGGGAGCTCCGATGGCTCATCGGAAACTGTGAACGACTTAAGCTCGCCGGTGTCGGCCAGGTCGTCGTGAGCATGGTTGTGACCGTGCTCGCCGGCCGGACCGGCGACCGGGCGCAGCGAGAAGAACGCGGTGAACAGCTCATCGAACAGCTCGTCGTCGCGCCGGTCCTTGATCAGCGTCACGCGCAGTGCCGCCCGCAGCGTCTGCCGATCGGCGAGCACGCCGGGCTGCGCGGCGGCCAGCATGGCGTCGGCCGCCTCGGCGACCGACACGCGCACGCCGAACAGCCTCAGCAGGCGTACGAATCGGTGCAGGCTGCCTTCCACGCCCGGCTCCCCTCAGCCGGGCCGTCGGCGGATGAGCGCCGCGAACGAGCGGCTGCCCTGACCCTGGCCGGGCTCGGTGCGGCGGGTCGGGCCGGGACCCGGGGCGCCGTAATAACCCTCATCATGCCGGCCCGGCCGGTCCATGGCCGCCCGGACATCCCTGCCGTTGTTGCCGGCGTGCTCGTGCTGGTGCCCCTGATCACCGCCATGGTCATGTGCGTGCACGTCGGAGCCGTGCTCGTGGGAATGGCCCGCGCCGGGCAGCTCCCGGTTCGGGTCGACCAGGCGCGGCAGCACCTCCACGGCGCGCTGCATGTCCCGCTCGTACTTCAGCACGATGTTGAGGGTGTCGGCCAGCACACCCGCGTCCAGCTCGTCGACGCCGAGCACGGTCAGCGTGCGGGCCCAGTCGATGGTCTCGGAGATGCTCGGGCTCTTGCGCAGCGGCAGCTCCCGCAGCCCGCGCACCACCTCGACGAGCTGCCGGGCCGCGGCCTCGGGCAGCCCGGTCCGTTTGGACCGCACGATCGCCAGTTCCCGTTCCGCGTCCGGGTAATCGAGGAACAGGTGCAGGCAGCGGCGCTTGAGCGCGGCCGACAGGTCCCTGGTGTTGTTCGAGGTCAGCACCACGAATGGCGGTGTCTTGGCCGTATAGGTGCCGATCTCGGGCACGGAGACCTGATACTCGCCGAGGCATTCGAGGAACACCGCCTCCAGGGCCTCATCGGCCCGGTCCACCTCGTCGATCAGCAGCACGGCCGGCTGCTCGCCGCGGATCGCGTCGAGCAGCGGGCGGGCCACCAGGAAATGGTCGGAGAAGAACACCGCGCCGTGGCCCTCGATCCGCGCGACCGCGGCGGGGATATCCGGGGCATCGGCGATGATGTCGTTGATCTTCTCGCGCAGCATCTGGGTGTACAGCAGCTGCTTGCCGTAATCCCATTCGTACAGGGCCCGGGTCTCGTCCTGCCCCTCGTAGCACTGCAGCCGGAGCAGCCGGCGGCCGGTCACCGTGGCCAGCGTCTTGGCCAGCTCGGTCTTGCCGACTCCGGCCGGGCCCTCGAGCAGTACCGGCTTGTTCAGCCGCGTCACCAGGTAGATGGTGGTGGCCAGCCGCCGGTCAGTGATGTACCCGGCCTCGGCGAACCGGCTGGCGACGTCGTCGATCGAGGAAAAGGCGCTACGATCATCGACCGACTGGGGCACGTGTCCTCCGGTTCGTCCGGGCCGAGGCGAAAGGGCTGTCGCTGGCGGATCAGCTGAGCAGGTCGTCTAGGTCGCCGTTCATGCAGTGGTCGACGACCGGGCGGACCGTCTCGAAGGTGCATTCCTTGGCGTTGCCGGGCGTGCAGGCGTCGCCGAGCACGTGATTGGTGATCCGGTCGACGTCGGCGGCGTCGCCGGTGACCGTCTTGGCGTTCTCGTAGAACTTCGTCGGCCCCACGCCCAGGCGGTTCTTGGAGTAGCTGTCCTGGGTCACGTCGGTGAACTTCTCCGGAATGCCGACGTCCCGCAGCAGCCGGATGGCCGCGTTCAAGGCCGCCTCGGCGGCCTGCACGGCCGTCATGCCGTGCGTGTCCACGCCCATCTGGTCGGCGATGTCGGCGAACCGCTGGTAGGCCACCGGCATGTTGAACGCCCATACCCGCGGCAGCGCGATCGCATTGTTCAGCCCGTGGTGGAGGTCGTAGTAGGCACTGACCGCATGCGAGATGGAGTGGACGATGCCCAGCCCGCCGGAGTTGAATGCCTGCGCGGCGATGTACTGGGCGTACATCATGCCCTCGCGGCCGGGCAAATCCTGGCCATTCCACACCGCCGCGCGGAGGTTCTCCGAGGTCAGCTTGATGGCGTACAGCGCGTTGCCCAGCGACGGCGGGAAGTTCAGCCGGGACACGTACGGCTCGGAGGCGTGCGCGAGCACGTCGAAACCGCACTGGGCGGTGTAGTCAAGCGGGCAGTCGTAGTACAGCACCGGGTCGTCGATGGCCAGGCTGGTCACGCAGGCGTCATCGAACGCCACGTACTTATGCGGCTGATCCGGGTCGGTAGTGGTGTCAGTGATCACATAAGCCCAGGAGGTCTCCGAACCGGTGCCCGCCGTGGTGGAGACGGCGATGTGCGGCGGGTTCTTCGGGTTCTCTGACTTGTTGAAGCCCTCGAACTCGTTGACGCTGCGGCCGTCGTGCGCTACCGAGATCCGGGCGCCCTTGCACGCGTCGTGCGCCGAACCGCCGCCGATCGAGACGAACGAGTCGCACTTGTTCTCCTGGTACATCGCGACGGCGTCCATCACGTTGTAGTCCTTGGGATTGGACTCGACCTTGTCGTAGACGACGGTCTCGAGGCCGTGGTATTTCAGCGACTCGTTGATCTTGTGGACGGTGTCACTGCCCCGCAGGCCGGTGGTCATCACCAGGATCTTCCTGAAACCCAGCTTCTTCGCTTCCGGCCCGATCATCTCGTGAGCACCCGGACCCAGCATCGCCCGGGGGAACGGGTGGAACTCCTTGATCGGGAAAGGCTTGAGCAGTTCGTCAACCTGCATGGTGCACGGGCTCCTCTCCATGGTGTGCTCCCGCGCACAGTGTGCGAGGACCGCTTCAGCCGGCCGGACGCCATCAGCGGGAGCAACGTTGCGGCGAGGCTAAGCAGCGGCGCGGCGATGCGGAACCCGCGCGCGCCGATTCCGCCCGACCGCGACCGCCTTGCGCCCTGACGTACAGCACGGCAACTGCCCGAACGGAGGGGGCGGCGGCAGGTACCTGCCCACCTGGACGGGGACGCGACGGCCAGAAGCACGGTGACCGAGCCAACGTCGCGCCCATACGGTCACCAGCATCGGGCGCCGCGCAGCACGGTCCGCCCGGCCGGTACCTATCCATCCGGATGGGGTGATGACGGCCGGAAGCATGGTGACACGGCCCGCACAGCCCCCATACCGTCACCAGCATCAGGCGAAGACGGCGGGGCCGTCACCCGGTCCCGCCGCAGCCGACCCAGGAGGCTTCTCATGCACCAGGACACCCGAGCCGACGCCTCGCCCGCCGATGGGCCGCGCGTCAGCGACGACCTCGACGCGGGCCAGGGGCCCGAGATCGCTGAGGAGCTTCTGGTCGAGGAAGTCTCGATCGATGGAATGTGCGGCGTCTACTAAGGCCGGTACGGCATGAGTACGTCCCTCACCGATCCCGTCGACCTCGGGCCGCGCCGCGCGCCCAGCCGGGTGATATTCGGGCCGCACGAGACCAACCTCGCCCGGCGCCGGGAGATCTCGGCGCGGCACGTGGCCTACTACGCGCGGCGGGCGTCGGGCGGCTGCGGTGTCATCGTGACCGAGACGGCGAGCGTGCACCCGTCCGACTGGCCCTACGAACGCGCACCGCTGGCCGCGGATTGCGGGCCAGGCTGGGCGCAGGTCGTCACGGCCTGCCGTCCGTACGGCGCCCTGGTGCTGGCCGCCCTGGGCCACGCCGGGATGCAGGGCTCATCGGCGTTCTCGCAGGCCGCGCTGTGGGCGCCGTCGCGGGTGCCGGACGCAGGCTCGCGCGAGCTGCCCATGGAGATGGACGGCACCGAGATCGACGCGGTCGTCGAAGGATTCGCCGCGGCGGCCGCCCTAGCCGCCGGAGCCGATCTGGATGGCGTCGAGATCAATGCGGGCCAGCACTCACTGCTGCGTCAGTTCCACTCCGGCCTGACCAACCAGCGTCGGGACGACTACGGCCAGGACCGGCTGCTGCTCACCGAGCGTGTGCTGCGCGCCGTCCGGGATGCCCTCGGGACCGGGCGGGTGCTCGGGCTGCGACTGAGCTGCGACGAGCTGGCCCCCTGGGCCGGGGTGACCCCGGAGATGGCTGCCGAGCAGGCCGCGCGGCTAGCCGGCCAGGCGGACTATCTCGTGGTGGTGCGGGGATCGATCTACTCGGTGCCGGCGACCCGGCCCGACCTGCATACCGAGCCGGGCCCGGGCATCGAGCTGTGCCGGCAGGTCCGCGCCGCGGTAGGCGGGGCCGTGCCCGTGGCCCTGCAGGGCAGTGTCGTCGACCCGGCGCAGGCGCAGTGGGCACTGGACGACGGGGCCGCCGATCTGGCCGAGATGACCAGGGCGCAGATCACCGATCCCGACCTGGTCGCGCGGCTGCGCAGCGGCGAGGCGGAACGAATCCGCCCCTGCTTGCTGTGCAACCAGGCCTGCATGGTCCGGGACAACCGGAATCCGGTCATCACCTGCGTCATCGAGCCCGGCAGCGGCCATGAGCTCGACGACGGCGACACGGCCGTCCCCGATCAGGCCCCCAGCCCGGTGCTGGTGGTCGGCGGCGGGCCGGCCGGCCTGGAAGCCGCTCGCGTGCTGGCGATGCGGGGGCACCGCGTTTTCCTGGCCGAACGCGGACCGGAGCTGGGCGGCATGCTGACCACGGCGGCCCTGGTGCACGGACGGCGGCGGCTGGGCGTGGTGGTGGACTGGTGGCGCCGGGAGCTGGAGCGGCTGGGCGTGACGGTCGCGCTGGAGCACGAGGTGGCCGCGTCGGAGATGGACGACGCGCTGGCCAAGCGTATGCGCGTGCTGCTGGCCACGGGCTCGGTCGCCGGCCCGCGCGATTACCGCATCGCCGCGGGCGCGCGCGTGCTGGAGGCCGCCGACCTGCTCGCTCAGGTCCGTTCCGGTGCGCTCGGCCGATGGCCGGACGGGCGGGCCGTGGTGTTCGATCCGGTCGGCGGGCCGGTCGGGGTCGGCGTCGCTGAGCTGCTCGCCGCGAGCGGCCGGCCGACCTCGATCGTCACCCAGGACCAGATCGCCGGTAGCCAGCTGGCCCTCACCGGCGACCTCGCCGAGGCCAACTCACGGCTGCAGCGGGCGGGCGTACACCGCGAGCTGCGCAGCCTGCTCCGGGTGGTCACGGACGATCATGTGCTGCTGGAGGACCGGTGGACCGGAGAGCAGCGCACGGTGGAGTGCGCGCTCCTGGTGCACTGCGGGCACCGGCTGCCGGAGGAGACGCTATACCTGCACCGGCCCCGCACCCGCCGGGCCGGCGACTGCGTGGCACCCAGAACGGTGCTGGAGGCAGTGCTGGAGGCGCGCCGGGTCGCGCTGGCGATCGGCGTGGCCGACGAGCAGGCCGCCTCGGCCGCGGGCCGGGCCCTGACCCCGACCATGACCGGAGCCGGCCGATGAGCGCGACCAGCCGGTACCGGTACCTGTTCTCGCCGCTGCGGATCGGCCCGGTGGTGGTCCGCAACCGGATCGTATTCGCTGCGCACCTGACCAACTTCGCCGAGGACGGCCTGCCCAGTCAGCAGCACGCCGACTACTACGCGGCCCGTGCGGCGGGCGGCGTCGGGCTCATCATCACCGAGGAGCACTCCACTCATCCCACCGACTGGCCCTACGAGAAGCTGATCCACGGCTTCCACCGGACGGTCATCCCCGGCTACCGGAAGATCACCGCGGCGGCGCACGCGCACGAGGTGCCGATCTTCGCGCAGCTTAATCACAACGGGGGGCAGGCCTCGTCAATGTTCTCCCGGCTGCCCGTCTGGGCGCCCAGTCCGGTGCCGGACCCGATGTTCCGTGAGGTGCCCAAGGCGGTGGAGCGGCACGAGATCGCCGAGATCGTCGCGGGCTACGGTACCGTCGCCGGGTACTGCGCGGAGGGCGGGTTCGACGGCATCGAGCTGCAGTGCTCACACTCCTCTATCGTGCGCGGATTCCTGTCGCCCGCGACGAACAAGCGCACCGACGCCTACGGCGGGTCGCTGCCGGCCCGGGCGCGGATCCTGCTGGAAATCATCGATTCCGTCCGCGACGCGATCGGGCCGGAGCGTGCGCTGGGCGTGCGGATCTGCGGTGACGAGCTGATCGAGGGTGGCAGCACGCTGGCGGAGGCCGTCGGGGTGGCCCGGATGGTGGAGGCGACCGGCCAGGTCGACTACATCAACACCTCGATCGGGGTGGCCACCGCCACGCTGTTCATGATCGAGGCGTCCATGAGCATCCCGCCCGGGTACGCCTTGTTCATCGCCAATGCCATCCGCCAGGCGGTCAGGCTGCCGGTGATCGGGGTAGGCCGGATCAAGGACCCGGTGCAGGCCGAGCGGGCGCTGGCCGAGGGGCACTGCGACCTGGTGGGAGTGGTGCGCGGCCAGATCGCAGACCCGGACTTCGCGGCTAAGGCCCGCGCAGGATACGCCCTGCATATCCGCACGTGCCTGTCCTGCAACCAGGAGTGTGTCGGCCGGATGGGCCTGAACCGGTGGCTGGGCTGCATCGAGAATCCCCGCACTGGCCGGGAGTCGGTCAGGCTCCCCGAGCCGCGCCTGCGGGGCAGGAGGGTGATCGTCGTCGGCGGGGGCCCAGCCGGTCTGCAGGCCGCCGCCACGGCGGCGCAGCGCGGCCACCATGTCACCCTGTACGAGCGCCAGCCGCGCACCGGCGGGCAGGTCGCCGCGGCCGCCTCGGTGCCGTCCCGCGCCGAGTTCCTCGACGTGGTGCGCAACCTGGCGGCCGAGTGTCAGCGCTACGGCGTACTGATCAGCACCGGCGTGGAGGCCACTGCCGAGTCGGTGCGCGCCGAGTCGCCGGACGTCGTGGTGCTGGCCACCGGGGCGATTCCGCAGCCGCCGTACTGGGCCGCCGGTAATTCTCGCGTAGTGGACGTCCGTGACGTGCTCGAAGGCCGCGCCGAGCCCGCCGGGCAGGTGGTTGTGGTCGATGACCTCGGCTTCCACCAGGCCACTAGCGTCGCCGAGCTGCTTGCTGACCGGGGCTGCACGGTCGAGATCATCACCGCCGGCATGGTCGTGGGTCAGGATCTCGGCATCACCCTGGACATGGAGACATTCAACGTGCGCGCCCATGCCAAGGGAATCCGGCAAGCTACCGACCTGGTGGTGCTCGGCATGGCCGGCGCCGACGGCGAGCCCGGTTCCGGCTCGGGTCCGGATTCCGGCGGGGTCGTGCTGACGCTGCTGCACCACCCTACCGGCGAGTCCGCGCAGCGGCAGTGCGACTGGGTAGTGTGCGCCGTCCACCAGGCCCCGGACGAGACCCTGTGGCAGCAACTGCGGGCCGCTCCGTTCGAAGTGCACCGGATCGGCGACTGTGTCACGCCTCGCCGGGCCCACGCCGCCGTGATCGAGGGGCACCGGGTGGCGGTGGCGCTATGACCATGCCCGCTGATCTCGCGGTCCTGGCCGTGGTGGTGGTCCGGGACGGGCAGCTGCCCCTGGGCGCCGACGAGACGGTGACCGAGGCGGGCGGGGCCGCGCTCGTGGTGGGCTCGGGGACGCGCGCGGCGGCCGGAGAGCTGGATTCGGGCCGCCGGGTCTGGCTGCTCGAACGGTCCTCGGTCGCGCCGGGCGCCCTGGCCGCTGCGCTGGCGCCCGTCCTGTCGGGTGTGGGCATGGTGCTGCTGCCCGCGTCACCGGACGGCCGTGATCTCGCCCCCAGACTGGCCGTGACCATGGGCCGCGCGCTGCTCGCGGGAGCGGTCCGGTGCACGCCCCATGAGGTCGAGCTGACCAGGCTCGATGATCGCCTGGCGCTGCGGGTGGCGGTAGACGGGCCGGCCGTGGTGACACTGCGGCCCGGGCGCCCCGGCCGGGCCGGCCCGGCGGGGCGGACCGAGGTGACCGAGCTGCCGGCGGCCGGACCGGGCACGCCGGCGGCCGGACGAGGCACCGAGTGGGACGCCGAGAACGTCGAGGTGCTGCAGCCCGAGCCCAGCACGGTGGACCTGGCCGAGGCACGCCGGATCGTGGGCGGCGGCGCGGGACTCGTTCCCGCCGGAACGGACGGGGAAGCCGTGATGCGGCTGCTGGCCGACGTGGCGGGCGCGCTGGGGGCGAGCGCGGGGGCCACCCGGGTGGTGACTGACGCGGGCTGGATGGGCTACGACAGGCAGATCGGGACGACCGGCGTCGCCGTCAGCCCCGAGCTGTACGTGGCGTTCGGTATCTCCGGCGCGGCGCAGCACGTCGGCGGGCTGGGCGAGCCGGCCCACGTGGTGAGCGTAAATACCGACCCGTCCTGCCCGATGACGCTGATGGCCGACCTCGGGATCGTCGCCGACGCGCCGGCGGTCCTCGCGGTGCTGGCCGACCGGCTCGGCGTGACCGGGGCAGCCGCGGACCAGCCCGAGGAGGCGAGCCATGCCGGATGACACGATGACCGCCGACGCCGTGGTCGTCGGGGCCGGCCCGGCAGGCGCGGCTGCGGCCCTCGAACTGGCCCGGGCGGGCCGCAACGTGGTCCTGGTGGAGCGGGGGGCCTACCCCGGCGCCAAGAACGTGTATGGCGGCGTGGTGTACGGGCGGATCCTCGACGAGGTCGTGCCGCAGTGGTGGACGGAGGTGCCGGTGCAGCGGTGGGTGACCCGCCGCGCCACCATGGTGATGACACCGACCCAGGCGCTGACGGTCGACTACCGCACCAGTGCCTGGGATCACTCGCCGTATAACGGGATGACCATCTACCGCGGCGACTTCGACACCTGGCTGGCCGGCAAGGCGGTCGCGGCCGGCGCTCAGCTGGTCACCTCGACGGTGGTCACGGCCCTCCTGCGGGATGCCGCCGGCCGGGTCACCGGGGTCCGTACCGACCGGCCGGGCGGCGACATCCACGCCAAGGTCGTGATCGCCTGCGACGGCGTGAACTCCTTCCTGGCCAAGGAGGCCGGGCTGCTGCCGCGTACCAGCCCGGAGCACACCACCCTGGGTGTCAAGGAGATCCTGGCGCTGCCGCGCGAGGTTATCGACGAGCGGTTCGGGCTCGTCGGCGACGAGGGCCTGGACATCGAGATGCTCGGCTGCACCAGCGGGATCCCCGGCGGCGGTTTCCTGTACACCAACCTGGATACGGTCAGCGTGGGAGTCGTGGTCGGGCTCACCGGGCTGGCCGCCGCGAAGACACGGCCGGAGGAACTGATCGCGCGCGTCAAGGCGCATCCGGGTGTCGCGCCGTACCTGCGGGGCGCGGAGCTGAAGGAGTACTCGGCCCACCTGATCCCCGAGGGCGGTTATCGTGCCATGCCCCGGCTGGCCATCGACGGCATGCTCGTGGCCGGGGACGCCGCGTCCATGTGCCTGGCCGCCGGGCTGTGGCTGGAGGGGGTCAACTTCGCGATCGGCGCCGGGCTGGCGGCCGGCCAGACCGCCGCGGAGGCGATTGCGGCCGGCGACACATCCGCCCGCGGCCTGGCCGGGTACCGGCGCCGGATGGAGGCGTCGTTCGTGCTCGCCGACCACAAGCGGTATCGCAACGCGGCGGATATCGTGCTCGCCGACCGGATGCAGCGCGAATACCCGGGTCTGATCTGCGATTTCGTCGAGCAGGTGTTCACCGTCACCAACCCGACGCCCAAGATCGGCATGATCAGGGAGTTCTTTCGTGCGGTCCGCCGCAACCACGTCCAGCTGCGGTCGCTCGCGCGGGACGGCTGGCGGGCGCTGCGGGCATTTCGATGAGGGAGAAGTGAGATGCACTACCCCGAAGTGTCCTTCGATGAGCGCATGGCGACCGTGGAGTTCCGGGTCGGGGAGCGGGCGCACATCACGGTCGACTCCGACGTATGCCGCTCCTGCACGACCAAGGACTGCGTGCACGCCTGCCCGGCCGGCCTGTTCGTGCCCACCACCGACGGCGGCATCCTGTTCAACTACGAACAGTGCTTCGAGTGCGGGACGTGCTATCAGGTCTGCAACGCCGAGGGGGCCATTACCTGGACCTACCCGGCTGGCGGCGACGGCGTCGTGTTCCGGAAGGGGTGACGGGACATGACCGTGATCGTGGCGGCGATGGGCTGGTCCTGGCAGGAGGCCGACGTTGATCCGCTCACCGGGGCGATCAGTGCCAGTCCGCACGACCGCGGGCCGGACCGGGCGGATTTCGCCGCCCTGGAGCATGCGATGAGCCTGGCCGAGAAGTGGGACGCCCAGGTGATCGCGGCCACTGTCGGGCCCGCCGAAGCCGACGAGATGCTGAAAGACGCACTGGCTGCCGGGGCGACCGGGGCCCTCCGCGTCGAGCCGGCCCGCCGGAGTTCGCGTCCGCGCCCGGCCGAGCTGGTCGGTGGGGGGCAGAATCGTCCCGCCGCGCTCGCCGCCGCCCTACGGCAGCGCTACGGAGTGCCGGACCTGGTGCTCTGCGGCGACCGCTCGGCCGACCGGGGCACCGGCTCGTTTCCCGCCTTCCTCGCCGCGGCGCTCAACGCGGCGCAGGCCCTCGGTGTCGTGCGGCTGGAACCGGAGGGCGACGGTGAGCTGCGGGTGCACCGCCGCCTGGACGGCGGCCGCCGCGAGGTACTGCGGGTGCGCCGCCCCGCCGTCGTGTCCGTTGAGGCGGCCGGGGTGCGGCTGCGGCGGGCCGGCCTGCCCGAGACGCTGGCCAGCAGGCGCGCCGTCATCCCAGTGATCGACGCGCCGGCAGCGGCCGGACACCGGGTTCCGGTCCTGGGCGCCCACCCGTACCGGCCCAGGCCGCGCGAGATCCCCGTCCCGTCCGGCACGGCGCTGCACCGCACCCTGCAGCTGACCGGAGCACTCGCGGAGCGTACCCCGCCCACGGTGCTCGGCCCGCTGTCCCCGGAGCAGGCCGCCGACGAACTGCTCGGGTACCTGCGTCGCCGCGGCTATCTCGCCGCGGGCGACCCAGGGTGACCAGCAGGCTTTCCGGCCGGAAATAACCGAACCTGGCCGGTCTTATCCTGGCCGTCGCGGAGACCTGGGATAATGGGAAGTTCGACCCGGAGTGCAATCCCGCCTAGGTCAGACCGGTCAGCCCCCAGGGTCCAGCCCATCTCCTTGGCCCGTGCGGCGATGTCGGCCAGGCCCAGATGGTACCCGCCGCCCGTGCCGGGCACCTCGCCGCGGATGATCTTCCTGAGCGTCTCCGGCTTTCCGCACCCGTCGTCCGCGATGCACAGCGCGACCACGCCGCAGCCGTAACTCAGCCGGATGACGGCGCGATGCGCCCTCCCGTGGACGGCCGCATTGAAGACGCACTCGCTGGCCACCTGGAACAGCGACCGGCGGACCGCCACCGTCAGCGGCACCTGCGGGCCGGTCACTTCCACCCTCACATCGAGCTGATGCCCAGGATGCTGGGGCTCAAGGCGCCGCAGCATGTCAGGAAGCTCTTCCTCGGGGGCGCTAGGGCCCTCTCGCAGGTCCTGCAGCGACGATCGCAGTCGCCGCACGGTCGTCGCGGTCAGCCGTTTGGCGTGTTCCAGCCTCGCGTGCATCGGTGATCCCACGGGCATATCGGCCAGGCACAAGTCGATGGCCAGCCCGGTCGCTAGGACCTCCTGGATGATCCCGTCGTGCAATTCCCTGGCCAGCCGGCGTCGCTCAGGTTCCGCGACTGGCCGCGGCATGGCAGGCTGACGGGGGTGGGCGACTTGCGCCAGGGCGAATGCCTGCGGGCGCAGTGACCGGTTATGCGCCGAGACGGCAGTCTGTGTCAAGTCGTCCCTCCTCAGTGAGAGAGGGGCTAATCGTAGGCCGACTGAGGTTGGCCATCGGTAGGTCGGCGTGCGCGGGTGCTGCCGAGCAGGTCAAGGTCATGCGGGGTCAGCTCCAGGTAGCGCTGTACCGCGGCCGGATGAGGATCCGACAGCAGCGCATTGCGCAGGGCGATCGTGACGAAGTGGCCGAATTCCGCCAGCGCCGGGGACTCGGAACCGGGCAGCAGCTCTCCGCCGTATCGCTCCACGGCGCCCGCAACGTCGCCGGCCCGGAGCCGGTGCAGCACGTCGGTGACGTCACACCGCACGTCCAGGCCGATCCGGTACGGACGGGATTCCAGGCCCCCCCCGAGCGCGGCCCGCAGCTGCGACATCTCTGCCTTCAGCGTTCCCTGGCTCACCGGCCGGTCGCCGTAGAGCCGTGCGTGCAGCTCGGCCAGGTCGAGCCCGTCCGGATTCAGCGCCAGCAGCGCGAGGATCTCGGTCTGCCGTCTGGTGAGCCGCAGCCGTGCGCCGTTCAGCTGCGCGCCGGGCTGGCCGAGCAGCTTGAGCTCCAGCAGCCCGCGGCAGGAACTGGCGCTGTCGTGCGCGGCAGCTGCCACGACGGTCGCGCGTATCTCGCGTCCCAGCAGCATGGCCATGGCCTCGGCCGTGGCCAGGCCGATCGGATGCGAGCGGTCCCAGGTCGTGGAAAGGTCGAGCACGCCGAGCTGGCGCCCGGTACCCGGGTCGCGCACCGGGGCCGCCCAGCACACCCAGCCGTGAACACAGCTGGAGAAATGCTCTGCGGAGTACACGGTCGCCGCATGGTCTAGCCTGAGCGCCAGATCCAGGGCGTTCGTCCCGACGCTGGCCTCGTCCCACCGGCCTCCCGGGACGAAGTTCACCTTCTCCGCCTTGCGCCGCATCACCGCGCCGCCGTATGTCCATAGGATGCGGGCGGCGGGATCGGTGACTGCCACGACAAGCTCACCGTCGTCCGCGGCGACCTGCAGCTGGGATTCGAGCTGCCGGACGGCGGCGTTGAGCGGGCTCGCCTCCCAGGCGTGCCGCGTTTCGTCGACATCAGCCAGCGGTGCCTCGTGGACCTCGGGCATGACATGCGCGGCCGAGCGCTCCCAGCTCGCCGCGATCTCGGTTCGCACGCCCATGCGCGCCGCGCTGTTGGGCCGCTTGTCGCAGATCACCGGAATGTGCAGATCCCACGCTCGCGCCAGGTGCGAGCGTCGCCGGTGCAGCTGCGCGCGAGTGAACATGATCAACCTCGGGGAGCCGGGGATTGCCCGCCAGGAAATCGGCGGGCATGCGGCATTGTCGACCGATTGCGGGAGCCGACGTTAAGGTCAAAGGTCCCGGAACCCCGGCTGTCGGTCCTGGCGCCTTCCGACCCCAGTAGAAACGACGCCGCAACGTCGGCGAAGCCGTTGGGGTTCTCCCAGAAGAGCAGATGGTCCAGCGCAGGGAAGGTCACGAACCGGGCGCGGGACGCGGTCCGCTCGATCGGGCACGCGACGGGCACGCTCATGGCTCCGGAGGCTGTTGTTCTGGTTGGCGAAGTGATCCCGCTGACCTGGGCCAGACATGGCTGCCGGACGCGTGCCGACAGCACATTCCGCAGATGTTCCGGATCATGAAACGTCCGTCGGCTGTCCCGTCTCGCCGTCGCGATGGAGTCCAGTTCTACGCCCGGCGTCTCATGGCCCTGGACACCCGGCCTGAGCGAAGCGGATCTTGCGGATCAAGTTCAGCGAGGGCGTGCCGTCGGGCTGACGCTGACCCGAAACCGGGTAATGCCACATTCCGTGGTAGCCCACTTCAGGAGCGCTCGCGCGGCTTTTCCGGCATAGCCACGGTGCCGCTACTCACGGTTCATGACCGGTCAATGCAGCCAGCCGGGTCCACAGATCGGCTTCGCGCTGCTGGTCGTAGGATTCAGCCGAGGAGCGGGTCGGGCGGCCCACGTCGAGGTAGGAGCCGCTGGGTGCGGCTACGCAGCCCACTGCGGCTTCGGCAAGTCTGCGCCCGGATTCCTGCAGGCTCACTGCCAGCGGGGTATGTTGCAGCGGCGTGGCGAGGAGTCGCGCGGCCCTGCGCGCGATCGGCCCATATTCGCGCATGATCGAGGTCTGCAACACCAGCCCCGGGTTGAAGGAGTAGACGTCGACGCCCTGTGGTACGTGCCGGGCTAGGACATGCGTGAGGTAGATCAAGGCGAGCTTACTCGTCGTGTAGGTGGCCTGCCCGTCGCGGCGGTTACCGGGGCGGGGCCGGGCGAGCGCGTCCACCTCCATCCACCTGGGCGCTGGCATCGAGCCATACGTGTGGCGGAAGTCGCCGAAATGTGTCGCGCTGGTCACCAGGACGACGCGGGCGGGCGCGGATAGATGAGGGAGCAGTTCCCGGATCAGCGCGTAGTGGCCGATGACATTCGTGCCGAAGGTGCGCTCGTAGCCGTCGGCGGTGGTATCTGCCGTGCTATTGAGTTGCACGCCCGCGTTGGCGATCAGGGCACGCAGCGCGGGCAGGCTCTCGGTGTCGAGCAGTTCGGCGAGGCATGCAGCGGCCGTCTGCACGCAAGCGAGGCTGGCTAGGTCGCAGGTCAGAGGATGGATGTGGGGGTTGCCCGTCCGGGAGGCCAGCTCGCGCGCATGCGCGTCGGCGTCGCTGCGTACGGCCAGGACGATGTGCCAGTCGCCGTCGGCAGCCAGTTCGCGCGCGGCCGCCTGTCCTATTCCCCGGCTCGCGCCGGTCACTACGACCGTACCCGTCGGCAGTTCGCGCGCAGTCACCCGCACACGGTAGCGGATGAACGGATTCGCATCGTGGTGCAGATCCCTGCTGCCGTAAGGAGCGAGCATCTGCCTGCTCCTTCCGCCCCGGCCGCGAGAGGGGGGAACGGTCTGGGGCCTTCACCCGATAGGTGCCGGGGTTGTGGAGCCGGGAGTGGAGGTCAAGTTGCGTTCAGCCGCTGCTTGACCGGAGCGGACGGCGGAATACGATCCCGGTCCGGTTGAAGCCCCTTAACTGCGCTTACGTGATCAGATAGCCGACTAGCGCTTGCGGCTGCGAGCATGGACACTCAGCGTGGGCCATCTTTGGACCTTGGCCTGCTCGGCGACGAGTAGCGTGAACGCATGGGCTCTTACTGGCACGTCGTGCTGCCCCCTCTGTGCGCCTGATCGGGCGCATCTGTTGATGGCATAAGCCACTCGCCCGGCTGTCTTGAGGCAGTCCGGGCTGATGAATCGTGCGCCCGTCTCGAATCCATGTTCCAGCGAATTCGATGATGGAAGTTACGACAGTGCCAAACGATGCAGTCTCTGCTGCCCCGTCAGTTCCTGCCCGTTCAGCTCTCGACAAGCAACCTGCCCGCCGTGCTGGCCTGATCAGCGGGCCTGTTCCCATCTTGACCGCCGCCGTGCTCTGGGGGACTACCGGCACCGCCAGTTCGCTGGCTCCAGCCGGTGCCCCGCCAGCAGCGATCGGCTCTGCCGGGCTGTTCCTGGGCGGCTTGACGCTGTTTCTGTCCACCCGCAATGCCCGCTCTCTTATCGCCAGATGCACGGCCCGCGAGCGGTGGCTGCTC
>PLRW01000158.1 GCA_003164955.1 Actinomycetota bacterium
TACCCGTCCTGCGCCGTGAACGCGGTCAGGATCCTCGCCCGGGCGGCGGTGTGCTTGGCTTCGGCCTGTTCCAGGCCGATGAGGGCCTCGGCCTGCGCGCCCGTCCCGAGACCGGCAGCATCACAGGCGGCGAGGTAACCCAGCCCGGCCGACACCATCGCCAGCGCCTGCACCGGGCCCGAGGGCGCGGCAGGCTCGCTGAGGGTGCACATGGGCGGGATCACCTCCCCGGAATGCTCACACTGCTATCGATCACTAGTTCGATAGTAGCGACTGGGTCTGACAAAATGACGGTCCCCAAAACCGGCCTATCGGCCCGTGCGTCGAGCCGATCGCCAGCCAGGTAGCCGGCGCGCGCCACCCCGATATGAGCATGACCTCCGCCGCACGGGAGTGACCCTGGCCACGGCGCATACCGGCAGCGAGTGGTCTTACCCGCGAAAGGGACCGGGACCACCGCCCTGGTGAGCCGGTCGATGCTCCGCTGCTGTCCAAGCGGCGGCTAAAACCAGGGGACCCGGCGTGGGCGCCTGCGCGAAGATATCCAATTGTGCTGCTGACGATCACGACCACGTACAAACCCGCCACCGACCTGGGGTATCTGCTGCACAAGCATCCCGGGCGGATGCAGTCGCTCGATGTGCCGTCCGGTACGGCGCACGTGTTCTACTCCGAGGCGGCCGAGGACCGCTGCACGGCCGCGCTGCTGCTCGACGTGGACCCCATCGCGCTCGTGCGCGGCAAGAAGGGAGTGCACGGCGGGGCCGCGCCCGGTGAGGCGTTCACGCTCGGCCAGTACGTGAACGACCGTCCCTACGCGGCGTCCAGCCTGCTCGCGATGGCGCTGAAGGCAGCTTTCCGCACCGCGTTCACCGGCCGCTGCGACGCCCGGCCGGACCTGGCCGCCGCCCGTATCCCGCTGGAGATCACGGTGCCGGCGCTGCGCTGCCGCGGCGGCGCGGAACTCGTGCACCGGGTGTTCGAGCCGCTCGGCTGGCGGGTGGACGCGGTCACCGTCCCGCTTGACCCGGAGTTCCCGGACTGGGGTGAGTCACCGTACGCCGATGTCCGGCTGACCGGCGAGGTACGGCTGGCTGAAGCGCTCAACCAGCTGTACGTGCTGCTACCGGCGCTGGACGACGCCAAGCACTACTGGGTCACCGCGGACGAGGTCGACAAGCTTGTCCGGGCCGGCGGCGGCTGGCTGGCCGGGCACCCCGAGCAGGCCCTCATCAGCCGCCGTTACCTGGCGCACCAGTCGTCCCTGACCCGGAGCGCACTGGCCCGGCTCGCGGAGGTGGACGACACCGATCCGCAGGAGATCGACAACGCCATAGTCGCCGAGCCCGGGATGGAGCCGGCGATATCTCTCAGTCGGCAACGGCATGGTGCGGTGCTGGCCGTGCTCCGCGGAGCCGGCGCCCGCCGCGTCGGTGACCTCGGCTGCGGCGACGGGAGCCTGGTGCGTGACCTGCTGGATGACCGGGCCATCGAGCAGGTGGTGGCCGTGGACGTGTCCGTCCGGGCGCTGCAGTTCGCGGCCCGCCGGCTCCACCTGGACACGATGAGCGAATTCCAGCGCAGGCGCCTCCAGCTCTTCCAGTCCGCGCTCACCTACCGCGACGACCGGCTCGCGGGCCTGGACGCCGCCGTGCTCATGGAGGTGATCGAGCACGTCGACCCGCCCCGGCTGGCCGCGCTGGAACGGACGGTGTTCGGTTACGCCGCGCCGCCCGTGGTGGTGGTCACCACCCCCAACGCCGAGCACAACGTCCGTTACGAGGGCCTGCCGGAGGGCGGCATGCGGCACCGGGACCACCGTTTCGAGTGGACGCGGGCCGAGTTCCGGGACTGGGCCGGCCGGGTCGCCGGCTCGTTCGGCTACCACGTCCGGTTCCTGCCGGTCGGGGCCGACGACCCGCAGCTGGGGGCGCCCACCCAGCTCGCGGTGTTCAGCCGGGAGCCCGCGGTGCTCGGCCGGGAGGCGTCGTGACCGCGGCCGCCCCGCACGAGCTGGCCATCCCCGAGCTGTGCCTGGTCGTGCTGATCGGGGTGAGCGGCTCGGGCAAGTCGACCTTCGCCCGGGCGCACTTCCGGCCGACCGAGGTGATCTCCTCTGACTTCTGCCGGGGGCTGGTCGCCGACGACGAAAACGACCAGTCGGCGACCGGTGACGCCTTCGACGTGCTGCACTACATCGCGGGCAAGCGGCTCGCGGCCGGCCGCCTCACCGTGGTGGACGCCACCAGCGTGCAGCCCGAGGCCCGGCGCTCGCTTATCGCCCTGGCCAAGGAGCACGACGTGCTGCCGGTGGCCGTGGTGCTCGACCTCCCCGAGCGGGTGTGCCTGGAACGCAACGCCAGCCGTCCCAACCGTGACTTCGGTGCGCACGTGATCCGGCGGCAGCGGGACCAGTTGCGGCGTGGCCTGCGCAGCCTGCGGCGGGAGGGTTTCCGGGCGGTCCACGTGCTGGACAGCGAGGAGAAGGTCGCGGCCGCCGCGATCACCAGGACCCGCCTCTACAACGACCTGCGCACGGAAACCGGCCCGTTCGATGTGATCGGGGACGTCCACGGCTGCCGCGCGGAGCTGGAGGAACTGCTCGGCAAGCTCGGCTACGCCATCGCGCGGGACGCCGAGGGACGGCCCGCCGGCGCGCATCATCCCGGGCGCCGGGCCGTGTTCGTCGGTGACCTGGTGGACCGCGGCCCCGACACGCCCGGCGTGCTGAGCCTGGTCATGGGCATGGTGGCCGCCGGCGACGCGCTGTGCGTGCCCGGCAATCACGAGGACAAGCTGCTGCGGGCGCTGCGCGGCCGGAACGTGCAGATCACCCACGGCCTGGCCGAGTCACTGCAGCAGCTCGGGCAGCAGCCGGAGGAGTTCCGGGCCCGGGTGACCGATTTCCTGGACGGGCTGGTCAGCCACTACGTGCTGGATGAGGGCCGCCTGGTGGTGTCGCACGCCGGGCTGATCGAGCCGTACCAGGGCCGGGCGTCCGCGCGGGTGCGCTCGTTCTGCCTGTACGGGGAGACCACAGGGGAGACCGATGAGTACGGGCTGCCGGTGCGCTACCCGTGGGCGAACGAGTACCGCGGCCGGGCCACGGTGCTGTACGGTCACACCCCGGTCCCGGAACCGGAGTGGAGCAACAACACCCTCTGCCTGGACACCGGCTGCGTCTTCGGGGGGCGGCTCACCGCACTGCGCTACCCGGAGCGGGAGATCGTCTCGGTGCCCGCGGCGGCGGTGTACTACCAGCCGGCCNNGCCGGCCGGCACCGCGCGCCGGGAACCGGAGGTCCTCGACATCCGGGACGTCACCGGCAAGCGGATCATCGAGACGACCTACCTGAAGCGGATCGGCGTGCAGGAGGACAACGCGGCCGCGGCGCTGGAGGTGATGAGCCGGTTCGCGATCGACCCCCGGTGGCTGCTGTACCTGCCGCCCACCATGAGCCCGGTCGCGACCTCGCCCCGGCCGGACCTGCTGGAGCACCCGGAGCAGGCCTTCGACGCCTACCGGGCGGAGGGCGTCGCGTCCGTGGTGTGCGAGGAGAAGCACATGGGCTCGCGGGCCGTGCTGCTCGTGTGCCGCTCCGCGGACGCGGCGCTGGCCCGGTTCGGGATCGCGGACGAGGCGGGTGGCGCGCTGTGGACCCGCACCGGGCGGCCGTTTTTCGGCGCGGAGCTGACCGCCACGCTGCTGGCCCGGGTCCGGGCGGCGGCCGAGGCGGCGGCCCTGTTCACCGAGCTCGGCACGGACTGGCTGCTGCTCGACGCCGAAGTGCTGCCGTGGAGCGCCAAGGCCGGGCAGCTGCTGCGGGAACAGTACGCCGCGGTGGGGGCCGCGGCCCGGGCGGTGCTGCCGCCTGCCGTCACGGCCCTGGAGCAGGCGGCGGACCGCGGGCTCGACGCGGGCCCGCTGCTGGCGGCCATGCGCGGCCGCCGGGCCAACGCCCAGGCCTTCACCGCGGCCTACCGGCGCTATTGCTGGCCCACCGACGGGCTGGACGGGATACGGATCGCCCCGTTCCAGCTGCTGGCCAGCGAGGGCGCCGCCCACCAGCAGCGGCCGCACGAGTGGCATCTCGGGATCGCCGGCCGGCTGGCGGCGGCCGGCCAGGACCTGATCACGCAGACCCGGCAGGCCACGGCCGACACGACCGACCCGGGCTCGGTGGCGGCGGCCANNAGGGCCTCGTCCAGCCCGGCCTCAAGGTGCGCGGCCGCGAGTACCTGCGGATCATCTACGGCCCCGACTACACCGAACCGGGCAACCTGGCCCGGCTGCGCCAGCGCGGGCTGGGCCGCAAGCGCTCGCTGGCGCTGCGCGAGTATGCCCTCGGCCTGGAGGCGCTGGACCGGGTGGCCCGCGGCGAGCCGCTGTGGCGGGTGCACGAGTGCGTGTTCGCGGTGCTGGCGCTGGAGTCGGAGCCGGTGGACCCGCGGCTGTAAGCGGTTCCTGGCCGGGAGCGGGCCGGGGCAGGCTACGGCACGCTTAGCCAGCCATGGCCCCGGGGCCGGCTATCTCCGGGAGAGGAGGAGCGGCCGGGCCGGTCAGCCGGCGTTCAGGGCGCGCCCGATGCAGTCGCGGACCTCCGGCGCATCCGGCTCGGTCCTGGGGCGGAACCGGCCCAGCACCCGGCCGTCCGCGCCGACGACGAACTTCTCGAAATTCCACTGGATGTCACCGGCGCTGCCGTCGGCATCGGGCGTCTCGGTCAGGACGCCGTACACCGCGTCCCGGGCCGGGCCGTTGACCTCGATCTTCCCCGTCATGGGGAACGTCACCCCGTAGGTGGCCGAGCAGAACGCCGAGATCTCTTCCGCGGTGCCGGGCTCCTGGCCGCCGAACTGGTTGCACGGGAAGCCCACGACGGTGAAGCCCGGCCCGCCCAGTTCCTCCTGGAGCGCCTCGAGCTTGGCGTACTGGGGGGTCAGGCCGCACTTACTGGCCACGTTGACCACCAGGCTCACGCGCCCATCGGTCAGGCTCCCGAACGTCGTGGCGGTTCCGTCCAGCGTCGTGATCGGCAGGTCAAGCAGGTCGGGCATGAACGCACTCCTCGCGGCGGTCCGGCAATGGCACCCGATTCTGCCATCCCCGTTATGGCCCGGGCACGCGCACGGCCGAGAACGTGATCGTGCGGCGCAGCCGGAAACCCATCGACTCGTACAGCCGGACCGCCCCGGTGTTGCTGGCCAGCGCGTGCAGGAACGGCGTTTCGCCGCGCGCCCGGATCCCCGCCACCAGCACGCGCATCAGCCGGGTCGCGAACCCGTGGCCGCGCCACCCCTCCTCCGTGCAGACCCCGCTGATCTCGGTCCAGCCCGGCGGGTGCAGGCGCTCGCCGGCCATCGCCACCAGCGCCCCGCCGCGGCGGATGCCCAGGAACTCCCCGAGCTCCCGGGTCCGCGGCAGGAACGGTCCCGGTCTGGTCCGCATCGCCAGATCAAGCATCTCCTCGGTATCGCCCGGCCCCAGCCGCACCACTCCATCGTCTCCATCGTCGGCCGCGCCCTCGACGCCCTCGCCGACCAGCTGGACACCGTCGCCGATCGGCGTGACCGGCCAGCTGTCCGGCGGCGCGATCCCGGCCAGCCCGAGCACCGCGCCCGGGCCGGCCAGCGCGGCCAGGTCGGCCCAGTCGGCGGCGCGCGGCCGGTCGGGCACGGCCACGAACGGCGAGACGTCGGCCGGGTAGCGCAGCACGCTGCCCCGGCGCTGCGCGAACTGAGCGTGCGGTCCGCACAGCGAGGAGCGGACCGGGTTGTCCAGCGGATGCGTACCGCCAGCGGGCCCGTCCCGGCCGTCCTTCGGCATCGAAGACTCCCTTCCTCAGATCTCCCCGGATCATCCCGCTTTCGGGCCGGCGATCGGTACAAGCGCCTTGACCGCCCGGGTTATTGCCGGAATAAGGCCGGCCGCGCGCTGATTGTCACCTGATACAGGCAGCCCCATACTCGACTTTCCCTATCGGAATGACCTAATTTGACGGTAAGGCACCCCTGACCGATGGGAGCACGTCCTGACCGCTGCGCAGCCCCCCCACCTGGCCCCCAACCTGGCCCCCGCCCTGCACCTGTCCGTCGCGCTCGACGGCGCCGGCTGGCATCCCGCTGCCTGGCGCGAACCCCGGGCCCGCCCGGACGAGCTGTTCACCGCGCGTTACTGGACCGACGTCATCACCGAAGCCGAGCGCGGCCTGCTCGACTTCGTCACGATCGAGGACGGCCTCAGCCTGCAGTCCGCCCGCTACGGCGAGCCGGACGCGCGTACCGACCAAGTACGCGGGCGCCTGGACGCCGTGCTGATCGCCGCACGGGTCGCGCCGGTGACCCGCCATATCGGGCTGCTCCCGTCGGTCGTCGTCACGCATACCGAGCCGTTCCACGCCGCCAAGGCCATCGCGACCCTGGACTACGTCAGCGCCGGCCGCGCCGGGGTCCGGGTCCGGGTGTCGGCCAGCTCGCACGAGGCCGCGCACTTCGGCCGGCGCGACGTGCCCCGCCCGAATCTGCGGGACCGCGACCTCCGCGACCGCGACGATCCCGCGGTCCGGGAGCTGACCGCCGGGCTGTTCGACGAGGCCACCGACTACGTCGAGGTGATGCGGCGGCTGTGGGACAGCTGGGAGGACGACGCCGAGATCCGCGACGCCGCGACCGGGCGCTTCATCGACCGGGACAAGCTGCACTACATCGACTTCGCCGGTGACTACTTCAGCGTGAAGGGCCCGTCGATCACCCCGCGGCCGCCGCAGGGCCAGCCGGTGGTCAGCGCCCTGGGGCACGGCCCGGTGCCCTGCCGGCTGATCGGCCGGTCCGCCGACGTCGGCTTCGTGACCCCCCGCGACGCGGGCGGGGCCCGCGACCTCGTGGCGGAGGTCCGCGCGGCCCAGGCCGCCGCCGGGCGCGCGGAGGACACCCTGCACGTCCTCGGCGACCTGGTGGTGTTCCTCGGCGAGGACGCCGCGGCGGCCGCCGGCCGCAAGCGCCGGCTCGATGACCGCGCCGGGCAGCAGTACGTGAGCGACGCGGCCGTCTTCACCGGAACGCCCGGGCAGCTCGCCGACCTGCTCCAGGACTGGCAGCTCGCCGGGCTGTCCGGCTTCCGGCTGCGCCCGGGGGTGATCCCGGACGACCTCGAAGCCATCACGCGGGGCCTGGTCCCCGAACTTCAGCGGCGCGGCGCGTTCCGCACGGCGTATGCGGCCGGCACCCTGCGCGGGCTGCTCGGCCTCGGCCGGCCCGCGAACCGCTACGCCCCGGCCGGGAGGAGCTCATCATGACCACCCCGCGCAAGCAGATCCACCTCGCGGCGCACTTTCCCGGCGTCAACAACACCACGGTATGGAGCGACCCGCGCTCGGGCAGCCATATCGAGTTCAGCTCCTTCGCGCACCTGGCCCGGACCGCCGAGCGCGCCAAGTTCGACTTCCTGTTCCTGGCCGAGGGGCTCCGGCTGCGCGAGCAGAACGGGCAGATCTACGACCTCGATGTCGTCGGCCGCCCGGACACCTTCACCGTCCTGGCCGCGCTCGCCGCGGTCACCGACCGGCTCGGGCTGGCCGGCACGATCAACTCCACCTTCAACGAGCCGTACGAGGTCGCGCGGCAGTTCGCCAGCCTCGACCACCTGTCCGGCGGCCGGGCCGCGTGGAACGTGGTGACCTCCTGGGACGCCTTCACCGGGGAGAACTTCCGGCGCGGCGGCTTCCTGCCGCAGGAGGCCCGTTACGAACGGGCCCGGACGTTCCTGCAGACGGCCTGGGAGCTGTTCGACTCCTGGCGCGGTGACGAGATCGTGGCCGACAAGGAATCGGGCGTGTTCCTGACCGATCCCGGGGCGGGCCGGTTCGCGCACAGCGACGCGCACTTCGGTATCAGCGGGCAGTTCACCGTGCCCCGCAGCCCGCAGGGACGGCCGGTCATCTTCCAGGCCGGCGACTCGGAGGAGGGCCGTGAGTTCGCCGCGTCCAGCGCCGACGCGATCTTCAGCCGGCACGGCACGCTGGAGGACGGGCAGGCGTTCTACGCCGACGTCAAGGGCCGCCTGGCCCGGTACGGACGGTCCCCGGACCAGCTGCTGATCCTGCCGGCCGCGACCTTCGTGCTCGGCGACACCGACGCCGACGCCCAGGAACTGGCCCGCGAGGTGCGCTTCCAGCAGGTCAGCGGGCAGACAGCCATCAAGTTCCTGGAGCAGTTGTGGAACCGGGACCTGTCCGGCTACGACCCGGACGGCCCGCTGCCGGACATCGACCCGGACCCGGGGGAGAACACGATCGCCCGCGGCCGGGCCAGCGTGCGGATGCACCGTGATCCGCTGGCCATCGCGGCGCAGTGGCGGGCCCGGGCGGAGGCGGGGAACCTGTCCATCCGGGAGCTGATCATCGAGGTCACCGGGCGGCAGACGTTCGTGGGCGCCCCGGCCACCGTCGCGGACGCGATCAACACCCTGGTCCAGGCGGACGCGAGCGACGGGTTCATCCTGGTCCCGCACATCACGCCCGGCGGCCTGGACGAGTTCGCGGACCGGGTCGTTCCGCTGCTGCAGGAACGCGGGGTGTTCCGCACCGACTACAAGGGGAGCACGTTGCGCGAGCACCTGGGCCTGGCGCCCCTCCCGGCAGGCACGGCGGCCGGGCGCGAGGCGGCGTCATGAGCCGCGTGCCGCTCGCCGCCCTCGACCTGGTGCCGATCAGCACCGGGTCCAGCGCCGCCGAAGCGCTGCGGAACAGCATCGACCTGGCCCAGGCCGCGGAACGCCTCGGCTACGCGCGGTACTGGTTCGCCGAGCACCACCTCAACCCGGGGGTGGCGGGCACGTCGCCGGCCGTGGTGCTGGCGCTGACCGCCGGGGCCACCTCCACCATCCGGATCGGGTCCGGCGCGGTCCAGATGGGGCACCGCACCGCGCTGTCCACGGTGGAGGAGTTCGGCCTGATCGACGCCCTCTACCCGGGGCGCCTGGACCTGGGACTGGGCCGGTCGGCCGGGCGTCCCAAGAACGCGGGGGGCGGTCCGGGGGACTCCAAGAAGCCTCCGGCGGAGGCGTACCGGACCGAAAACGGGCTGCTGATCCCGAAGAAGTTCTCGTTCGAGCACCTGCTCGGCTCGCCGCGGTTCGCGCTGCAGAAGGGCCTGCTGCAACTGCCCGGTGCGGAGTCGCAGAACTACACCGAACAGGTCAACGACGTGCTGGCGCTGCTGCGCGGCACGTACCGGAACGCGGACGGGGTGGAGGCGCACATCGTCCCCGGCGAGGGCGCCGACGTGCAGGTCTGGATCCTGGGCAGCAGCGGCGGTGAGAGCGCCCGGGTGGGCGGGGCCAACGGGCTGCGGTTCGCGGCCAACTACCACGTGAGCCCGGCCACCGTGCTGGAGGCCGCCGAGGGCTACCGGGCCGCGTTCGAACCGTCGGATGACCTGGCCAAGCCGTACGTGAGCGTGTCCGCCGACGTGGTGGTGGCCGACAACGAGGCCACCGCCCGCGAGCTGGCGGCCGGCTACGGCGCCTGGGTCCGCAGCATCCGCACCGGTGCGGGCGCGATCCAGTTCCCCACCCCGGAGGAGGCCCGCGCCTACACCTGGACCGACGCCGAGCGGGACCTGGTCACCGACCGGATCGACACCCAGTTCGTCGGGTCCGCCAAGCAGGTCGCCGACCAGCTGGAACAGCTCCAGGAAGCCACCGGCGCGGACGAGCTGATCATCACCACGATCACGCACGACCATGCCGACCGGGTCCGCTCCTACCGGCTGCTGGCCGAGGAGTGGGCCCGCCGGTAGCCCCGTAGCGGGCGGGCCGGGCGTGGGCCCGGACAGCGCCTCCACCCGGTGCGGCCGTTGGCCCGCGGCCCGGATAATCCGCCGGCCGTGGCCGGATCACACGCCGGAATCCCGGGCTGACCTGTGAAAACTATGTGCCGGGCCCATTTGCCTATAGACTGCAGGCCAGGTAATGAGTGCCAGCGCCAAGCCCCGGCTTGCTGGCCGGCAACCCTCCGTCCCGCGGCGGGGTGCCCCGGGTGATGACCGGGCCTGGCGTAACCGCGCCGGGCAAGCGCGGGGCCCCCAACGGGGTCACCGGTACGTCGTTGGAGGTCTGCTGTGCCAAGCGCCTGTTCTCCCGTAATCGCCGGTGCCCCCGGAATTGTCGGCGCCGGGATCAACGTCCCGGTTTCCGGCGGGCGGTTCGTGCCCTACGCCAACCTCGATTACGCCGCGAGTGCCCCGTGCCTCGCCGCCGTCCAGCACGCCGTCACCGAGGCGCTGCCGTATTACAGCAGCGTCCACCGTGGTGCGGGATATGCGTCCCAGCTCACCACCGCACGGTATGAGCAGGCCAGGCAGACGGTCCGGGAATTCCTCGGCGCCCGCGCCCGCGACTCGGTGATCTTCACTCGCAACACCACGGACGCGATGAACCTGCTGGCCCAGGCGCTTCCGCCGGAAACCACCGTGGTGGTGTTCGAAAGCGAGCACCATGCGGCGCTGCTGCCCTGGGAGCGCCGCCACCGCACGATCCGGCTGCCGGTNNGTGGACCTCGCCCAGTACGCTCCGCACCGGCCGGTGGACCTGACCGAACTGGACGTCGACTACGCGGCGTTTTCCGGGCACAAGCTGTACGCGCCGTTCGGCGCGGGCTGCCTGGCCGGCCGCCCGGACTGGCTCGCCGCCGCCGAGCCCTACCTGTTCGGCGGCGGCGCCACCGCGGTGGTCGCGCCGGACGGGGTCACCTGGGCCGAGGACCCGGAGCAGCGGCAGGAGGCCGGCACCCCGAACGTGCTCGGGGCCATCGCCATCGCGGCCGCCTGCGATGCCCTCAGCGATTGGGGACCGCTCGTCGCGGAAGAGGGACGGCTGCTGCGCCGGCTGCGCGACGGGCTGGCCGCGCTGCCGGACGTGTGCGAGCTCAGCCTGTGGGGGAGGGAACACCCCCGGGTGGGGATTGTCGCGTTCACCGTGAACGGGCGGGACGCGCGGGAGGTGGCCGAAACACTGTCCCGGGACCATGGCATCGGGGTCCGGGACGGCCGGTTCTGCGCGCACCTCCTGGTGAGCCGCCTGCTCGGCCGCCCCGAAGAGGCGGCCGGGTGCGGCCTGGCTACCGCGCCCTCCGTGCCCTCCGCGATCAGGGTGAGCATCGGTGTGGGCAGCACCAGCGAGCACATCGACCGGCTGCTGGCCGCCCTGGCGACCCTGCCCGCTGATGACCAGCCCGCTCACCGCCAGCCCACTTACAACCAGAAGGCGGTCGGCGCCGTCTCCTAGCCGGGGCGCCGGAGGGCGCGCCGGGCCGTGACCGCGACGGCCACGATCGCGGCGCCGGCTCCGGCCACGGCGAGCCGGCCGGGGTTACGGTAGGCGGGCCGCCGGGCCAGGGACATCGGCGCGGGGCCGAGATACAGGGTCATCCGCCCGTCGCCGCCGCGGCTGAACGCCACCGGCCACGTGCCGAGCCCTTCGGCGGTGACGTCGAGCCGGAACCGGTACGGGTCGGCCCGGTCGTCCGCGTGCAGGCGGTATCCCCGGCGCAGCCTCGGCGCCGGGGTGAACGCGCGCAGCGTGAGGTAGTCATGCCGGACGATCACCTCCGCCCCGCCGCCGAGGAGCATCCGGGTCCGCGCGTTGGTGTTCGGCCCCGGATCGGGGCCGTACCAGCCGCACAGCTCGCCCCACACGTCCGGGTGCTCGGGCACGTCGCCGCGTGGCTCGTCGGGGCCCACCCCGAGGACCTCGCGCAGCAGCGCGTCGCTGACCCGCTCCGGCGTCACGGTCCCGGTGTTCGTGAACGCGAGCACCGCCACCCCGTCGTCGGGCGCCACCGTCATGACGGAGATGAAGCCGGGCCAGGCGCCGCCGTGCCCGATCGTGCGGTGCCCGTCGACGTGACCGAGCCAGAAGCTCAGGCCGAGGGCGGGGATCCGGGGATCGGGCTGGTAGTGCGGCTGGAACATCTCGCTGAGGGTCGCGGTCTCCAGCGGCAGGCCGCCCCCGCCGAGGAGGGCCGCGGCGTACCGCGCCATGTCGGCGGTCGTCGTGAACAGCGAGCCCGCCGCCTGCACTACGATGTCCCGGTCCTTGACCGCCTTGAGGCCGTGCCGGCGCAGCATGTACCCGGTCGCGAGCTGGTCCGCGATGGGGCCCGTGCGCTCGAAATCGGTGTGCTGCATGCCGAGCGGGCCGAACACGTGTCCCCGCATGTAGGCGCCGAACGGCTCACCGGAGACGTCCTCGACGAGCTGGCCCAGCACGGCGAACCCGTGGTTGGCGTACGCCCACTTGCTGCCCGGCTCGACTTCGATGCGGAGCCGGCCGCGATAGTAGTCGGCCAGCGCCGGCGCCGGTTCCCCGGCCGGGATGGCCAGCCCGATCGTGGGCCGGAACAGGTCACCCAGCCCCCGCACCTCACCGATCCCGCCGGTATGCGTCAGCAGGTGCCGGATCGTCACCGGGCCGAACGACGCGCGCGCGGGGATCAGCCGGAAGCTGCGCAGATGCCTGCGAACGGGGTCGTCGAGCTCGATCAGGCCCCGGTCCCGCAACTGCATGACCGCGATCGCGGTGAACGTCTTGGAGATCGAGCCGGCCCGGAAGACGGTGTCCTCGGTGACCGGGGTTCCCCGCGCGGCGTCCGCGACACCGGAGCCCCGGAAGAACTCCAGGCCGCCGGGCCCGACCACCCCGGTCGCCAGTCCTCCCGTGGGATGGCGGTGGAGAGTCTCATCGATTATTAACGCGAGGTTCTTCTCATTGAGCGACGGGGCGACCATTAGCCGATTCTCCCTTTCCGGCCGCCTTGTGTCAGGAGCAGGTCTCGGGTGGGATAAGCCGGCTTGCTGCCGAATCCTCACGTGGATCGCGCCGCGTACGGCGTCGTCGATGAGCGGGACATGGCTGCCCGGGGCCCCGACCGCGGCCGTGGCCCACAGCACGGCTTCCCGCAAGGCGCCCTCGCCCGTTCCGCCCCCGGCGAGGAAACCCGCCAGCAGGGCGTCACCCGCGCCGACGGTGCTCCGGACGCGGGGGGCGCCCGCCGACGCGTGCCAGGTACCGTCCGGGCTCACCAGCAGGGCGCCGTCCGCACCCATGCTGACGACCACACACCCCGCTCCGCGGGCCAGCAGCTCCCGGGCCGCGGCGATCGCCGCGCCGGGACTCCTGATCTGCGTCCCGGTCACCTCGGCCAGTTCGTCCACGTTCGGCTTCACGACGTCGGGCCCGGCGGCCAGCCCGGCCCGGAGAGCCGCACCGCTGGTGTCGAGCGCGAACCGCAGCCCCGCCTCGTGCGCCCGCCGCCCGAGGTGCGCGTAGTAGTCCGGCGGTACCCCCGGAGGCAGGCTCCCGGATGCCGCGAGCCAGTCCCCGGGTCCCGTCGCGGCCAGCGCTGCCGACGTCAGGCGCTCCAGTTCCGCCCGGTCCAGGGACGCCCCGGCCTCGTTGATCTTGGTGGCCCGGCCGCCCGGTTCGGCGACGGAGATGTTCACGCGGACCGAGCCGGAGATCGGGACGGCGCGGTAGACGACCTGCTCGGCCTCCAGCAGCGCGATGAGCGTGTCACCCTCCGGGCCGCCGCACGGCAGCACGGCCAGCGACGGCACGCGGTTGACGGTCAGCGCGCGGGTCACGTTGACGCCCTTGCCGCTGGGTTCCTGGTGCACCCGGGCGGCGCGGTTGACCTCGCCCACGGCCAGGGCCGCGACCTCGTACGTCCGGTCCACGCTGGGGTTCAGGGTCACGGTGACGATCATGGCTGGTACCCGGGCGCCGGCAGGCCCGGGAAATCGGGGTACACACCCGCGGCTACCCCCGCCGTCAGTGCCGCCCCCCGGGCGCCTGCCTCCTCGACCAGCGGGCGCCGTACCCGCCCGAAGAACTGCTCCTTGACGTCCGCGAACGCCGCGCTGCGCAGCCAGCCGCCGACCGCGATCAGCTTCCCGTGCTCACCGGCCACCGCGTTCATTGCATCGTGCAATGCCCTCGCCTGCTCCTGCCCCGTGGTCAGCACCGCCCGCCAGGGCGCGGTGTCGAGCGCGGGCACGTCCGCCCGGTCCACGCCGGCCTGATCGAGGAAGCGCTGCATGGCCAGGCCGCCCTCGGTCGCGCCCAGCAGGCACCAGTGCCCGGGCACGGCATGCCAGCCGACGGTGATCCCGGCCCGGGTCAGCTCCAGCACCGGCCCGGCGGCCAGGCCGGCCGGAATCGTGCGCACGAGCGCCTCGGCGGTCCCGCACGAGTCAAGCTCGTCACCCGCCCCGGTGGCCCCGGCGCCGATCGCGGCCGCCTGGTGATCATGACCGGCCACGGTCAGCACCGCGCCGGTCAGCGCCGGGATCCCGGCGTCCGCGGGCACCGTGCCCAGACCCGTGCCGGCCGTCACCACCGGCGGGAGCAGGCCGGCCCGGATGCCGGTCCATTCCAGCGACGCCGGCCACCAGTTCCGCCGGCTGAGGTCCAGCCAGCCGGTGCGGGACGCCAGGGACTGCTCGCTCGCCTCGTCGCCGCCCAGGCGGCGGACGATCCATTCGGCGATGCTCAGCCGCCGGGCCGCCGCACGGGTCGCCGGCGCGTGGGCCAGCAGCCAGCGATGCTTGGTCAGGCTCCACTGCGATCGCAGCGGAAGACCCGTGTGCAGTGCGAACTCGTCCGCGCCCAGCACGTTCCCGAGGTCGGCGACCTCGGCCGTATCGCGCGTGTCGTGCCAGGCGATGACCGGCCCGAGGACGGTACCGTCCCGGCTGAGGAGGACCCCGCATTCGGCCATGCTGGCCACACCGAGGCCGAGCACCTCATCCCGTGGCGCGCCGGACAGCGCCCCGGCCACCGCCGCGAGCGCGCCATCCAGGAGGCGGGCCGCCTGGATCTCTGTCCGGCCGTCCGCCGATTCCCACCTGGTCGGCGCCTGCCCGTGCGACAGTTCGCGGCCCCCGGTGTCCATCACCACGGCCTTGCTGGACGTGGTACCCACGTCCAGACCCACCAGAAGCGGCACGCCGCGCCTCCCTCCCACCGCTGGCACGAATTTCCTGACGGCCTGGTCTTCTGACTGCACTGGTCTT
>PLRW01000345.1 GCA_003164955.1 Actinomycetota bacterium
GGCCTCACTGAAACGTGAAGACCTCCTGGTGGGCGCAACTGGGTTCGAACCAGTGACCCCTCGCTTGTAAGGCGAGTGCTCTACCACTGAGCTATGCGCCCCCGCGCCGCGCGATGGTCGCCGGCGACGGGATCGCAGCTAGAGTACCGGTTCGCGCGCCCGCGCGGCACCGGGAGGACTCCCTCAGGCGGCATGTCCCGGCAAGCATCTCGGTGCTAGACCGCTTGACTTAACGCTATAAAAGCGGTCTAGCTCCCCGCCGGAGGGAGCCCGTCCATGCCCACTCGTACTGCCACCCCGCACCTTCCCCGACGCGGCCCGCTGCGCAGCCCGCTGGCCGCAGCCACGCAATCCCCGCCGCCGCCGCCCACCTGTCCCCCGGCCGACACCGGCCCGGCATCGTCGCAGCCGACGGCGGCGGACCCGCGCTCGCTGACCCTCGCCGAGTTCGGCGACTACCTGCGCACGATCAACAACCGGGACGGCCGGCCCTACGAAGACACCACGATCAACGCCTACGTCTTTCCCGCGAAGGCCCTCGACGCCTGGATGACCGCCAACAGCCTCGACGGTGACTTCACCACCGTCGACACCGCGATGCTCAACCGGTACTTCCGCGAGTATTACCAGACACGGGGCCAAGGCGGCACCCACACCCAGCAGCGCAACCTCATCCAGCTGTTCAACTACCTCCAGCGCGAATACGGCCACCCCAGCCCCTACACGGCCGGACTCAACCGCTACGCCGAAGTCAGGGGACGGCCCAAAACCCTCTCCCCCAGCTTCGTCGACGACCTGCTCGAGGTCACCGGCAGTGGCAAGGCCCGCGACTTCGAGACCGCCCGCGACCACGCCATCATCCGCATCCTGCGCAGCGAGGGCATCCGCCGGCAGGAACTGCTCAGCATGGTCATGCACACCCTCCCTGCCGATCTGCTCCGAAATCCCGTCTTCCGCCTGGTACCGCTCAAGGGTGCCCGGAATGCCGGGGAAGGGCGGCTGGTGAGCCTCGCTCCGGCCACCGCCCGCACGCTGGCTGTCTATCTTCGTGCGCGCCGCTCTCACGAGCTCGCCGACTCCGACTGGGGTGGCTCGGGACCCGGAACCGAGGGCGCCTTGGGAACACCGGATCCGCAAGATGCTCGTCCGGCGCGCCGCCGAAGCCGGGTACGCCCAGGTGACGCCGCACCAGTTCCGCCATACCTTCAGCGACGGTTTCGCCTCCGGCGGCTCCGAAGGCGACCGGGTTCGGCGAGATCCGCCCACTGCCCGGCATCTGGAACTCCCTGCACGTCGACACCGCCGTCACCCTGCCGATCGGCGTCGAGGCCTACGCAGCGTTCGCGCTGCGAGCCTGGCTGACCAGGAACTCCGCCGTCAGCGACCGAACACGGAGATTCGCCCGCTGGTCCGCCATCGCCGCGCTGGTCCTCGGCATGGCCGGACAGGTCGCCTACCACCTGCTCACCCAGGCGGGAGTAACCAGGGCGCCGTGGGAGGTCACCACGCTCGTATCCTGTCTGCCCGTCGCCGTTCTTGGCATGGGGTCCGCTCTCGCGCACCTGCTGCGCAGCGATGCTTCGTCCGCCGACGCGCAGGCCAAAGCCGCGGGTTTGCAGACCGGCGATCAGAAGCTAACTGAGCAGTGGCCACCAGATTTCTCGGGTCTGGACCAGCCTGGACCGGGTGGGTTCGGGCCCTCCGCGTGGCCAGGCTCCGGCGCTCCACTGCCGCCTGGTGTCCGCCGCGGCGTCCTCAAGCAGGCCGGTCGACAGGAAATCGGCTGGGTCAGGGGTTGCGGTCTCATCGACCATGCGCGATCGCTCCCTAGCTTGCGGGACAGGGGAGCGACGTCCCGGCAGATCAGCGCGGCATGGGTCCGGCCGCACTCAGGCTCATCACATGCTTGCTCGCCTACCGGCCGGTCAGGCCCCGGCGGCCGTCGCCCAGCCTGCGCGCTGGTAAGCCAGCGTGAATCATTCATGGAGATTCTAAGCAGAGATTAATGCGTCTTGTCAGCCTGAGACCAACTTGTGCACATGTCATTAACCTGAGTGCATCGTCGTGGATGCACGGGGACGTGTCCGTCGGCAGCAGGGTGCTTCGCGGTGGCCAGCCCTGGCCGGGTGAGAAGCGCGTTTGCCCCCGTATGCGTCATCACAGTGGAGGCGCAGACGGCAGGCCTTCCACCACCCGGGCACTTTCGATCATGTCCCGGATCGCCCGCAGGGACCGGTCCGACAGCCCAGCGGCGCGCAGTGCCATCTCCCGGACGTCATCATCCTTCAGGGCCGCCACCAAATCGGGCCCGACCGCATCGCGATCGGTCTCCGCCACATCGAAGAAGTACATCGGCGACACGCCGAAGAACGCCGCGAGCGCCGAGAGATGCCTCTGGGTGGGGTTGTCCCGCCGGCCGGTGCGCAGCTGCCAGATGTAGGTCGACGAGATGGTGCGGTCACCGACGGTCTTGTTGATGCCCTCGGCGACCTCGGCCGGCGTGTACGGTCCGCGGTCCTTCGGATGTACGGTCCGGAACAGGTGATCCAGCCGGTCCGCCAGCAGGCCGCCCTGACGAGACTCGTCCCGGACCATTGACTTCAGCCACCTCTCCCGGTCCGCACTCGGCGACCGCCTCATGCAGGGTGCCTCATCGACTCTCATCAACGCAAGTTGATCGCACGGCAGTTCAGTCAACGTCAGTTGGCCCTCCTCGGCAGTCAGCAGTCCTGTCACGTCCTCCGCTGATGCGCAATCAACTGTCCAATAACCCGTTGCAATCCTCATCGGCTCTCCCGGGCCGGTGCTGCCGCCAGCCTGCACGTTCGGATTCCAAAGCGGATGACCGTTGCGATCCTCACAGACCCTCTGGTCGGTGCTGAAGCTGGGAACCGGGTTCTCGTCTGGCATGTTGCCAGCGTTGCGATCCTCACCGACCCTCTCGGGCTGGTGCTGGCACCGCCCTCGACGAGCTGGCCGGTTATGAGCCAAGACGACACCGTTCAACGATCTGGTGACAGCCAGCACTACCCGACAGTAGGCACGCCGGTGGCACCGCGGGCAGGGCCTGACTGGCTGAGGGCCGAAGCCCCGGGCTGGCGCAGCCTGGAGGCCTGATGGACAGCTGCGTGTTCACCTGTGCAGGTTTTGACCCGGCCGTCATGTCGATGTTGTGACGGCCTCGGGTCAAGCAGGAAGCGGCGGTCGGCCCCGCCTGCGGTACTTACCCGTGATGGCCGCGGTGATGCCGTCGAGAAGCGCGGCTGATCGGGCCTGCTCATCGCCGTGTACGAGGTCGATGTAGACGATGGCGGTGAGCAGGCCGCCGGGCGTGCAGTCACGGACCCGGACGGGAACGAGCCGACGGAGCAGGCCGTTCGGGTCAGTGGGCCAGATCGCCTGCCATTCTGCGGTGCCGAATGGTGACTGCTGCAGGTAATCGGGCGAGAGCACTGCCAGGAGGCGCTCACTGCGTTCGAGCCCATCGTGGATCATCGAGACCCAGTTAGTGCCGGGGACGAAGTTGAGATCCTGGGACAGGACCCGAAAGGCGTGCCCGTCGGGATGGGTGGCGGCCTGGAGTTCGGCGGCTATCCAGCGCGCCCAGCCGAGATCGGTGCCCGTAAAGCTGACAAAAAGGTCGTAATCGTAACCCGGCACAGGCGCTGCCGCTCCCGAATGCGTCATCGATTCAGCATGGCACGAGCCCGCACCCCAAGCGGTTCCTGGGCGGCGCCGGGACAGCCCGATATACTATGGCTGACTGTCTTCAGGCCGCGACGGGGGAGAAATGTCCGCTTTTGGAATAGATCTGGGGACCACCTATTCCTGCATCTCCTACCTAGACGACACCGGAATGCCGGTAGTAGTAAAAAACTTGATCGGCGAGGATGCAACCCCTTCGGTGGTCTACTTTCAGGCCAAGGACCGAGTGGTGGTCGGCCTCGAGGCGAAGGATGCCGCGAAGACCGACCCAGACCTAGTGGTCTCGCTGATCAAGCGGCACATGGGCGTACGCGCCGTCGAGCTGGAGTTTCACGGCGTTACCTACACGCCGGAAAGTGTGTCTGCGTTTATTTTACGGGACCTGGTACGGTTCGCTGGTACAGCAACCGGGCAGGACGTGCGTGATGTCGTCATTACCGTCCCGGCGTACTTCGGCCTCGCCGAGCGACAGGCAACACAGGTAGCCGGCGAGATGGCCGGCCTGAATGTGATGAGCCTGGTCCCGGAGCCGGTGGCTGCGGCCATGCACTACGGCGTGATCGATCCGGGTTCATCGCACACCGTCCTCGTATACGACCTCGGCGGCGGCACCTTCGATACCACGGTCATGCAACTGGCCGAGGGCGACGTGAATGTCGTCTGCACGGACGGTGATCACCGGCTCGGCGGCGCCGACTGGGACGAGCGGATCGGTGCCTACCTGCAGGAGTGCTTCGCGGCAGAGTACCCGGATTCCGGGGCCGGCCGCAGCGAGGAGTTCCTGCAGAACGTCAGCCTGACGGCCGAACAGCTGAAGGTCTCCCTTTCGCAGCGGCAGTCCCGGCGTCAGCCGCTGCACTTCGCCGGCCTGAAGATGACGGCTGAGATCACCCGCGCAGTGTTCGAGGCACGCACAGCCGACCTGCTGGATCTCACCTTCGACATCACCCAGCGCACTCTCGAGACGGCTCGGCCGCTCGGCGTCGACCAGGTGGACAAGGTGCTGCTAGTGGGCGGCTCGACCATAATGCCGGCAGTAGCGCGGGGGCTGCGTGACAGGTTCGGGTTCGAGCCACTGGTGCACGATCCGCATCTGGCCGTGGCCAAGGGTGCCGCAATGTTCGCCTTCCGGGAGGCTGTCCGGCAGGATCTGGGCAAATCGGCCGACAGTGCGGCCGACGCCGAGGTCACCGCGCTGGCCCGGCAACTGGAAATGCCGCCCGAGGTAGTTGGCGCCGCGGCCAGAAGCGCCGTCTCGATCGTTGTGCCCAGGGCTTTCGGGGTGGCGGTGGTCGCCAAGGGCACCGACCCGGAGGAGGGCAAGTTCGAGGTGCACCACCTGCTGCACGCTAACGACTCGCTGCCCGCCGGGCCCGTCCAGGAGTTTTTCCACACCGCCGTAGCCGACCAGCGGACTGTACAGGTCGAGATCTACGAGCAGGCGGGAACGCTGGAGTCGCGCAGTCCCGACGACAACTCCAAGATCGGCGCGATGGCGATCACCCGGCTGCCGCCGCTCCCCAAGGGCTCTCCCATCGACATCAAGTTCTCCATGGACGAGAAAGGCCTGCTCCACGTCGTGGCCAGGGACCCGGTGACCGGGAACGGGGTCGACGCCGACGTGCAGATCGGCGACCTGACCCCGGCGCGCATCGACCAGGCCCGGGACGCCATTGCCCGGATGTCATAGGGGATGTGCCCGGGCCCGGCTGTGTTGTTGCGGCCGGACCACGGCCGGTATGCCGGAGATCACCGAGCGGCGGGAGGCCATCTCGCGCAGCACCTCCTCGACTGATGGCCCGAGATAGGCTGCCATGCTCTCCATGAAGGGCAGCTCGCCGTCGATATAGGTGAGCCGACGGAGCCAGCGAATGTCCGCCCAGCCGCCCGCCACCTGGACGAACAGGCGCTCGCTCTCGACGGGCCCGCCACGCAGCTGCATGGTGGTGCCCTGGAGGGCCTGTTCGGCACGCTGGCGTGACTCCGCCTGTCCGGGGTGGCCGGGCACGTCCGTCAGCTCGGCCAGCAGCAGACAATCCAGGCTGAAGGCATAGACGTCGCCGAGTGTCCCGGCGAGGATCAGGGACGCCCCGTAGGCTTCGCGGGCCTGGGCCTCGTCTCGGGCATCCTGCCTGAGCCGGCCAAGCTGGCGGAGGTCATGCATCCGGCCCATCGAGTCACCCTGGCTGGCCGCGATGGACGCAGCGCGCTGGTACTGGCTCACGGCCTCGACTGCCAGCCCGCTGCGGTGTGAGGTGTCGCCCAGCTGACGGCAGCACTCGGCCACAAGACCGAGGCCGGGTGGCCCGCAGGCCTCTGCCGCCGCCAGTGCCCCCGAGTAGGCACTCGTGGCGGCGGCAACGTCACCCCGGTCGAGGGCTTCGTCGCCCTGGGCGAGCAGCCCTACTACGCGCAGCGGCGACGGAGGGAGCCGCACCGCAAGCTCGCCCCCGCTTGCCATCACCTGGGCCGCCGCATCGTCGTCCCCAGTCAGGCGGTAGATCTGGCCTAGGTGCAGCAGGCACCACAGCGCCCGGCTGGCCGCGCCAGCCCCGAGATACCCGCTGAACGACCGGTGCAGGGCGTCGGCCGCCTCGGCGAACTCACGACGGTCCGCCAGGCTGCGGCCGAGCTCCCGCCAGACGTCGGCGATGAGGCCGGAGTCGGGGTCGGCTCCGGGACCGAGCAGCTCCAGGCACGACCGGAACTGCTGCTCGGCGGCATCATGCTGGCCGTGGTCCAGCGCTATCCGTCCCCGGTGCAGCCGGCAGTTCACGACGGCCCGGTGGTTACCGCCCGCCTCGGCCGACGCCTCTGCAGCCGTCAGCCACAGTTCCGCCGCGTCATCCCGGCGCGCCTCCCGGGCCAGGAGCCCGAGAGCGACCTGGCAGGCGGCCGCAGCCGAGTTGTTATTGACCCGTTCCGCCTGCTGCAGGGCCCGCTCACACCAGTTCGCTGCCGCCGCCAGATCGCGTGCACTCGCCGCCATCGTCGCCAGCCGGGTGGCGGCGGCGATCCAGATCGCGTCGTCCCCCGTCGACTCGGCGAGCCGCAGCGCTTCACGCAGGCTGGCGTCAACGGCTGGCCGGTCGGCGCTCAGGTCGGCGGCGTCAGCCTGGAACAGGTGCGTGGCGGCGATCAGCCCGACATGGCCCAGCTCGACAGCGACGGACATGGCCTCACCGAGCCGACGGCGGGCGGCAGCGGGCTCGGCCCGCGCGACGCTGACCCGTCCGAGCTGCTGCAGCGCGACGATGTACCCGGGCCGGTCGTCGAGGTCCTCGGCGAACTCGGTGAATTCACGGTAGACGGCTTCGGCCTGCTCATATTCGCGCATCTCAAACAGCACGTCACCGAGCAGCTGCAGGCACTTGCTGAACAGGGGGAGGTCATCGAGATCGCGGGCGACGGCCACCGCCTGCCTCAGGTGATTCAAGGCCGGCCGGTATGCGCCCTGCAACAGCTTGACCGCGCCCAGCTGCAGGGTGGAGGCCGCGATCAGCCACGGCACGTCCTGCCCGGCCGTCCATGCGTCATGAGCGCGGAGCTCATGCTCGTCGGCGCGGACGGCCAGCCCGGCCCCGCGGGCCAGCCGCGCGAGTTCCAGCTCGCCGCGGGCGTGATCGGCCTCCCGGCTAAGTTCCAGGGCATTGTGCAGCGCGCCGTCGCTCCACCGCCATGCGTCGGCGTTATCGTGCGCCAGGGCCATGGCCCCCAGCTGCTGGTAGCAGGCGGCCACGACGAGCCGGGCGGCTGGGCGGTCCGCGACTTCCGGACGCCAGCAGCGTTCGGTCGCCTGGCTATAGGCCGCCCGCGCCGCCTGGGGCCGGCCGTCGAGCTGGGCGATCATGCCGAGCTGCTGGTAGCTGGTGGCCTGGGCCACGATGTCGTCGGTCCGGGCGGCCAGGGCCAGGCAGGTTTGCTGATACCGCTCAGCCGTGGCGTACTCCCCCCGCCAAAGTTCCGCCACGGCGAGCATGTGAGCAAACGGCCGTACGTGCGGATTGTCCTCCCCGAACCGGAGCAGGGTCTCCCGGCCGATCTGGCGTACCCGGTCGAATGCACCCTGGCGCTGCAGAGCGGCACACAGGTCGGCGCTGACTGCGAGGAGCTGGCCGTCGTCGCCCGCAGCCAGGCAGTGGTATCTCGCCTCCTCCAGGTCGGCGGCTCCATGAGCGGTGTCCCGCTCGTAGACCCGGGCCCGCCATCGCCGGTAGGCCGCCGCATTCAGGTGCGCCTGCCGGAGATCCTCCGGATCGGCCACCGCAGCCAGGGATCCGGCAGTCCAGCGGTGCACCAGGAAGGCCTCACCGCCGTTGAGGGGGGTGAGCAGCGTGAGGTCGAGCAGGCGGTCCCGGGCGGCGGGCAGCCCGCTGCGCTCGGCGGGGCGGTCGTCGCCGGCGAGGTCGCTTGTGGCCTGTGCCCCGGCTGGGCCGGGCAGGTCATTCAAGGTAGCGCCCGGGCGATGGCGCCGCAGCCGCGCCAGGGCGTCGTATGCCACACGGAGCCGGGCGGCCCGAGCCGCGTTGCCCGGCCGGGCGTCGGCGATCACCCAGTTCAGCCCCGTCTGATCGGTCGGCTGGCGATGCACCGATGCAGCGACCAGCAGGTGCGCGGCTAGCGGGAAGGTCCCAGCTAGCCGCGCGCGGAGCTGATCGAGCAGAACCTCCGCGGACACCACTGCGATGGTCTCGGCGGTAGCCGAAGCAACATCGTGGCCCCGTTCGGCTATCCACTGCCCGGGGTCGGTGATGTCGCACCCGTGGAGCACTTGTTCCAGGCGCTGAGTGATGTCGGCGAACGGCCGGCTGCCGTCACGGGCCCCAGTATCCTCCGCGTGCCCGGCAGTCCGGCCGCCGCGCAGCAGCGCGTCGAGGTACTCGAGCGCGCGCGGGTGGCCACCGAGGTTCTCGTATGCGCGGGCCTGCTCGGCGGAGCCCAGCGCAAATACTCCCGGGAGGCGCCAGATCATCTTCCTGGCCTCAGCCCGCGATAGCGGGCCGAGGTGGTGGAAGGCCAGCCAGCGATGAGCCAGGGATTCGCCGCGCCGGACGGTGATGACCACCGCTGTGTGCCGCCGGATCGACAGCCATTGATCAAGGAATGTGTTCAGCTCGGGATCGATGGTGGCCTCAGGCATCGCCTCGGCAAGCCGTCCGGTCGGTCCCAGCTCGGCCAGTGGATCACCCAGCGGGTCATCGAGCAGGAGCAGGATCTCCCAGCGCTGCTCGGCTGCGAAGTCTTCGAGCAGCCCCAGCCGAGCCTCCCGTTCCTCGGCCGCGTCAGTCAGCGCCCGGCAGAGGCTAGCGGCGGCGTCGCGCAGCGGGCTCGCCCTGAGCTGCCTCGCGATCGCCGAGAAGATATCTTCGACGGCCTGGCGGCCATGCAGGGACACCACCGTGCGCCGGTCGTTGTCGAGCATCCGCACGAGCTGGACGGCCAGGCTGCTCTTGCCCACACCGCCGATGCCGTGAATGACAGCCCCCCGGTGGGACCGCTCCCGCATCGCCCGGATGAGCCAGCGCAGCTCCGCCCTGCGCCCGACGAACTCGCCCGGGTCGAGATCCACGATGTCCGGGGCGACCCGGACGGGCCGGGGCCGGGCAATCTCGCCCGGGGGTGCCGCCGGATCGAACAGGTCCGGCCGCCCGACCCGGGTGAACAGAGCCGGCGCCGCCCAGTCCGCCAGGTTCGCCCGCGGATCGGCGGGCGCCAGCTGCGCTCGCCGCGACTCGATCTGGCGCCGCGCGTCACTGAGCGCGGCCAGCGGATCGGCCGCGTCCGGGCTGCGGGCCAGTTCGCCGTAGGTTCCGGCCAGCAGGTCCGTGGCGTACAGATCGCCCACCGAGGAGGTCATCGCGAGGACCGCAGGCACGCCCCCTTCGAGCAGGGTACGGCCGAAACCGGGCAGCGTGTGCCGGTCGATGGCAGACGCGCGGGCGGTGTCGCAGCCGGCGAGCACGACCAGCGGCACGCCCCGTCCCGGCAGGACAAGCTCACGGACGAACGTGGCGGCGTCGACGCGATCCGGCGTGCCGTCCGGCTTCTCCAGCACCAGGAGGCCTCGGACGGCGCGGCAGGAGATATGGAGGATATGGAACCGCTCGCGGGTCAGCGCCTCGCGGATCGCGCCGACCGAGCCCCAGTTGAGGATGCGGACGTAGGCGTCGTTCCGGCGGGCATTCTCGACCTGATCCAGGATCGTTCCGAGCTCATGCTCGTAGTCAAGCAGCTCAACGCCGCTGTGGTCCGGGCTGGCGATCACGGCCAAGATCCGCAGCGGCCCTGGGATCGCAGGCTGCGCGGTGGGGCCAAGCGCGGCGTGCCGGTAGATCCGGACCCGGGGCGAGAGGGCGAGCGGGGTCATCATGCCGGGCACGGTCACGCTCTCCCACGGCAGATCGGCCATCTTCGGCGGAACGTGGTCCAGGTCCAGGGCGAGCCGCAGCGCGAGGTTACGCCGGTCGGCCAGCGCGACGAGGTCGGCCAGCGCCGGCCCGACCGGGGCGCCGAGGTAGGCGCGGCCGATGGCCTGCCCCACAGTCAGGATCGACGGCCCCGGCCCCGGCCCCGGGCTGGCCGGCCGGCCAGCCCGGGCGCGGCGGTCCGCGCTACGCCGCCCTCGGTCATGGTCCTCCAGCAGCTTGCGCAGCTCAGTCGGCACGCCTCCGTGGTCCGCCGTCACCGGATCCCGCCCCGGCCCCTGGAGCGTGACGGACGTGGGACCGACCGCAACCGTGACCTCAAGCGGCCCTTCCGGCACCCGGTCGAAGTCGATCGGCGCGGCCGGCCGGCGCACCGGCTTCCTGCGCAGGGCCGCGACCAGCTGGCCGACGACCGCATCCCACTCCGCCGCACTCTGCGCCTGGCTGAAGTCGACGGAAACCCGGGCGTTCAGGGTGGGTGGCGCCAGGCTGCCGTCGCGGTGGACGGGAATGAGAACTAGCAGGCCTCGCTCGGCCAGATCGGCCAAGGCCGCGTATTCCCGCGGTGGATGGGGTCCCTCGGCGCTCGCCCGGCTGACGATCACGATAGCGGCCGGGGCCTCGCGCAGGGCCCGGTCGATCTCATGAACCAGAACGGCGCCAGGAATAACGAACTCCCGCAGATAGGGCTCGATGCCATGGTCGGACAGGCTGTCGGCGAGCTGATTCGCCCACGTGAAGTCCGCCGCACAGTAGGACACATACACATCGAACCTTTTAGGCATAAATCTACACCTTTCTCCCATAAGTCAGGCTTGGCGGGCAATAATTACGGGGATTAAAATGTACCCGTAGCATCGGGAGAATCTAGAAATCAGCCGCTATCGGCCCGCGACAGCGATGCCCTATCGGTTATGGTTTAGGTGTTGTCTTCGCTCCGCCGGCTTCCCCGGGCCGACGGAAATGGGGGGTTGCTGATGGAGGATCAGGCCGCCGTATCGGCTGGCACTGCACCCGATGACACTGCACCC
>PLRW01000269.1 GCA_003164955.1 Actinomycetota bacterium
CCCCTGCTTAACTTAATGTCATTGATGCCTGGCTAGGGCAGTACGTTATCTTATTTCCGCCCTACGTAGCAGGGGATCATCGACGTGCCAGCCAGCGACAATGTGCCAGATCTCTCGTGGCTGGCGGACGCACCAGCATTTATTGACGGTCTACAGGTCGACGCCTTCTACGAGGCCGTCGTTGGACCCGCGTTCCGCACTGTCGAGCTCCAGCTCTCAGCCATCCAGACCGGCCAGCTCGAGAAATCTACCGGCGGACGCCTGAATGCCGGGTTGTCCGCCCTGTTCCCTTGGCTGAAGATTGACGCTGACGTGGAGGCCCGGAAGGTGACGACAAGAGGCCTGCAGGATGGCCAGAGCATCACCTTGCGTCCGGTTGACAGCCCTGCGCGGCAACTGGCGCAGCTCTCTCTGCATTATCTGGTGAACCAGCCAGATCGTATTTGCGCAGTTGGCCACGGCGCCCCGTTTCCGGACGCGGATGCCATCGCTGCGAGCCCGCGAATGATCGCGTTCGTTGACGTCCCGCCAGGCACCAAGTTCTTGCCACAGGCCGCGGAGCTTAATAACGGCCGGGTAGTCACGTTCTTCGATCCGCTGATTGAGAAGCTGAAACGGAACGGCGGAACACTGCCCGTGACCTATCCCGAAAGCACCACCACAGAGATCGGGAAGCGGCAGCGTGATGCCTACTGGAAGTGGTTCATCGATAACTGGAACCTGAGCAAAGCGGTCGAGGTCATGGAGGATGTCATCGGTGCCGGTGGACGGCCGCGCTGGATCGGCTACCGCATGGTCTTCGCGAACGGCGAAACTCTCCATCTCGATGTGAACGCTCGCGGCGACTACGACACCGGCGTGTTCGCTTATAACTTCATTCGGCGCGGCGAGCGGTACGGGCTGAGGATGGTGGGAAGCTTGAAGACGCAACCAGCACTGAATGTGCTCGCTATCTACGAGAAATAGGCATGGCCGAGTTCTTCAGAATCCACCGCGTTCGGAAACCTGGAGTTCAGCGGCGCTCGCCGACCGGTTCCGTTTCAGGAGTAACTGGTGGCGGAGATGGTATAAATCCGGCCACCCGGAGCGGCCCACCGCATGACGCCGGGTTCGGGCTGGTCGAGGCGCCAGCCCTTCGGATTGTTTGCACCGGTGGTAGTGGCGGCACAGGGGGCCGGGGTTGCACGCACAGATATACCCTTGAACTGGGGAAATAGGTCGAAGGCGGTGTCGAGCACGCCGAGAGGTGAATGTTCTCGCGTGGCTGGGCAAGCCCTCTTCGCTGCCGTGACACCGCAGATGCGGATCTTCCAGAAGGAGATTTCGGCCCGGTCGCGTGCGGCCCGCCCTTCACCGATGAGGCCGGCGCCATACGGCTGGCCAACAGCGAGCTACGGCCTGGCGCCTACGGCTGGACCCGGGACATCCAGCGCGGGCACCGGGCAATGCGAGCGATCCAGTCCGGGTGACCTGACTCAACAGCCACGACGTGCGATCCATGCACCTCATCCAGCGGGACCCAGGCCAGCGGCGTCGGTCGCGAAGACAGCACCCAGTTGGCGAGATAGCCGGATCCTCCGCTATGCCGGAAGATTCCACTTTGCCGCGAGCCACTCCAGATCCGCCCGATCCCTAGCTCGCGCCTGCCGATCACGGGCGAACAGCGCGTCAGTCTTGGTCAGGACGAGCGTGTAGGGCCTGCCCTGTCGCTTGGTCACATGGGTAACGGGCAGCTCAGCGCCGTCGATCCGGGAATGGACATGCTGCCTGCGCTGTTTGGCGAGCGGCCACTCCAACGTCCGCCGGCCCGGGTCTTCCAGGAATACGCGGAGAGTGTCGCACAGGTCGCACGTGCAGCCGCCCGCGGGCAGTCTGATCGACAGTTGCCCATATAGCCTTCGTACTGTGACTCGTAGGGCGTGAGGTCGCCTGTGGGGGTCGACGCGCAGACTTCGCTACCGTCGACGAACAGCGAGGTCTCTTCCAGACGGTTGCCATCCGGCCCGGTCCAATGGGTGAGGGCCACCTCGGAGTCGATCAGCTCTTGAATCTCGTATTGCGTGTCGCCGTCGTCCTCATCCTCGCCGTCGTCGCCCTCGTCCCAGCGCTGTCCATACCGGTAGTCGTCGTAGTCGTCCTCGAACGCGCTATGCGTCGTCTTGACATTGGCGAGTGTGAGGACGGTCTCGCAGCCTGCCCGCTCGGCCGCGGACCGCAGCAGGGACACGCGGCTTCCGTCGTCGCCTTTCAGCCGGGTCCAGGTCAATGCGCGCGGGGTGTACTCGTGGTTGAGGAGGTAGACGAGCCGGCTCGGCGGGTCGGCCACGGGCCCACCGTCATAGTGGGGCACTGGAGTATTGAAGTGCTCGCGCAGGAGGCCCGCCAGTTGAGCGACCGCGCCCTCATCGCCCTCCGGGCGGCTGGTGTCGCCGTGCAGGAGCAGGTTGTATGTGAGCGTGATCCGGTATCCCGACTGCACCTTGAAACCTCGTGGCGACAGTCGGCGTAGAAGGCGACCAGCGACAGCGCTGTCTTCGACCCCCGGTAGGTCTTCCGCTCCTCATTGTGCTCCACCGTCAGATCGCCGCAGTACTCGTCAGCGCCACCGTATAGAGCCGTCGTAAACGATGAGACACGCTTCGGCGGGATCGGCTGGTATACGCCGACAAACTCTCCTCGGCGACGGCGGTGATCACCGCGTGGCGTGGCACCCGTGGCGTGGCGGGCGAAGCCGCGCCGCTGCCTGGACTCGGTTGCCGGCCATTGGGATGGCCGCCGCCAGCAATCGACCATCCCAATGATCTGCCAGACTGGTGAGATGGATGAAGCCAGGGCAGCAGAGGTGATGGCGGAGTCCGCTGCCGTGCTCAGGAATGCTGGGGCGCGGTTCGCCTACCTGCATGGCAGTCGCGCCTCTGGGCACTACCGTCCCGATTCGGACATCGACGTCGCGGCGTACTTCGGCGGCCAGCCGCCGAACGCTTTCGACATTCTGATGCCGCCCGGCGTGGACCTGCTGGTACTCGACCATGCGCCGCTGGAGCTGGCCGGGCGGGTAGCGGCACGCGGCAGGCTGCTCTTCGATGATGATCCCGTCAGCCGGGTCCGGTGGGAGGCCACTACCAGGAAGATTTACTTCGACGAACTGCCGCGCATCACCCGCGCGCACCGGGAGTTTGCGGCCAGTGTCACCGGCAGGGGCGGGTAGCCCGTGGTAGACGAAGATCGTGTCCTGCGGCTGCTCCGGAGCGTTGCCGACGATACTGCCGTCCTCCGGCAGGAAGCTGGGGCCAGCCAGGAGCGCCGTCACGATCCCATCTGGCTGCGCGGCGTGAAGTACACCTTTGTTACCGCCATTGAGGCTTGTGTCGATGTCGCGCAGCACATCTGCGCGGCAGAAGGCTGGGGGCCTCCGGCCGACAACGGCGATGCCGTCCGGCTTTGCGGAAAGCACGGAGTCCTCACAACCGACCTGGCCGTCTCAATGCGCAAGGCTGTCGGGTTCCGCAACGTACTCGTGCATGACTACATCGAGGTCGATGACTCGATAGTATGGTGGCATTCACAAATAGGCCGCTGAGCTGGTGAAACGCTGTTTGGTTGCTGGTCTTAGCGCCAAGGTGCTGTCGCTCGATGGAGGATGGCGGCGATTTCGTCCACGGTATCGAGTTGCCCGGCGGCGACGTTTATCACCAGTTCGTAGGCGGCGTCGTTGGTGAGCGTGAGCCGCCGGCCGTTGAGGCCGCAGAAGGCGATGAGCGCGGCGAGCGCGAGCCTTTTATTGCCGTCGATCAGGGCGTGGTTGCGTGCTAGTGAGTGCAGCAGCGCGGCTGCCTTGGCGTCCGGGTCCGGGTAGGCGTCCTTGCCGAAGGCGGTGGCTTTCGGGCGGGCCAGGGCGGCTTCCAGTAGGCCGTAGTCGCGGACTGCGGCGCGGCGCTCGTCGACGTCGGCAGCCCGTTCGGGACGAGCGCGTCCGTTCGCGATGACGGCACTGAAGGGACAGCCGGCGACCTGATCGGCTACACGATCGTCGGGGCCGACGATCTCGCTGCGGCGAAGGCGCTCACCGACGGCCTCCCGTTCCTGTCCAACAGTGATGGAAAGTGCGAGGTGGAGATCTTCGAGCTGCTACCGATGTAGCAGGAACGGCCCGCCGCACCTCCGACGGAGCTGCGGCGGGCCGTTGGCACGGTCCCCCAGGAGCGGGCGATCGCACGGCGGCCTTCTCATGCCAACAGGGCCGCCCCCGGATCGGCGATTTCGGTGTTACACAGCGGGCAGGCACACACTCCATACTATTAGAGTGTATCCAGAGCAAATGTCCGGAGAGTGCAGTGCGCGGCCCCGGCAAACCCGCACAAACTTGCCCTTGACTGCCACCGGCCGCCTGTAACGTAAGGGAGTAGCAATGCACGCCTTTGCGTTTCTCTTGCTTGGTATCGACAGTCTGATCGCGGCCACGGCGATCGGCCCGCTCGTGACGGGCCGATCGCGGTACGCGCTGGCCACCTGGTTCGGCATCGCCGACGGCGCCGGTTTCGTGATCGGCGCGATGACCGGCTGGCATGCGACCGCCGTGCTCAGCACCCTCACGGCGCCGACGACGATGGGCCTGTACGGCGGCTACCTGCTGCTCGCTGCCGTCCTGAGCCGCCGCTTCCCGCGGCGGTGGCCGGTCTGGGTGCTGCCTGTGGTGCTGTCGCTGGACAACTTCAGCTACGGATTGAGCGGGCGCCTGGGGGCAGGAGCAGTCCTTCACCAGGCGATACCGCAGGCCACGGCCAGTGGGCTGCTCGCGCTCGCCGGCCTGCTGGCGTCCGCCCGCTGGGCGGGTACCCGGCCCCGGACGGTGGGCATGCTGGCGGGCGGCGGATTGCTCGCTGGCGCTCTGTTGCTGCTCATCTGACCCGGCTCATCTGACCCGGCGCGCGGCGGGGCCCGGTCACTGTCGCTTACGAGGCATTCCCGCCGCGCCATCCGACCACTTCATCTGGAGAGAAGAAGCTCGATGCCGCTCGCCATCACGACCAGGTCCTACGACAACTCCCGGACGGGCACCACCGTGGATGAACAGGTGCTCACTCCGCAATCCGTCGGGACCCGCGGGGTTCGCCGTGCCTTTTCCCTCACCATGACGGGTGACCGGCGAGGGATCGAGGCCCAGCCGCTCGCACTCCCGGCCGTGCAGTTGACCGACGGCAGCCAGCACGACGTGATCTACCTGGCCGACATGGCCAACCAGATCTGGGCGTTCGACGCGGCCACCGGCCAGAAGCTGTGGATGCGCACCCTGGCGACACCCGTCACCGGGGAGCAGGCGATCGACGCCTACCAAATTAACGATCACTGGGGCGTGCTGAGCACCCCGGTGATCGACGCGGGTGCCGGAATCATGTACGTCGTGGCCTGGACCAGCCCGGACCGGACCGGGAGCTGGACCTCGGCCGTTTACCAGTGTTACGCGGTCAGCATCCAGAACGGCCAGGACGTCCACCCGCCAGTCACTCTCGAGGGCGCCGTCTACGACGCCGGGCACGGCACACCCGTGCAGCAGTTCCGTTCGGCGCGGCGCAAGCAGCGCGCCGCGTTGCTGCTCACCACGGTCAACGGCGTCTCCACCGTGTTCATCGGATTCGGCTCGGTCCAGGAGACGAGCAAGGATGCGCGAGGCTGGGTGCTCGCCTGCAGTACCGAGCCCTTCGCGTTCTCGGCAGCGTGGTGCTCGACCGCCGCTGGCTTCGGCGGCGGCATCTGGAACGGCGGCGGCGGCCTGGCCGCCGACAGCGAGGGCCTGATCTACGCGATGACGGGCAATGGCACCTTTGACGGCGTCACAGACTTCAGCGAGTCGTTCATCAAGCTCCGGTACACGCCACCGTCGGCGGGCACGGCCGCGAGCCTCGCCCTCGTCGACTGGTGGACGCCGTTCACGGACAAGGCACGCGTCGCGGCCGCCGCGCCCGCCGTCGTCGCGGATCTGGTGCGCGTGCCGGGTGAGGCCATCCCGGATGAGGCATCCGCGGTGGCGTCCAACTACCGCGCTTACGCCGTCCACGCCCAGCAGCGAGCCCAGGCGGCGGGAGTTCAGCTCCGTACGGTCGAGGAGCTAGCCGTGGCCCCCCCGGAGGCCGCTGCCGCCCCAGTGACCGGCATGGCTATGGGGGAGTGGGACGACATGGACCTCGCCAGCGGCGGCCCGGTCCTCGTGGCGTCGCTCAACGTGATGCTCGGCGCGGGCAAGGACGGTGTGCTGTACGTCCTCGCGCAGGACAAAATGGGGCGCACCGCGCCAGCCGATCTGATTAACCCGGCCGGGAACTATGCGAAGCTCCGCTCCTCGCCCATCTTCTTCACCTATTTCCCGCCGTCGCTGAACCCCGCTCCGGACGACATCCGCACGCTGAACGTGATGTGGGCTGGCCAGACGCATCACCTGCACGGCAACGCGGTCTTCTGGGACAGTCCGGACCGTGGCCCGGTCGTGTTCTGCTGGGGGGAAAACGGCAACCTGCGCGCCTGGGCCCTGCGGCAGAACGGCAGCCTGCGGTATCTGGCCTGCAGTGCCGAGGTGGCCTCGGCACAGTCCCCGGTGCCGCCGGGGGGCATGCCTGGTGGGATGATCAGCGTCTCCGCCAACCAGGGCGTAGCCGAGACGGGGGTGGTCTGGGCCTCCATCCCGTACAAGGACGCGAACCAGATGGTCTCCCCGGGCCGGTTGCTGGCCTACGACGCGTCGACATTCGGCACGTTCGGTGACGGGTCGGGCCAGCTGCGGGTGCTGTGGGACTCGCAGGACTGGAACCTCACCTTCTCCCACAACAAGTTCAACCGCCCCATCGTGTTCAACGGACGCGTCTACGTGCCGACCTATGACGACCGGGTCGACGTGTATGAGCTCGCCTGAGCAGGCGCCGTTCCCCGTCACCAGCCCGCAGGGCGTGCTCATGGCCCGCCCGGCCGGTACCCGCCGCGGGGTAGCGGGCGGGCTGACGGTCACGGCGCTGTCGCTGCTCACGTTGCTCGGCGTCTGGCAACTGGCCGGCACTATGTCCGGTTCTGCGTTCCCGCCACCCGCGGCGACCGCCCGGGCGCTCGCCGCCGCCAGCGGAGATGGCTACCTCTGGACCGACCTGGCGCACACGCTGGCGCGCCTGGTGCTGGCCTTCATCCTCGGCTTCGCCGCCAGCGCCGTGATCGGCATCCTGGTGGGCCGCTCCGGCTTGGCCTACCGCTTCTTGGGGGTGTGGCTCACGATCGGGGCGTCGACGCCCGCGCTTCTCGTCGTCGTGGCGTGCTACCTGGCCATCGGCATCAGCGACTGGGCGGCCGTGCTGGCCGCCGCCGTGATCGTGACCCCGGGCACGGCCGCCGCGATCTGCGACGGGGTGCGCGCCACCGACCCTGGGCTCAGCGAGATGGCGCGGCTGTACGGCGCGAGCCCCGGGTCCGTGCTCCGGCAGGTCGTGCTGCCGCAGGCGGCACCGTGGATCTTCACCGCCGCGCGCTCCTGCTGGTCGCTCACCTGGCGGATCATGGTGTTCGTCGAGGTCATCGGGCGTCCCGATGGGGTCGGGTACCGCATTCAGTACTGGTTTCAGCTGGCGGACATGCCGCGGGCCATCGCGTCCGCCGTGCCGCTGATCGTGGTGGTGGTCCTGGTGGACGTCGCCGTCCTGCGCACGATCGAACGGAGGATCGCGCGATGGCGCCCGGCGGAGCTGCGGTGATGGCCCCGGCCCAGGGCGGGTTGCGGTTCGCCGGCGTGGGCCGGGTCTTCGCGCCCGAGGTCCCCGGGGCAGCGGCCGTGGTAGCTCTCGACGGCGTGAGCTTCGAGGTGGCCGCCGGGTCCCGGACGGCCATCGTCGGTCCCAGCGGCGCGGGCAAGTCCTCCCTGCTGCACATCGCTGCCGGCCTGGACACCGGCTACACCGGGACGGTCGTGCGGCCCGGTCCCGGCACCGTCGTGGGTTACGCGTTCCAGGACCATCGGCTGCTGCCGTGGCTGACCGTGACCGGCAACCTGACCTTCGCGCTGCGCGCGGCGGGCTGGCCGCGGCCCGCAGCTACGGACCGGGCCCTGGCCGTGCTGGCTTCGGTGGGGCTGTCACCGGTCGCTGCCGCGCACCCGGCCGCTCTGTCCGGTGGCATGCGGCAGCGGGCCGCCCTGGCCCGTGCCTTTGCCGCCCGGCCCGCGCTGCTGCTGCTCGACGAGCCCTTCGCTGCCGTCGACGAGGAGCAGGCGGATGAGCTGTGCGGACTGCTCAGCGCCGAGGCGGACACGGCCGGGGCGACCGTGCTGGTGGTGACGCACCGGATTCGCGAGGCCTGCCAGCTCGCCGACCGCACGATGGTCGTCCGGGCCGGGCGGGTGGTAGCCGAGGTCGACACCGGCCGGCACCGACCCGGCTCGGCCGGTGTCGACCAGGCCGCCGCCCGGCTGCGGCGCGCGGTAGCCGCGGCCACCCCAGGGCGGTCGCGGTGACCTGGCGCCGGTCCGTGGCGGCGCTCGCCGTGTGCGGAGCCGCGGCGCTGTCCGGCTGCGCCAGCCGGGCCACGCATCAGGCTGCGGCGCACCTCGACACCATCCGGTTCGGCGTGATCACCAGCGGCGGCGGCGCCGAACTCCCCGAGGCCCTCATCCGCACCGGGATCGCGGCCAAGTACGGCCTGCGGATCCAGATCGTTCCGTACGCCGCACCCGGACAGCAGTACACGCTCGTGCGCGGCGGCGGCGCAGACATCGTGCCCGGCAACGTCCTGGACCTCCAGCGGCAGCGGCTCGCGGGCCTGCAGGTGCACGCTGTCGCCTCGTTCCAGCGCTTCTCCAGCCCGATCGTCGTCCGGGCAGGCTCACCGCTGACCTCGTTCGCCCAGCTGGCCGGGCGGACCGTCGGCCAGTTCGGCCCGGCGACCATCGACTGGCTGACGATCCGCGCCGCCGGCAAGTTCGCCACCGGTCTCGATCTTGGCACCACCCGGCTGACGCAGGCGCCGCCCGCGCTGCTCACCAGCCTGCTCGAGCGGGGCCAGATTGACGCGGCGATGCAGTTCGCGAGCCTGGCCGCGCAGCCGCTGGAAGCGGGCCGCGAGCGCCAGCTCACGACCGTGCCGGCCCTGCTGCGCTCGGCCGGGCTCGATCCGGATGCGCTGGATGTCGTCTGGGACCTCACCGATCGCTGGCAAGCCATGAACCCGGGCGCGCTCCCGCGCCTGCAGGCCGCGATGAACGAGGCGTACCAGCGGCTCAAGAGCGGTGACCCGAGCCTGTGGGCCCCGCTGACCGCGATGGCCGGCATCCACGACCCGGCGGCGGCGAAGGCCTACGTCGCGGAGGAGATCTCCAACATCGACCCGCCTTACACCAGGGCGCTGATCGCACCGACGCAGCGGCTGATCCGTGCCATCATCGCCGTCGCGGGCGAGCCCGCCGTCGGGTTCACCGTGCTGCCAGCTTCCGATTTCCTGTTCCCTCCTGATGGCGCGTCCGGCTGAACCGCGCCGGGGGATGGCCGCAGCATCGCCGGGCCGGCCATGGTCGCCCGTTTTACTGCAGAAACCGCAGTTCAGATCCGTGCGTCTACGCCGGGAAGCCGCACCGGCCAGGTATCGGCCTTGCCGCCACCCAGCGCGGCTACGGCCTCGTCAGGGACGCGGATGCCGTAGCGGTCTTGCCGTCGAGCTGCAAGGTGGTGGTGAATTCCACGGTCGTTGTCCCGTCTCTGCCGAGGATGGATGCTGAGGCGGCCGGTCAGGCCGCCGAGGCCGCGGCGCGGTGGTACAGGTATGCGCTGACGAGCGCGAGCCAGGTCCAGGCGAGGATCACGGCGCCAGTGAAGGCCAGGACGCCTGCGCTGCTGGCGGCGCCCCCGGTCGCAATCCCCGCGAAGGCCGCGAAGAACAGCACTGCTGTGATCAGCGAGAAGGACGCCCAGCCGAGCTGGCGCAGCCCGCGGAACTGCCAGGCCAGCACGAGGCAGGCCGTGATCAGGCCGAGGAAGCCGATGCCGCCGAAGACGATATGCGCGGGGAGCATGAGGTCTCAACGTTTCCGACAATCCGGGTTCGCCCCTTGGAGCGGATCAGCCAGCTTGGATAACTATTCATTGTCCCGGAAGAAGAAGTGCTTACAGCCTGTTTTGAGCGGAGCAGTGGGCCGGCAAGGTGGACCTCTCGGGTGTTCACCATCGCTTTAATGGCGATCGTGGCTGCTGTGATGTTCTCATCGACAGTGACTTCCCCTGCCCATGCTATGCAAGCAACATCAGCGCGCATAAACGATATGCCGCTAAGTAGATCGCACCAGCCTCCCCTGACTCGTCACGGAGGGCCGGTGCAGCGTGATCCGCAGGTTTATCTGGTCTTCTGGGACTTTTTCAAGGATCCTCTTGGGGCAAGAGGCTATTTTACCGACTTTATGAGGTCGACTATCATGACCTCTCAATTGCCAAAAACCCAAGCAAGCAAGCAAGCAAGCAAGAGTTGGTGGCCGAGGCATCGCGCGCGGCTCTCCATTTCGGTATTCCGAAATGGAATGCAGTGAACGGTAACAATATCAACGTTCAGATCGTGATTGCGTTGCCATTCGGTGGTGTGTGCAACGGCTACCACGATTGGCTTCCGTTCTGCGGAGGTACATACACTGCGCTGCCGTACAATTCGGATGCTGGTTGTCGCGGTGGTGCCGTAACTGCGAGCCACGAGCTTGCAGAGGCTATTACGGACCCTCAACCTTTCCCTGGCTGGCTCGACAAAACGGCAACGAGATCGCCGACAAGTGCGACGGCCAAAATGGGCACATCCTGGCTAACGGCAACGAATTCTTCGTTCACCACAGTCGCTGCCCCGGTCCGGGACGCCATCCCATGTCGCTCCTGCGCAGACATGACAGTCCGCACGCCGATCCCGTGATGCGGCTGGACGGGCCCTGACCGAGGGCAGTCTCGCCCGGAACGCCCGCCTACTGGATGGCCGCCGGCCCGCCATCCTGGAAGCAGTCCCCGTGATCTGCGGGTCCTGCCGTGAGCGCCCTCCGTGAGTTCTGGGTCGCCCGGCACACCGCGCTACCTCCGCGTCTTCCATCTCGATTCGACGCAACCGTAAAGCATGCTGGGTGCCCGCGGATGAGCCTCGCCGGAGTGCAAGTATGGAGCGGGCGCTGCCGGGCGCCCGCTGGCCATGTGCGGCAGCCTGCCGCGGTTCTCAGGAGATCGGAAAATTCCTGACGGTGAACTAAACCTTGCGGCCGGCACAACGCAGCCGCCGCTGACCGAGCCGGAGCTCCGCTCCTTCCGCGAGCTGGGCCGACGATGGCAGCAGGCGGTCCCGGAAGCACCACCGCCGCTACCGGTTGACCCATCGCTACGGCGGACCCGGCCACATTCCGCAGCCCAGACGGTTCACCCGCTTCGCGCCTGTTTCCCTGTTCCAGGTCGGAGAGTCGGGCGACGTGGTGGCCACCGAGGCTGCAGGCGGCGAGCCCGCCACGGCTGCGCCGCTGGTCCGCCGCCTGCGGCGGGTCGCACTGGGCCCGCCGCTGATCACCAGTGCCGTGGTGGACGAGCGCATGCGCAAGCTGACGGCGATGGGCGTGCTGTCCGGTGACCTGCTGTCGTCGGTGGCGTACGGCCCTCAGGCCATGGTGACGGTGCTGGCACTGGCCGGCGCGGGGGCGCTTAGCGACGACACCGGCGTCCTCATTGCTGCGGGGCGGCCAGGCGGCTTACTTGCTGTCTGCCTCGATCAGGCGCTCGTGCTCGTCGGCGTTGCCCGTCTTGGGCAGGTCCCGCGCGGCGAGATGGTCGCTCAGCTCGGCCTTGGTCAGGCCCTCGTAGCGCTCGCGGCCTTGTCATGGGCCTGCCTGGCCTGCTCGCGGACGGCCTTGCGGACCTGACGTGCTCGGCCTGCTATGCCTTTTCGGCCTGCTCGCGGACGGCCTGCTCGGCCTTGGCGGCCTGCTTGTGCACGACGTGGCCGGCCGACGCGGGCATCTCGCGCACGGCGTCGGCGGCCGACTCGGCCTGGTCACGGGCCACGCCGGTCAGGGTTCCTGCTGCCTGGACCCACTTGAGGGTGAGGGAGCGGTTGATGTTCACCGTCCGCTGCACGAGGTCGAAGTAGCGTTCGACGGCGGGGATCAGGTCGATCTGCGGCAGCGGGCGAATGAGGGTGGTCAGGCCCTGTGCGCCTTGGGTCCAGAGGTCAGCGGTCTTGTCCGCCGCGTTGCGGGCCTGGCTCGCCGCATCGCTGTAGTGACTGGTCAGGATAGTCATGTGCGCTCCTTCGTGGTGGCCGGATGAAACTACGCTCACTATACCAAGCAGCTGCGTACTAAATCAAGCACTGGTGGTCCCGGGGCGCACGCCGCTGGAGCTC
>PLRW01000226.1 GCA_003164955.1 Actinomycetota bacterium
AGCCCGACGGCCGCTACCGGGTCGCTGGTGAGCTGCTCAGCAGCGGCGACATGATCGAGCGGCTGGCCGCCATCGTGGCGGACTTTCCTGTGCATCTCATCGAGGACGGCCTGGGCGAAGACGACGACGACGGCTGGACCGCGCTGACCGCCCGCCTCGGGGGCACCGTGGAACTGGTCGGCGACGACAACTTCTGCACCAACCCCGCCATCATCACCAAGGCCATCGAGCGCGGCATCGCCAACGCGGCGCTGATCAAGCTCAACCAGATCGGCACCGTCACCGAGACGCTGGAGGCGATGGCGATCTGCCGGAAGGCGGGGTACCGGCAGTTCGTCTCGCACCGCTCCGGTGAGACCGAGGACTCCTTCATCGCCGACCTCACCGTCGGCACCGGCAGCGGCCATCTCAAGTCCGGCGCCCCCGCGCGCGGTGAGCGCGTCGCGAAGTACAACCGCCTGATCGAGATCGCGGCCAGTTCCCCGGAGATCCCGTACGGCATGCCCTGACCGCGCGGGCACGCGGCATCGTCCGGCCCGCACGCCTGATGGTCAGACCGCGCCGAGGAGGTAGGCGAGCAGTACGACGGCGAAGACGTAGAAGAGGTAGAGGTTGACGTCGCCGGACTGGAGCGGGCGGATGATGCCGGCGAGCCATTCGACGGCGCGGATCACCGGCCGGTACAGGTAACGCTCGAACACCGGTGTGACCTGCGACTCGTAGTGCACCGGGCCGGACCGGCCGGCCGGGTCGTCGGAGGCGCGCTGCACCGAGACCGATGGCCGGTAGAGGGCGTCGAAGGTCACCCGGGTGGGCGCGGAGAACGTCATTGCCGAGTACTGCATGCGGGGTTTGAAGCTGACGATCCCCCCGTCCCACACGGGCACCGACGTGCTCGCCGCCCGCGGCCGCCCCGCCAGGTAGATGAGCAGTGGTACCGCGCAGGCCGCGACCAGGAATACCGCCAGGTAGGTCGGCGAGAACGCGGAGAAGTTCGCGTGCGCGGGGATCACGGTGAGGTTGCCCGGCAGCAGCAGCGGGCCGAGCGCGGCGCCGGTGACGGTGCGCACCGCCCGGGACAGCGCCGCCAGCATGACGGGGGCGCCGACCGCGAGGGTGGCGCAGGCGAGGGCGAGCAGGCCGGGCCCGGCGACCGGCTGCCCGGTCTCCCGGGCGCGGGCGGCCCGGGGGGTCCTGGGCATGCCGAGGAACGGGATCCCGAACCCGCGGACGAACGCGTAGATCGCCAGGCCGCCGGTCAGGCCGAGGATCGCGGCGGCCAGGACGATCAGGATGGCGATCAGGTGGCTGCCGGTGCGGAACCCCTGGAACAGCCCCTGGAAGATCAGCCATTCGCTGACGAACCCGTTGAGCGGGGGCAGCGCGGCGATGCCCAGGGTGCCGGCGAAGGCGATAACGGCACTGCGCGGCAGGCGGTGGATCAGGCCGCCGAGCCGGTCCATGTCCCTGGTTCCGGTCGTGTGCTCGATGACACCGGCCTCCAGGAACAGCAGCGTCTTGTAGCACCCGTGGTTGGCGACGTGATACAGGCCGGCCAGCAGCAGGAACGCCCACAGCGCCGGCTGCCGGTAGGCGTGAAAGACCATCGCGGCGCCGAAGGCGGTCACGATGATCCCGATGTTCTCGATCGTCGAGTAGGCCAGGAAGCGCTTGATGTCGCGCTCGCTCAGCGCGTAGAGGATGCCGATCGCGGCCGTGACCGCGCCCGCTCCCATGGTGAGCAGCCCGGGCCAGCTGCCCCCGCCGGGCAGCAGCCGGAAGGCGAACAGCGCGATGCCGTAGACGCCGATCTTGACGACCACGCCGGACAGGAAGGCCGAGCCGTCGGCGGGGGCGACGGGGTGGGCCTCGGGGAGCCAGACGTGCAGCGGGACAAGCCCGGCCTTGAACCCGAATCCGGTCAGCGCGAGCAGGTAGGCGGCGTCCCGCCAGCCGCCCGGCACCAGGTGAGCACGGGCGGCCATCGCGCCGAGTTCCGTCTCGTGCGTTTTAGCGGAGAGGATCACGAAGGCCGCGACGATGAGCAGGAAGCCGATCTCGGACAGGGCCAGGAACCAGAACGCGCCGCGGGCCACGCCGGGGCGGCCGGGATGGCGCAGGATGAGCAGGTAGCACAGCAGGCTCATGGTCTCCCACGCGACCAGGAAGGTGACCATCCCGCCTGCGGTGAGCACGGTGAGGCAGGCGAGCAGGGCGAGGTTGTAGACGGCCAGGTACAGCCCGGTACCGCGTCCCGGTTTGTGGTAGCGGGGAGCATAGAGAGCGATCGCGACCGCGACCACGCCGAGCAGCGCGACGAACACACCGGCCAGGCTGGTCAGCTGGAGCTGAAGCGACCCGCCAACGATGGCCCCGGATGTGGCGGCCCCGCCGAGTGTGACGACGTGCGTATCGGTGGAGATGAGCGCCCATGCTCCCCCGCCCGCCGCGGCCGCCCCACCGAGCGCCGACGGGACACAGCAGGCCCGCATTCCCCGCCGGGTCTGGCCGGCGGCCACCGCTATCAGGGCCGCGAGCCCCCAGCCGCCCGCGGCTCCGTAGGCAAGGACCAGCGGCGTCACCGGGTTTCCCCGTCCGCCAGGAACGTCAGGCCCGGCGTTTTCTCCGCCAGCCGGCCCACGGCCACGAGCAGCCCGTGCAGCAGGGCGAGCGGGCTGGGCGGGCAGCCCGGGATCCACACGTCGACGGGGAGCACCTTCCCGGCGTCACCGTGCACGAACGGGTCCTCGGGGTAGATGCCGCCAAGCGCGCATGCGCCGGTCGCGACGACGACCTTGGGCCCCGGCATCGCCTCGTACGTTTTGCGCGCCGCCACGTCCATGGCCCGGATCATCGGCCCGGTGACCAGCAGCAGGTCGGCGTGCCGGGGCGCCGGGGTGAAGAAGAAACCCAGCCGGTGCAGGTCGTAGTGCGGCGCGGCGAGCAGCCGGATTTCCTGCTCGCACACCGCGCAGGAGCCGGTGTCCAGGGTGCGGATGTGCAGGCTGCGGCCGAACTGGCCGGCGATCCGCTGCCGCAGCTCGCGGGCGACGTCGCCGGTGCCGGACGCCGGTGTCCTGCCGCCTTCCGCACTGGAGGCCGGCCCGGGGCCGCCGGCCGGCCCCACGTTCCCGTTCGGCGTCATCGTGAGGTCCTCCCGGCTCATCGGCCCGCTCCGGCCAGTGGTATGCGCTTGATCAATGCCGAACGGTCCGTGCTGGCGAGCTCGAACTGCCCGCTCGGGACAACGGCCTCCGGCGCGGCGTCGGCGCACCGCCCGCAGGCGGTGCACGCGCCCACGTCGAAGATCAGCACGTCGTTCTCGCGGCGCAGCGCACCGTTCGGGCAGGCCGCGCACAGCCGGTCGGCTACCGGGCGGGTCAGCGCCGCCAGGCGGAACGCGGGCGGGGTGGGCAGGCTCGCCGAGGAGCCGTCGGGCCGGGCCGGGTAGCGGGTCGTTACTATTCCGCGGCGCAGGCCCCGGGCAAACCACAGTGGCATCGCGGCCACCTCCTTCAGCGTGCCATGCCGGCGACGGTCAGCCAGAAGCTGGCCTCAATGATGGGGATGTCGGTGAAGACGTTCTGCGACCGGCAGGCATCGTCGAAGCCGCGCCAGTTACGGGCGGAAGCCGGGCGCAGCCGGGCCCGGGTGATCCGGCCCGAGCCGTCCAGCGCGACCCACGCCAGCGCCTCACCGCGCGGCGACTCGGCCCAGCCGAGCCCGGACCGGACGGCGCCGCCGGTATCCAGGGCCGCCACACCCGCGCCGGTTCCCGCGTCGAGCAGGTCGCCGATGAGCCGGACGGACTCGGCCGCTTCCGCGAGCATGACGCGGAACCGGGCGAGCACGTCACCGCCGTCACCTGTTGCCACCCGGACCGGGCAGCCGGCGTACGGGTTTCCCTGCGGCTGCCCGTCACCTGATGACGATGCCTGCCGCGCATCCACGGCCAGCCCGGCCGCCCGCGCGACCGGGCCGACCAGGCCGAGGCGCCGGACCTGCTCGGCAGTCAGGATGCCGGTGGCCTCGAGGCGGTCAAGGAAAGAGTTCGTCCGCAGCAGCGCGTCGGTGGCACGGCACAGCTCGCCGTAGGCTCCGGGCAGCCCGCGGCGGAGCGCCTCACCGTCGGGCTCCCGCCGGGTCCCGCCCGGTTCAACGACGCCGAAAAGATAACGGTGGCCAAAGACGGCCGCGTTGAGCCGCAGCAGCCGCTCCAGGGCGATCTCGGCGGCGGACTGGCCGACCGTCAGCCCGGTCGCCTGGCACAGCCCGGCGATAGCTGCCGCATGGTTGTACAGGCGCTCCAGTTCGAGCGCGACCGCCCGGGTCCTTGCGGCCGGGGGCGGTGGCCCGGTCCCGGCCGCGGCTTCGGCGGCTGCCGCGAAGGCCCAGCCGAGGGCGACGGCGCTCAGTCCCTCGGCCCGCTCGACGAAGAACGCCGCCTCGCGTGGTGTCCGGCCGCGCAGCCGCCACTCCACGCCGCGGTGCTTGTGCCAGGTGAACAGGTACAGGTCGACGATTTCCTCACCGCTGGTGACTATGCCGTAGTACAGGGTCTCGACGCCGGCCTGGCGGACCGGGCCGAACGGGAACTCAAACGCCTGCCCGCCCACGGTGCGCAGCGCATGCACCTCCTCCGCCGGCCGCGCGGGCTGGTGGCCCAGGCGGGGCAGCTCCGCCGCGCCGTGCGGCGGCAGCATGAGGCGGTTCAACGGCTTGGCGGTCGCGGGCCGGATGGCGAACTGCTCGTAGATCTCGCATTCCTCAACGAACGCGGCCGGCGCGATATCGGACAGCGCCGGGTACTGCTGGCCGTCGAGAACGGATTCGGTGATCAGGTACCGGGGGCCGGCCGCGGCGCCGCCGTCGATGCCCCAGACCAGCCGCAACGTGGCCGCGTCGCCGTCGGCGGCGAACATGTCAGCCAGCCGTGCGCCGCCGGGCCCGGCCAGCCGGTGAACGGCCGCTTCCAGCTCGCCGGGCGGGACGCTGACGGTCACCGTGTCCCCGGCCGGGGCACCGCGGACCTGGATGCCGTTAAGGTCATCGAGGCGCCGGAGCAGTTCCTGCATGGTGCCGGCGGCCCGCGGCTCGACGGCGGTCACGTGATCACCGCGATCGAGTGGCGGATGACCTCATCCAGGCCCGCGGGGATCCACAGGCCCAGGACCAGCAGCGCCGCCATGCCGATGACCAGCGGCGCCGCCGTCAGGGCCGCCGATCCGCGGTCACCGTAGGGGCTTGGCGTAGCCGCCGGGGGCCCGGTCACCATCCCGGTGGTCGTGCGCGCGAACGCGACGAACGCCAGCCCGAGCAGGGCGAGGAGCAGCAGCGGGAACACCGGGCTGCCGTGGGCGAAGCCGGCCCGGACGATCGTCAGCTCGGACAGGAACAGGCCGAACGGCGGTGATCCGAGCACCGCGAAGGAGCCGAGGAGCAGCGCGCCGCCGGTGACCGGTACCGCCGCGAGCAGGCCGCTGACCTTTTCCGCCTCCCGTGTCCGGTAGCGGAGCGACACGTCGCCGCTGGACAGGAACAGCACGGACTTGGCCAGTGCGTGGTTGAGCGTCTGCAGCAGCGCGCCGTAGAGACCGAGGACGCCGCCGAACCCGAGCGCCACCGCGATGATGCCCATGTGCTCGACGGAGGAGTAGGCGAACAACCTTTTGAAGTTGCCCTGCCTGACCATGAACAGGGCCCCGACGATGATCGAGGCGAAGCCGAAGGACAGCAGCACGGCCCGCGGGTAGGTGCCGCCGAGCCGGGCCTGCGTGATGGCCAGGAAGCGGATGACCGCGTACATGCCGGTGTTGAGCAGGGCGGCGGACAGCATCGCGCTCGCCGGGCTCGGCGCCTCGGCGTGGGCGTCGGGCAGCCAGGTGTGCATCGGGACCAGGCCGACCTTGGTGCCGTAGCCGACCACGGCCAGCAGGAACGCCAGCCGCAGGCTCTGCGGGGCGAGCGCGTGCGCGTGCGCGAACAGGAACGGCCAGGTCAGCCCGAGGTTCGAGCCGAGATGCAGGGCGCTGGCCGAGTAGAACAGGAACAGTGTGCCGGCCAGGGCGATCGTGACGCCCAGGGAGCTGATGATGACGTACTTCCAGGCAGCCTCCAGCGACCGGGCCCGTCCTTCGATCCCGACCAGGGCGACACTGGCCAGGGTGCTGGCCTCGACGAGGACGAACAGCAGGCCCAGGTTCCCCGTCTCGAAGCAGCCGAGCATGAACGAGGCGAACAAGCCGAAGAACGCGAAGTACAGCCGTACCTGCAAACGGCTCAGCTCGCCCCGCTGCTCCTCCGCCGCCATGTAGCCGATCGAGCCGAGGGCGGCCAGCAGCGTCACGCCGGACACGGTGAGGAGGAAGAAGCCGCCGAGGGCGTCCACGTAGAGGAAGCCGTTCCAGGCGAGCAGCGGCGCGTGGTGGAGCAGCGCGACCAGGAGGGCCACGGCGCACCCGAGTGCGACGGCGGCGCCCGCCGCCTGGGCGAGGCCCGCGACCCGGGCCCGGGCCCCGCAGGCGGCGGCGAGCGGCCCGGTCAGCGGGGCCCCCGCGGCGAGGACCGCCAGGGCGATCACCCCCGCAGCTCCTTCAGCTCCTCGGCGCTGGCGCCGGCCAGCTGCCGGGTCAGCCCCGACACGAACACCACCATCATCAGCACCCCCGCGACCAGGTCGAGGAAGATCCCGGCCTCGACGATGAACGGGAACGTCGAGACGAGCGTGATCCCGCCGAGGAACACCCCGTTCTCCACAATCAGCCAGCCGACGAGCTGCGCGATCGTGTGGCGGCGCACCACCATCGACAGCGCGCCGAGCAGGATCACCGCGGTAGACAACGGTACGACGGCCACCGCGACGGTCCCGTGCGGCAGCAGGGCGGGCCGGGTAACCAGGTAGGCGAACGCGGTCAGCGCCCCGCCGGCGATCAGTGAGGTGGACAGGCCGGTCGACATCGCGGTGTCGCGCTTGAGCGCGAGCCGCCGCACCAGCAGCCGGCGGGCGGCGACCGGGATCGCGATCCCCTTGATGGCCAGGGTCAGGGCGGCGAGGATCCACAGTTCGGCGCTGTGGAAGGCGACCGCGGCGGTCCCGGCCGCGAACGACAGCACCACCGACTGGGTGCCGTAGTAGGCCACATACCGGTTGAACAGCTTGGACGCCAGGCACGCGAACGCCAGCAGGAGCATCAGTACGCCGCACAGATCAAGCAGCACCCCGGCAGTGCTGCTGGAGGACAGGGTCTGCATCGCTCACGCCCCGATCACGTAGGAGGTGGCCACGCCGACCAGCGCGAGCATGAACGCCGCGCCGAGGAACTCAGCGATGCGGAAGAAGCGGAGCTTGGCGAACGAGGTGTCGATCACCACGATGGCCAGCCCGCACAGCGCCAGCTTGCCGAGCAGCACCGGGATCGCCAGCAGGGCGCCGGGCAGGCTGGCTGAGGTGCCCAGCCCCCAGGGCAGGACGAAGACGTTCATGAAGATCGCCGACATCAGGAACAGCTTCATCCAGCTGCCCCATTTCACCAGCGCGAACTGGCGCCCGGAGTACTCCAGGACCCGGCCTTCCTCGATCATCGAGATCTCCGTCGTCCCGCCGGGGCTGTCGATCGGGATCCGCCCGTTCTCGACCAGGACGATCATGAAGAAAGCGATCAACCCCAGCAGGTGGGTGGGCAGGACGACCACATACGGCGAGGAGGCGACCGTGTGGTTCATCAGGTACGGGTTGTCCGACGCCGACACGGCGCCGACGGTGAAGAACACCAGGATCAGCGCGGGCTCGGCCATGCTGCCGATCCAGCTCGCCCGGCTCGCACCCAGGCCGCCGTACGGGCTCGCGGTGTCCAGCCCGGCGAGGGAGATCACGAAACTGGCCAGGGTCAGCACGAACGCGCCGCCGATCAGGTCGGCGAGGAACGCCAGCGGCAGCGGTGTGCTGGTGATGATGGGAACGATCACCGACACCGTCAGGTAACAGGCGAACGCCACGAACGGGGCGCCCCGGAACACCCAGGACGCCTGATCGCTGATCGCGCTGCCCTTGCGGAGCAGCTTGGCCAGGTCCCGGTAAGGCTGCAGCACGCTCGGCCCGCGTTTGGACCCGACCACGGCCTCGGCGCGGGTGATCACCCCGGCGTACAGCGGAGCGAAGACAACCACCACGAGGCTCTGCAGCACCTGAATCGCCACAGCTGTCACGCGCAGCCTCCCCCGCTTCAACGGCGTTCGTACGCCCTTGCAGGTAGAGGCCATCGGTCACGTCAGGTCACCTGACGTGGCGTTACGCGAGCCTCATCGCGTTTGCGATTCCCGCCTGTCACGGCGGGCTGGTTACTCCCCGATAATAACCGGCGCACCCGCCGCCGGGAAGCCGCTGAGGGCCACCCGCCGGAAAGCGCGGCCACAGCCGGCTTACCGGTCGCTCAGCAGCAGCACAGGCAGCTTGCCGGACTTGGCCGCCGTCTCGGCGACATGGCCGAGACGCCGGCGCAGCACCCCGCCGTCACCATGACGGCCGAGGACGAGCAAGTCGAAATCGTTCTCGGCCGCGTAATCACACACGGCGCGGGCCGGGTCACCACTCTCGACGATCTCCAGGCTCACCCGGGCGCGCGCCGCAGCGGGCACGCTCTCTCTGGCCTTATAAAAGAGCCGCTCGGCGTACTGCCGTCGCCCGGCCCGATCCCGCGCGCGGTCCTCACTGCTCTCCCCGTGCGACGCGGCATCAAGGACCGCGAGCGCGACGACATGCGCCACCCCGGCGATCGACGCTGCGGCCTGCAGCGCCGCCACGGCGTCGGCGGAGCAATCCCATCCGACCAGCACCCGCCGGAACATCATGGTCGTCATCGGGCCGGTCCCTTTCCCCGGCCCCGCCCGGCATTCGCGATCATGCCGGCCTCCTCTCCTCCCCCGCGGTCAGCCATGCAGGTGGTAGAGGCCATCAGCGGGCGCATCATCCCGCGGTTCGGGCGAGCCTCATCGCCACCGTCATTGTGACCGCCGTCACCCGCCGGTGCAAGCGTCACATGGCCAAGGCTGCCCGAGAGAACAGCGGGCTCGGGCACCGACAGGTCCAGGTCCAGCAACTCGGCCGCAGAGCCGGCAATAGGAGCGTCCAGGTCCGCGTCGTGGCCGGGGCCGGTGTGCCGATCATCGGGCGGTGCCGGGCTCGCGGGTGAACGGGCCGGGGTACTCATTGGCCGGGACGGGCGGCCGGGCCCGGTCCCGGGCCACCTGACGAGGCCACGCGGCCCAGGGCGGCCCGGCCGGTCACCTCGTGCCCCCGGCCCCGGTGACTCCGGGCCGGGCCACCGGTGCCGGGCCCGGCCGGGGCCCAGCGGCGGCGCAGCTTCGGCAAGCCCAGGTTACGGACCAGTTCCCGCCGCCGAACCGGACCGACTGCCCGGCCGCGGGTGAGGTCACCAGGCAGCGCCACCGCGTACCCGGGGTATGCGGTGGCTACCGGGCCGCACCCGTAGACCGCAGCGGGCCACTTCGGTGAACAACTCCGGTTCGCGGTACGGGCCGGGGCCGCCACTACGGTCACCTGCCGCTGCAAGGTCATCCGGGCCAGTTCGGGCCACCCGGCCCGGCCCAGTTCGGGCCACCCGGCCCGGGCCGCCACGATGGATGTTGTGGGGGCCGCGGCGCACCGCCACCCAGCGGGCCCCCTCATGCTCCTGGCCCTGGCGGGACAGGCCGGTGCGGTGCACCATGCCGGCGGCGATCGCGCCCATTCAGATCTCGTCGCCGAGGCCGGGGCCGGCGGGGACCGCGCACTGCCAGACCGGCCGGTCCGGGTCCTTGGCTCCGGTCGCCGGGCTGCGGCGGAAGATCAGCGCGAGCTGATCGCGCTGGGCGCTGGTGAGCGGGGGCGCGTCCGCGACCAGCCGGGCGATGTGGGCGTCCAGCTCGGTCCCGGGGCCGGCTGGCCCGTCACCGGGCGGCTGTTTTTCGCGGGTGCCCGTGGCGGGAGGCGGGCAGCGCCGGGAGGCCGACAGCTGGCGTGCGGGCCGTTTGGTCATTGCCATTCCCCTGCTCATCAGAACCCTGATGCCCGGTTAACGCACCGCCCGTTATACGCGGTTCAACAATACCCGCACTTTCGCGGCAGCCAGCCAATCAGAATGATGCGCCAGGCGACGTGACACGGGCAGCGCCAGCCGCGATACGTAATGGCGCATTAAACCGGCTCGGCCATAACCGGCCCGCATAAACCCGCATTAATAACACCCATTCCTGCCCCCGCATCACCCGTCATCACCAGACCGCACCCAGCACCGCGCACCAGACCGCGTGACCGTCCCGACGCGGGGCGTGACCATGCCGATACAGCTGGTTGATGCCGGTTTTCGATGCCGGGGATCACCGGCCCCATCTCTGGCATGCCAGGTCTTGCCGTCAATATCGCAGACGTCAGGTGCCCGTCCGCGAGCACGCACACGCGCTAACCGCGGGCGATGGCGCGGGCATGCGCCCGCACCATTCCAGGGACTGTCCCAGGGCCGGGAAAGGCCGGGAAGCAAGATGTGGGATAAAGGGCCCTTAAATATTGACCGGGCGCGGTCAATACGCAATGCCGCTAAGTTAAGCGGCTGCTGGGATTCCGTCGAGCTTGATTGCTGGCGGCCTGGTGTGGGTGGTGCTGACGTCGCTGGGGCGTTTGACCCGGTAGGAGTTGTGGCGGGCGCGCTTGATGACGCGCGGGCAGGTCCGCATGCGGCGGTGCGGGCTGAGCCTTTCCAGCATCTCGGCGAAGGCTGCCCTGGTGATCGCGGGCAGGTGGTCAGGGGGAAAAGGCCGCCGGATCATCGATCTGGCGGCGGACGATGCGGACGGCGCGGATGAAGCTGACCCGGTCGGGGTCGTGCCCGGCCTGATCGGCGGCCCGGCACATCAGTTCCCGGATCGCGTAATGAGCCAGCAAGATCCCCCACATCTCCTGCTCGGCCAGGTCAGGGGACTGGGAGCGGAGGATCCCGCCGGCCGCGCGCAGGTGGGTCTTGATCTCGTCCAGCCCGGATTCGTGCTCCCACCGCTGGTGGTAAGCGAACGCCATCTCCGCCGCGGTCAGCCCGGCCGGGTCCAGGACGGTAGTGATCACGCAGATCAGCTCGCTATCGGCGCCGCCGCGATCCGGGACGGTGTATTCCGCCGCCCGCACGATGCGGGCCCGGTCCTCATCGATTTGCTCCCCGGCGCGCGCGGCGGCCAGCAGGGCGGCCTTGCGCGCGGTCGCGGTGCCCGGCGCGAAGATCAGCGCAAGGTAGGAACCATCCGCCAGGCGGCGGACCAGCGGCAGTGCCACGGACGCGCCGGCCCGCCAGCACAGCGCCGCCCCGGTCGCGGCGAACAGGTCCCACAGCTGCCAGGAGTAAAACCCCGAGTCCGCGGTGATCAGCATGCCCGCATCCACCGGCCCGGCGAGCCCGGCGGCCAGCTCGCGTTCACCGGCGCGGCACGATCCCATCGCGGCAGCGACCTGGGCGTGGGTGCCGCACTCCGACAGGGACACGACCTGCAGTTTCGGGAATGCTGACTCTTTGGGGCCACTGCCCATCTTGCCGAACGCGGCCACGTTCCCGCTGGTGTCCGGCACGTCGAAGCTGGTCCCGTCGATGGCCATCAGCCTGCGCCCGCGCAGCCACGCCCCGGTGGTGCCCAGATCCGCGACCGGCACCGCCGCCCGGTGGAACAGCTCCCGCAGCGGCCCGGCTCCCAGCCGCTGCCGGGCCTGGGTGATCGCTGAGGTGGACGGCACCTTCCAGTCCTGGTCCCAGGAGCCCAGGCTCTGCAGCGTGCCGGTCATCTGCCGCATGACCTCCTCATACGCCTGCCCGAAGAACAGCCCCAGGCCGATCACGTACCGCACCATCACGTGAGCGGGCAGCAGCCGGGACCGTTTCTCCCGCTTTCCCGTCGCGCTGATGACTTCCTCGATCAGATCCCGGGAGAACGCCGCGGACAGCACGCCCAGCGCGATGTGATCAGTCAGACGGCCGCCCAGCGGCTCCTGCGCTCCAGCCACGACCGCAACCTACCGGTCCCCCGGCCATCCGCCCCGGCACCCAGCCTGACCTGCGCAAGATCGTTAACTTAGCGGCATTGGGTCAATACGTACACTGGCCGCCATGGGCAGCCCGCCGGGCGGCGAATATTCACTTGCCGGAAACGATTCGGCAAGAGGAAAAACGGGGCTGCCGGAAAGGAAACCGAACCGCACCGGGGAGCGTGACCATTGATGGGCACAGACACAGCGGGCAGC
>PLRW01000116.1 GCA_003164955.1 Actinomycetota bacterium
TCGACACCGCTGCGCTTGAACAATTGAGTCACCGGGCAGCGCCGCTCGGTCTCGGCGACCAGCGTGGCGAACTGCTCGTCGGTCGCATCGGTCTCGACGGCGGCGCGCACGGACACCCGGTCGAAGTTGGCGTTGCCGTCCGCGCCGCCCACCAGCACGCCGGTGTCCAGGTCGCCTTGCACCTCGAAGCTCCAGGTGCCGAGCCTGATGCCCAGGTCCCTGGCCACCAGCGTGGCAGTGACCTGATTGCAGGAGGTCAGCGAGCCCAGGGCGTAGAACAGCGGGCTCGGCGCCGCGTCCTTCCCGCCGAACGCGGGGTAGGCGTCGGTGCTGAACTGATGCCCGGCGTCGCCGGCCGCGGTGAGATGCTGGGCGGTCCCCGTTCCCGTCGCGTTGAGCGCGAACGGTACGACCGATGTCTTGATAGCTGTCACGATGATCCTCTCAGAGAACCGGTTCCACGCGAATCGGCGGCGCCGTCAGCCGGCCTTGCCGTAGACCCGCCCGGTGACTCCGCCGAAGGCAGGTATCGCAATGATTCCCCCTTTTCCTATCGGTAAGATCTTAAATCACGTCGCGCCCGTGTCCGTCAAGGGCAGGTGCTGCTCATTCACCGATGCGATATCAGGCAGCACGCTTTCGGGTAGCGGGCCGTCCAGCTTCGCCCGGACAGGTCGACTGCTCGGGTACCTGGGCATATGTCGTGGGGACGCCTGCGAGACTATGCCGTCGGCGCGAGAGCGGGTGATGACAGGTGGATCTGCAGCTCACTGGGCGGCGTGCGCTCGGCACCGACGATGCGTTCTGGTCTGATGTGAACGTCAAGGTGCTGGGCTACCTGCGGTGCGCCCAGGCGGTATCCGCTACTAACCTGGCCGGCGCCCGTGATACCCGGTTTCGTTCGGCGAGAACACTCGTAGGGCCGAACGGGTTGGCGCCTCCCGGGTATCGCAGTCCCAGCCGCTCTGGGGGCAAAGCGTCCGATCGGGCCTCCCGGGCTAGATGCGTGTCGGCGCCCTCGGCTTCTATCGCCAGCGGGAGCGTGCCTGTGGTCGCCGCGTCATGCTCCAGGGGTTACACGCTGCGCTTGGCCCTGGCGCACGCTGTCAGCTGATCCGCACGGGCAGGCGTTTCAGTCCGTTGGTGAAGTTGGACCGGATGCGGGCCGGTTCGCCGTCGGGTTCGAGCCGGGGCAGCACCGGCAGCAGTTCCTGCAGGAGCACGCGCAGTTCCAGCCGGGCGAGGTGCTCGCCCAGGCAGCGGTGCGGGCCGCCGCGGCCGAAGGTCGTATGCGGATTCGGTGAGCGGCGCAGATCCAGCCGGTAAGGATCGTGGAAGACGTTCTCGTCCCGGTTGGCCGACGTGTACCAGACCACGACCTTGTCGCCTGCGGCGATCTTTGACTGACCGAGGGTGACGTCGCGGGTGGCGGTGCGGCGGAAATGGTGCAGCGGAGTGGTCCAGCGGAGCAGTTCTTCCACCGCGATGCGCCAGCCGCGGTCGTCGGCGCTGCGCAGGATGGCGATCTGGTCAGGATGCTCGATCAGCGCCTGCACGCCCAGGGCGATGGCCTGCCGGGTGGTCTCGTTGCCGGCCACGACCAGCAGCAGGAACATGGCGTCGATCTCGCGGCGCGGCAGTGGGCGGCCGCCGATGGTCCCTTGCACCAGGGCGGTGACCAGGTCGGGCTGGGGCTGCCGCCGCCGCGCCTCGGAGAGCCGTCGGCTGTAGTCGAACATCTCCAGGGCGGCGGGGGTGCGGAATGGCAGGAGGCGGTACTGCTCGCTTTCCCCGCCGTCCAGCAGAACGGATGCGAGGTCGGGGTCGGTGTTGGCGATCATCTGGTCACCGAGGTCGATCAGCAGGCCCTCATCGTGCTCGGGCACCCCGAGCAAGCGGCACAGCACCTTGATGGGCACCGCGGCGGCGACCCGCTCGACGAAGTCGAAGCGGTCCTGGGCCAGCGCGCCGGCCAGCACCTGGCGGGTAAGCGAGCGCACCAATCCCTCGTAGTCGCGTACCGGGCGGACGGCGAAGGGCGCCGACACCAGGCCGCGGAGGTCGGTGTGCAGGGGAGGGTCGGTGTCGATCATGGAACGCCGGGCGGCCAGGGCGTCCGGCGCCAGGTCCTCCAGCGCGCTGGCGCCGGTCTGCGAGGAGAACGTCGCCCAGTCCTTGGACACGGCCACCACGTCGGCGTGCGACGTCACCGCCCAGAAGCCCCGCCCGTCGCGCTCGGGCTGCCAGTGCACCGAGTCATCGCGGCGCAGCGCATCGAACCACTCGTAGGGCACCCGGTCCGCGAACGCGTCGTTGTCGGACAGGTCGATCGAGGCCAGCACGCCGGGGGCCGCGGCATCGGTCATCAGGCCAGCTCCAGGTAGCGGTCCCGTTCCCAGCTGGTGACGGTGGTGATGTAGGCCAGCCAGTCCTGTTCCACGAGCAGGGTGTAGTCGTGCACGGCGTCTTCGCCCAGCAGGCCGGCGATGCGCTTGTTCGCGCGGGCGAGTTCGACCGCTTCGGCAGGGGTCCGGGGGAGGGGCTGACCGGTGCCGTACTGGTCACCCGAGCCGCGGGGGGCCAGCTCCTCGTTGTCCTCGACGCCGGCGATCACCGCGGCCAGCAGTGCGGCGACCGCCCAGTACGGGTTGGCGTCGGCGCCGGGGGTCCGCAGCTCGATGCGGGTCGCGGGAGCGGTTTCCACCAGCGAGCGCACCGCGGCGGTCCGGTTGTCAGCGCCCCAGGTCGCGGTGACGGGCGCGTACGACCGTGCCTCGAAGCGTTTGTAGGAGTTGATGCTGGGGGCGCCGAACACACTGATGGCCGGCAGGTGCCGCAGCACGCCGGCGATGGCCGCGCGCATCAGCGGGTTCTCCGCCCCGGCATCGGGGGCGAAGGCCGGCTCGCCGTCGCGCCACAGCGAGACGTGCAGATGCATGGAGCTTCCGGACAGGCCCTGGAACGGCTTGGCCATGAAGGTGACGCGGGCGCCGGCCGCCCTGGCCAGGGCACGGAGCGCGTACTTCAGCCGGAAGGCGTCGTCCGCCGCGCCGATCGGGTCCCGGTGGTGGATGTTGATCTCCAGCTGCCCTGGCCCGTACTCGCTGGTGACCGCCTCCACCGGCAGGTACCCGGCCAGCCCCTGGGTGATGGACGTGAGGATGGGGTCCAGTTCGTTCAGCTTCTCCAGTGAGTAGCAGTGCACCGCCGCGGCGAGTGGCTGGCCCGCCAGGTCCAGGAGGAAGAATTCGATCTCCACCCCGATCTCGGCGTGGTAGCCGAGCTCAGCGAGGCGCTCGGTGACCCGGCGCAGGACCGTGCGCGGTGCGGTGCGGACCGGGTTCCCCTCGTGGTCCACGATGTCGCCCAGCACCTGGCCGGCGCCCGGCCGCCAGGGCAGCAGGCGGAACGTGTCGAGGTCCGGCGCGGCGTACAGGTCGGGGAACCCGGTGTGCCAGCCGGTCAGGCGGCCACCTTCGTGCACATTCGCCACCACGTCCCAGCTGAGCGTGGCGTCGCAGAAGCCGACCCGCTCGTTGGCGGCCTGGTCGAGAAAGCCGGCCGCGGGCAGGCGCTTGCCCAGGGTGTGGCCCAGGTGGTCGGCCCACGCCACTTCGATCTCGGACAAGGACCGGTCGGCGGCGGCCGATGTTATCTGCTCCCGGCCGGAAGGAACCGGGCCAGGAGCAGCCGCAGGAGCGGACGAGGATGTCATGACGGGCTGCTTTCTGTCTCAGGGGTGGTCAGTTCGGCGGCGATGCGGCTCTCGAGGTCGGCCGTCTCCAGTTCCTGGAGGGTGCCGAGCTGGGCGGCGCGGGCCGGGTTCCGGAGCTTGAGCGCCAGGTACCAGGCCAGCCCGATTAGGACCCAGGCCAGGAAGATGTAGGGGAACATGTTGTAGGGGCCCGCCGGGACCGGGACGAGCGTCTTGTACACCACGTAGCCGATGGCCCCCGTGGCCAGCACGGACACGATCACCGGCAACGGGGTCAGCACCTTGCGGCGGGCCAGGAAGAACGGGACGGCGATGGAGACCAGCACGTAGGCGAGCAGGTAGCCGAAGGCGGCAATGGTGCCGAGGTAGCCGAAGATGGCGAGCGGCGAGGTGCCGTAGGCCACCATCACGAAGGGCACGCCGCCGACTACCGGCGCGAGGACGAAGAGGGCCACGTGCGGTGTCTTGAACCGTGAATGGGAACGGCCGAAGCTGGCCGGCAGGATGCCTTCGCGGCCGAGGCTGTAGACGCCGCGGGCGGCGGCGTTCAGCGATGCCGACACGCAGGCCGCCGCGGAGATGGCCACGGCCAGGTCGAGGAAGTAGGCGAGCCAGCCCACGCCTGCGGTGGCGGAGAGGCTGTTCAGCGGGGTGCTGCTCTGGGCCAGCGAGGCCGCAGAACCGAAGCCCAGCACCTCACCGTAGGCGGCGATGATGTAGAGCAGGCCAGCCGCCAGCACGGTGAGCAGGACGGCGCGCGGGATGGCCCGGTGCGGGGAGCGGGCCTCAATCCCGAGGGAGGCAGAGCTCTCGAAGCCGCAGAACGCGCCCACCGCCAGCACGCTGCCCAGCGCGATGCCGGTGGTGCTGGCGCCGGTGGCCTTGAACTGGCTGAGGTCAAAGTGTGCCCCGTGGTGGACGAACAGGGCGATCAACAGCACGCCGATGGCCACCAGCGAGGCGAGCTCAAGCGTTACCGCTACCCGGGTCGAGATGCGGACCCCACGGACCGGGACCGCCACGGTGAGCACCAGGAAGACCACCAGCAAGGCCAGTTGCCACGGCCGGCTCTCGGCGTTGGCCCCGAACTTGGCCAGGAAGGCGCCAAAATACAGCGCCGAGCCAGCCAGGCAGGCGCCGGCCATGATGGCGTAGCCGAAGACAAGGCCCCAGCCGCCGGCGAAGGCGGCGCCGCGGCCCAGACCCGAAGCCGTGTAGGAGTACAGCGAGCCGGCCGCTGCGGTACGGCGGGCGAACTGGGCGATGCTGTAGCCCACCAGCACGACGACGACGGTCGCCAGAACATAAGACCAGATCGTGCCCCGGCCGGCGGTCAGGTAGATGACGGCCACCGTCCCGGCGATCGCGATGCTCGGCCCGGTGGCGGCCAGCGACTGGCCGAACACCTCGAAGCCGTTGGCTGACCGGCGGGCCAGCTCTCCTTCTGGTGCCGCAGTGGCGCCGTCTCCGGCTCCTGGCCCGGCCGGGGCCTGCTCGGCGGTGTCGCGGTCGGTGGCCATCTCACCCTCCCAATGCTCGTTGCCTGGTTCCTGCCAGCGCTACGACCGACAGGACAAACTCGGTGATGGCGGCGGCCACCTCGCGGTGCACCGTCTCGTTCAGCACGTCATGGCGGGCACCCTCGAACTCCGCGATCCGCCCGCCGGGGATCCGGGCCGACCAGTCACGGGCGTCGGCCACCGGCACGATCGGGTCCCGCGCGCCGTGCACGAACAGGACCGGCAGCGTGATGCCGCCGAAGTTCTCCCGGAGCTCGGCCCAGGCCGCCGGCAGGGTATCGAGCAGGGTCTGCGCCCCCGCCGCGCTGGTGAAGGCGAGGGGATCGTTCTCCAGTTCGTCGAGGTAGAAGGGATCCGCCGAAAGGTCGGCCGGATCGAGCGCCAGGTCACCGGCGGCGCCTTCCGCGCCCAGCGCGATCACCCACTCCAGCGGCGAGAGCGGCGCGCCCGAAAGGATGAGGCCCCGATAAGGGCCCGGATCCCGGGACGCGCTGACGGCGGCGGCCGCTGCGCCCAGCGAGTGGCCGGCCAGTAACACCGGGCCGCCGGGCGCGGCCGCCTCGGCCAGGGCAGTGAGCCGGTACCCGTTCTCCACCAGGTCGTCGGCCGACCCGATGACCGCCCGCTCGCCGCCGCTCAGCCCGTGGCCTATCTCGTCGAGGGCCCACAAGTCGATCCCCGCGGCGGCCAGCGCGTTGCCCAGCCGGTGGTAGAGGCCCGAGTGCTCGCCGAACCCGTGCAGGAACACCACCGCTGCCGACCGCGGCGCCCGCGCTCGCCAGGCCCTGAAGTAAACACAGCCGGCCGTTCCGCCGAAATAAGGCATAGCAGCACCTAACCAATGAATGTGTACTTTAGCTACAAACCATACCGATTTACTAGGATATGTCGCCGGCGAAAGACCCATTCAGGGCCTTAAGTCCCGCCGTGAGGTGAGCGCGGTCACAGTGTTTACGGACACGGCGCGCCGGCAGATGGTTGAGGGACCGTTGCGGCATGCCCCGGCTGTGGCCGCAGATGGCTGGCCGAGACCGGCCTTCAGGCGATCTGCACCCGCAGCGGCGCGGCGTTACGGGTGGCCCTGTCCAGGCGGGCCTGTTCAGTACGATTGGGCGTCGAAGAACCACCGCGCGATGTCGAGCTGGGGGAGCGCCCTGCCCCCCATCCAGAGGCTCATGATCTTGGAGTCGCGCCAGTGTTTCTCCAGGTCGCCCTCGCGCGCGTAGCCGAACGCCCCCATCAGGTCCATCGCCTTGTTCACGACGAGGGTCAGCTGATCGGAGACGAACAGTTTCGTGACCCGGGTCCGGGCGAGCATTTCCGGCGTGTGACGGGGGCCGTAGAGGTCGGGCCGGTCGAGCATCCGCGCCTTCAGGTAAGTCTCCGACCGGCTCGTCTCGATCGCGGTGACGATGTCGGCGAGCACGCCGGCGGTGATTGTGTGCTCCTTGAGCAGCGTGCCCCCTACCACTCTGGTGTCGCACCACTCGCGGAGCAGTTCGAAGACGTTGCGCATCACGCCGATGCACTGCGCCGCCGTGCCAACGTTGCCCGACGAGATGAAGGCCCGTGCGGCCTCGGCGTCGGCGCCGGGTCCGTGCGCACGGAACTCGGCGGGCACCCGGACGTGGTCGAACCAGACGTCACTGTTCCAGTCGCCCGCCATCCCTGCCTTCTGGTACGGCTTTCCCTGCGTCACCCCGGGCGTGCCGGCCGGGACGTAGATGATCGCGAACGCGTCCGGGCCGCCCGCCGGGTCGGTGGTGCAGAAGACGGCGAAGACGTCCGCCAGCCCGCCGGAGTTGGTCGGCCACAGCTTGTGGCCGTTCACGACCCACTCGTCGCCGTCGAGGTGAGCCGTGGTCGCCACGTAGCGGCCGCCGGTGCCGTCGATGTTCTCCACGTCGGAACCGCTCCGGGCGTCAGTGATGGCCGCCGACCCCACATACCACTCGTCGGTGCTCAGGAACTTCGGCGTGAACAGCTCCATCAGATGGCGGTTCTCCCGCGGCGGCATGACCGGGGTCATCGCCCAGACCGAGCAGGTCGCCGCCGTCGCCAGGCCAGAGTCAGCCCGGGCGATCTCCTCCGTGCACAGGGCGGAGGAGATGGCGTTCATCCCGCCACCGCCGTATGCCTCCGGCCACACCGCCCACTGGTAGCCGAGGTCGACAGACAGAGATCTGAGCAGCTGGTGGCTGAGCTCGTGCTGCTCCCAGTCCTCGTCGATCCGGCGGCGGACCGGGATGACTTGCTTGTCCGCCCAGTCCCGGATCGCGTCAAGCAGCGCGGCGGACCCCTCCGGGATCCATTCGAGGGGAAGCGAGAACAGATCGGTCATGTCTACCATCTCTCGGCGCCGGGGGTTCCGCCGCGTAACGCGGTAGCCGGGTGAGCAGGTGCTCCTACAGCATCGCCTGCCAGCGGCGTGACTCCTGATCGCGACAGTGGCCCGCGGGAACTGAGGTGCCCGCCACTGATGTGATCAAGAGAGACGTATAGTTTCTGGCTAAACGTTGAGAATCTATACTGGATCGATGGGCTTTATCAAGATAAGGCCCTGGGCTGGCCGGAGCGAGTGCCCAGGCGCCGTTGCTGAGCGTGCTGGCCTTACCCGTGACTGCCGGGCGAGGTGGCCTGCGGGGACGTGACATCGACGGGTGTACCGCCGGGCCCGGGCGCCGCAGCAGGATGCCGCCCGTTCGGGCCGGGCGTCTCCTCCTCCAGTGCGCGCGCGACCCGGCGCAGCAGCGAGCGGAGGGTGACCCGGGCGACGCGGGCGAGCAGTGCGTCGTCGAGGATCTGGCCTGCCCGGCCGGGCAGCGGCCGGTAGTGCCCGGAAAGGGTGAACTCGCACCGTTCCGGGTCAAGGCCAGCGACCTCCAGTTTGCCCTCGAACCGGGGGAACAGCCCCGCGGGGCCGGTGGCCTCCCAGATCAGGGGGATCACAAGGCGGTCGCCGGCGCCGCCGGGCGAGCCGAGGTGCACGGCGACGGTCTTGCCCGCCCAGTCAGGCCAGCCAGGGCCGCCCGGGCCGATCCGGACCCGCAGCTCATCCTCGTCGCAGGCCTCGGCCTGGCGGGTGAGCCAGGCGCCGCCCGGCCGCAGCCGGCCCTTGACTGCCTCCAGAGGCAGTTCGACCTGCACGGAGTCGGCGATGGCGACCGTCGCGGCGTGCGGGTGCGCGTCGGCGGGGATGGAGTAGGTCCCGGATTCTATGGCCGCGTCCCGCTCAGCCAGCGTGGCCAGCGTGGCCGAGGCGAGGGTCTCGCGCAGCGACGCGGTGGCCGTGGCCATGGTCTCGTGCAGCGGGCATACCGCCCGCCAGCGGCATGGCCCATCGCCCAGCGCGCAGCGCCCGGACGCCAGCGGCCCCTCGGCCGCCTCGATCACGTCCGCCACGGTCACCTGCTCTGGCGGGCGGCCCAGCCGGTGACCGCCGTCCCGGCCGAAGGAGGAGACCACGATGCCCGCGTGGACGAGGTCCCCCAGGATCTGGGAGACGAAGGTGCGGGGGATGTCCATCTCCGCGGAGATCTCGCGCAGCTTCTTCGGGCGGCCCGTCTCGTATGAGCGGGCCAGGCAGATAGCCGCGCGTGCCACGTAGCTTCCGCGGTTGGAGAGGGTCACGTTCACTGCGCAAGTGTAGCCACTGGCTTGACGTTGAGCAGGCCGGCAGAGCCGCAAAGGAACACCACGAGCTGCTAGGCGAGCGGAACGCGGACGCGAAGAGCCCCCCAGCCCACCGTCCGCGGTCCTACAGAGTGCGACGGTGCTACTGATCAGATGCGATGTCGATGAAGCCATCGCCTTGGCCGGCCGCATCCTTATTGACGCGGTACGGCAGCATGGCTCATGTCCAGAGGCTGGCGCGCCTGTCTTCAACGCGTTTGGCCTTGTGCATGGCCCGCGGCAGGCTGCCCGCCGGCA
>PLRW01000039.1 GCA_003164955.1 Actinomycetota bacterium
CGGTCCGCGTGGCGGTGCCGGACGTCCCGGACCGCCCCGGTTCCGGCCCGGACCGCGAGCGCGGCCGGCTGAACACCGCGCTGGAGGCGGCGACCAGGCGACTGGCCGCCGGCGACGCGATGAGCCGAGCGCACGCCGTGCTCGTGGCCGACCCGCAGCTGTGGACGGAGGCCGAACGCGGCCTGGCCGGCGGCCTCGCCGCCGCGCCGGCCTGGTGGCACGCGGTGACGGTGCTCGCGGAGCAGCTCGCCGCCAGCCCGGACGAGCTCGTGGCCGCCCGGGCGGCGGATGTGCGCGAAGCGGGCGCGGCGGTCCTGAACGAGCTGGGCGAGGTGGTCGACAGGATTCCGCCGGCCAGCGCGCTGCGGGGGGCCGTCCTGGTGGCCGATGAGCTCGGGCCGGGCGAGGTCGCGCGGGCCGTCGAACGCGGTGCGGTCGCGATTGCCCTGTCCCGGGGCTCGCCGACGGCCCATGCCGTGCTGGTGAGCCGTAACCTCGGCGTGCCCATGGTCCTCGGCGCCGCGCGCGACCTGGAAAACCTCCCGCCCGGAGCGGTCCTGGACGTCGACGGCACGGAGGGCACGGTTCAGGCCGACCCACCTGACCTCGCCGAGCGCCAGCAAGCGGTGGCGGCGGCCGCGCAGCGGAGCGCGCGTGCGCGCGAGCTTGCCGCCGCCCCGGTGCAGTACCGGGGCCGGCCCATCCGGGTCGCGGCCAACATCGGGTCGGCGGCCGAGGCGCGGGCNNCCGGCCGCCGGGACCTGGTCATCCCTTGCGCCCGGGCCGCGGTGGCCGCCGGCGCCGACGGTGTGGGCCTGCTGCGGACCGAACTGCTGATGCTCGACCTCCCGCAACTGCCGGGCGAGGACGCCCAGACCGCCCAGCTGGCGGAGATCTTCGGGGTGCTGGGGGAACGGCCCGTGGTGGTCCGCGTGCTTGATGTCGGCGGCGACAAGCCCATGCGGGCCCTGGCCCTCGACCCGCAGCGCAACGGGTTCCTGGGCGTGCGCGGGCTGCGGTGGCTGCTGCGCCATCCTGATGTGCTGCACACCCAGCTGCGGGCCATCTGCCGGGCCGCGGTCGGCCACCGTGTCGAGGTCATGGCGCCGATGGTCACCGTCGCCGCGGAGGCGGTCGCCTTCCGTGCGGCGGTCGGGCGAGCGGCCGATTCCCTCGCGGCCGGCGGAATCGCCCACACCCATCCGGACCGGGTCGGGGTCATGATCGAGGTGCCCGCCGCGGCCCTGACCGCGGACGAAATCGGCGCGGAGGTCGACTTCGTGTCGGTGGGCACCAACGACCTGGTCGCGTACACCATGGCCGCGGACCGCGCCGAGCCCGATGTGGCTGCGCTGGCTGATCCGTCGGCCACGGCCGTGTGGCGGCTGCTGGAGCAGGTCTGCGCGGGCGCCGCGCGGAGCAATACCGACGTTTCGGTCTGCGGCGAGCTGGCGGCCGATGAGCGCTACGCGGCCCGGCTGGCGGAGCTGGGCGTGACCGAATTGTCCATGGCGGCCGGCCGTATCCCGGCCGTGAAGGCCCTGTTGCGAGCAGGCTGATCACTCCAGCTCACAAAAGCACCAGTAGTTCACAGCAGTATCAATTGAAATTTACGCGGCAGAAACATTGCCGTCTGTACATCGGCAACGTAAGTTCACTTTTAGGGCCTTAGGGATCATTTCCTGCTGATAGCCGAGCTGCGACTAGCTGCCCGGAAACAGGCTAGGGGGACACGGATGTCCGATATAACCCCTTTGCTGGCGAGAGGCGAAGGCCGCACCATCGGCCGCATCGCCGGCTTGCCCGGCGAACTGATGGCCGAATTCCTCGGCACCTTCGTCATTATCGCGTTCGGTGACGGGGTGGTGGCCATGGCTGTGGCCGCCCTGCCCGGCTCCGGGCGTACCGCTACGCCGACCACGATCTTCGTCGGCGCCGGCGACTGGCTGCTGATCGTGTTCGGATGGGCGTTCGCCGTCGCGTTCGCCATCTGGGTGGCGGGCGGCGTCAGCGGGGCGCACCTCAACCCGGCGGTGACGCTGGGCTTCGCCGTGCGGCGCAACTTCCCCTGGCGGAAGGTGGTGCCGTACTGGTTCGCTCAGGTGTTCGGCGCCTTCGTCGGTGCCGCCCTCGTGTTCTGGGTGTACAACCCCGCGATCCAGGCGTACAACCTCGCAGCGCATACGCCGAAGAGCGGGGGCGGCGCGCTGGCCAGTTACTCGATCTTCGCTACGTTCCCGGCTCCCTACTTCCACGGTTCGGTGGGCGGGCCGCTGATCGACCAGATCGTCGGCACGGCCTTCCTGGTGCTGCTCGTCGTGGCCGTCATCGACGCCCGGAACACGCCGGTCGGCGCGAACCTCGGGCCGCTGATCATCGGTTTCATCGTGGCGGCGATCGGGGCCTCCTTCGGAGCGAACGCGGGATACGCCATCAACCCGGCCCGTGACCTCGGGCCCCGGCTCTTCGCCTGGGTCGCCGGGTGGGGAAAGGTGGCCCTCCCCGGGACATACACCGGCACGGGAGGCTTCCACTTCAGCAACTACTTCTGGATACCCATCGTGGGGCCCCTCATCGGGGGCGTCGTCGGCGTCATCATCTATGACCTGTTCGTCGGCGACGTGCTGCACGCCCGGCTGAAGCTGCAGGAAGACGTCAGCGGGCCCATCGAGGAGACCCCGGTCCCCGACAAGTCCGGCACCGGCGCGTAGCCAGCCCCCGGCCGGCGGTGCCGCCGGCCCGATTCCACGCAGAAGGAGGCGGTCATGCCAGATTTCGTCGGCGCCGTCGATCAGGGCACCACCAGCACCCGGTTCATGCTCTTCGACCACTCCGGGAACGAGGTGGCCAAGCATCAGCTCGAGCACGAGCAGATCCTGCCGCGGGCCGGCTGGGTGGAGCACAATCCGGTCGAGATCTGGTCCCGCACCCAGACGGTCATCCAGACCGCACTGAACAACGCCGGCCTCGGGGCCTCGGATCTGGCCGCGCTGGGGATCACGAACCAGCGCGAGACGGCCGTCGTGTGGAACCGCAAGACCGGGCGCCCGTACCACAACGCGATCGTCTGGCAGGACACCCGGACGGACCGCATCGCCAGCGCGCTGGACCGCGATGAGCGCGGCGACGTGATCCGGCGTAAGGCCGGCCTGCCGCCCGCGACGTACTTCTCGGGCGGGAAGATCCAGTGGATCCTGGAGAACGTCGACGGGGTGCGCGAGGCCGCCGAGAACGGCGACGCCATCTTCGGCAACACCGACTCGTGGGTGATCTGGAATCTCACCGGCGGCCCTGACGGCGGTTCGCACGTGACCGACGTGACGAACGCCAGCCGCACGATGCTCATGAACCTGGAGACGCTGGACTGGGACGACGAACTGCTCGGCTTCTTCAACATCCCGCGCGCGATGCTGCCGGAGATCCGGCCGTCCTCGGACCCGGACGGCTACGGCGAGATCCGCGGGCTCGCCTCGCTCCGGGACGTGCCGCTCACCGGCGACCTCGGTGACCAGCAGGCCGCGACGGTCGGCCAGGTGTGCTTCGGCGTCGGGGAGGCCAAGAACACCTACGGCACCGGCAACTTCATGCTGCTCAACACCGGCGAGGAACTGGTGCGCAGCAAGAACGGGCTGCTGACCACCGTGTGTTACAAATTCGGCCGCCAGAAGCCCATCTACGCCCTCGAGGGCTCGATCGCGGTGACGGGATCGGCGGTGCAGTGGCTGCGTGACCAGCTCGGCATCATCTCCGGCGCGGCCGAGACGGAATCGCTGGCCCGCCAGGTGCCCGACAACGGCGGCATCTATTTCGTCCCGGCGTTCTCCGGGCTCTTCGCGCCGTACTGGCGAAGCGACGCTCGCGGCGTGATCGTCGGCCTGTCCCGGTTCAACACCAACGCCCACCTCGCCCGGGCCACGCTGGAGGCGATCTGCTACCAGAGCCGTGATGTCAGTGAGGCCATGGAGCAGGATTCCGGTGTGCACGTGGAGGTCCTGAAGGTCGACGGCGGCGTCACGGCGAACAACCTGTGCATGCAGTTGCAGGCCGACATTCTCGGCGTGCCGGTCAGCCGGCCCGTCGTGGCCGAGACGACCGCGCTCGGGGCCGCCTACGCGGCCGGGCTGGCCACCGGATTCTGGGCGAACACCGACGAGCTGAAGGTCAACTGGAACGAATCCCGGCGCTGGGATCCAGAATGGAATGAGCAGCAGCGCGCGGATGGTTACGCGGGCTGGAAGAAGGCGGTAGAGCGCACGCTGAACTGGGTGGAGGTCGGCTGATCTCGTGGTAACGGAACTGTCCTCCGCGGAACTGTCCCCCGCGGCGCGAGAGGACGCGATCGCCCGGATGACCGGGCACGAAGTTGACATTCTGGTCGTCGGCGGTGGCGTCGTGGGGGCCGGCTCTGCTCTCGATGCGGTGACGCGCGGGCTGACGACGGCGATCGTCGAGGCGCGGGACTGGGCCAGCGGGACGTCCAGCCGGTCGAGCAAGCTCATCCACGGCGGCCTGCGCTACCTGGAGATGCTCGACTTCGGCCTCGTCCGGGAGGCCTTGCACGAGCGGGGACTGCTGCTCGATCGCATTGCCCCGCACCTGGTGCGGCCCGTGCCGTTCCTGTATCCGCTGCAGCACCACTGGGAACGCGAGTACGTGGGCGCCGGGGTGGCGATGTACGACGCGATGGCGTTCACCTCGGGGACGGCGCACAGGCTCCAGCACCATCGGCACCTGACCCGCAAGGGGGCCCTGCGCGAGGCTCCGTGCCTGCGCAAGGATGCCCTGACCGGTGCCATACAGTACTGGGACGCCCAGGTCGACGATGCCCGGCACACGCTGACCGTCGTACGGACCGCCGTCTCGTTCGGTGCGCACGCGGCCAACCGCGCCCAGGTCACCGGCTTCCTGCGGCAGGGTGAGCGGGTGACCGGCGCCACGGTGACCGACCTGGAGACCGGCCGCAATTTCGAGGTGCGCGCCCGGCAGGTCATCAACGCCACCGGCGTGTGGACCGACGACACCCAGGCCCTCGCCGATACCCGCGGCCAGTTCCACGTGCGGGCCTCCAAGGGCATTCACCTCGTCGTGCCCCGGGACCGGCTGCAGTCCAATACCGGGCTCATCCTGCGGACCGAGAAGAGCGTGCTGTTCGTCATTCCCTGGGGCCGGCACTGGATCATCGGGACCACCGATACCGACTGGGCGCTGGAGAAAGCGCACCCCGCGGCCAGCTCCCGGGACATCGACTACCTGCTCGAGCACGTCAACTCCGTGCTTAACTCGCCGCTGACCAGGGAGGATGTCGAGGGCGTCTACGCCGGCCTGCGGCCGTTGCTGACCGGTGAGTCCGAGTCGACGTCGAAGCTGTCGCGTGAGCACGTGGTGGGTCACCCGGTTCCTGGCCTGGTCGTCGTGGCCGGCGGCAAGTACACCACCTACCGCGTGATGGCGGCCGACGCGGTCAACGAGGCGGCCCGCGCCCTGGACAACCGGGTCCCCGAGTCCTGCACGGATCAGGTGCCGCTGCTCGGTGCGGATGGCTACCGGGCGCTGTGGAATCAGCGCCGGGCGCTGGCGTCGGCCGCCGGCATCCACCCGGCCCGCGTCGAGCACCTGCTGAACCGTTATGGATCCTGCGTGCATGACCTGCTGGCCATGCTGCGGGAGGATCCGTCGCTGGCTCAGCCGCTGCCCGCCGCGGACGACTACCTGCGGGTTGAGGCACGCTACGCGGTCACCCACGAGGGCGCCCGTCATCTGGACGATGTGCTGGCCCGGCGCACGCGGATTTCGATCGAGTCCTGGGACCGTGGCGTCACCGCCGCCCCTGTCGTGGCCGCGCTCATCGCAGACGTCCTGAAATGGGACGAAGAGCAGAAGCAGCGGGAGATCGATCATTACCTGGCGCGCGTGCGGGCCGAACGGGATTCGCAGACCAAGCCCGACGACGACACGGCCGAGGCCGCACGGCTCGGCGCACCGGACATCGCCGCGCTGCGATGACCAGGCCGGCGCGCCCGCGGCCACAGCCTTCCCCCGCCTCCCGTTCAGACCGGGAACACCTCTCGCCGCATCGGGAAAAATACGCGGTGAAACAAGCACCGCCGATCAGCATCCTCAGCGCGGCCGGGCCCCGGATCCCACTTCGTCCCGCACGCACTGGAGCATCCGGCTCAAACCGGGGCCGGCCACCCCGAATTCGGTGACCGATCTAGTCGCCGAGGCGACCGCATAGGTCAGGGCGCGGTCTTCCGGCAGCCCCCGGGCACGCAGGGCGAGAAACACTCCGGCAAGTATCTCCCCGGCTCCGACCGGGTCCACCTCGTCGGCGGGAAGCGCCGGGATCCGATGCCGCATGCCGTCCGCGATGAATTCCGCGCCGCGCGGTCCGTGCTTGAGAATCGTTGGCGCTCGTGGATGCGATTTTCCTTCGTAAAGACCGCGGTATTCCACTTCGTTCAGGAACACGAGGTCCGCGCGATCACAGGTGGTACGGCAGGTATCCGGCTCGGTCGCCACAAAAAGCTCAAACATGTCGACCGAGACCTCGGCACGGCATCCCTTGTCACTGAGAAATTTCAGCCAGGCCAATTGCTGCCGGGGCGGCGCGCTCCCTAGATGTATGAATTTCGCCCTAAAATAGGATGATGGGAACAAGTCGAAACGGGGATCGGCGGCGACCCCGAGGACGGACCTAAATGATCGGCTGCCGTCCGGGAACTGGTCGATAAGGAACGTGGCTGAGGCGCCCGGCAGGACGGACACCCCCTCCATGTTCAGGCCGAGGCGGCGGAGGCTGCCCAGATCGAAGTCCTGTCCGACCTGCGTCACCAAGCCAGCGCCCTCGTCGAGCAGCGCGGACTAGCCCGCATCACCAGCGGGCCGCCGCAACAGTCGGATGGGGCCCCCGGAGCAGGCGGCTCATGCTGGGCCTGTCTCATCCGAGCGGGTCATAATCGGGACCGGCACCTGAATGCGGCACGTCCGGCTATGCCGGCCTTGCCCGCCCCCGGGGGCCCCGTCCTTTCAGTCTCCTATCAACGACACGGAGGTGGTCAACCATGGCGCTGACCGTTCAGGTCATGACGGACGAGCAACGCAGATCCGTCGCCATCGAGTACCTGAAGGCGTTCGACAACGGTGGTGTGACGTCCACCGGCGGCAGCATTCTCGACCTGTTCGCCGAAGATGCTCAGGTGTACTTCCCGAAGTGGGGCCTGGCCACGGGCAAGGAGAGCATCGGCCGCCTGTTCGCTGACGTGGGCGGCACTCTGAAGTCGATCGTCCACCACTACTCCCACTTCAACTGGGTCGTCTCTGGCGACGTGGTCGTCTGCGAGGGCACCAGCCACGGCGAGCATCGTGACGGCCCCTGGCGGGCCGGCGTGCCGGAATGGGGTGCCGGCCGCTGGTGCGATGTCTTCGAGATCCGCGACTGGAAGATTCAGCGCTGTTTCATCTACCTGGATCCCGACTACGCCGCGCAGGACACCGAGCGCTACCCCTGGCTGCCGGGAAGCGGGACGGCGGCACGGGAATGACACACTGAGATGGCGGCGCCGTGGCGGGTGCGGGACTGCCGCGCCGCCGGGCGGACAGGGGCGCCGGGCGGACAGGGGGGCCCGGCGGACAGGCTGAAAGCCGTCAATCCTCCTGGCCGCTGGCGGCCATGTCCCCGGCCCCGGTGCCGTACCCGGCGCTGCTCAGTATCCGGCGCAAGTTGACAACTGTCTCGGTGTCGATGTCCTTACGCGCGGGAATCTCGAAGTATTCGGTCTCGGATCCGACAGTGGCGGCAACCGTGCCATCGTGGTTCTGCACGACCGAGCCGACCGCTTCCAGCAGCGAGACGACCGAATGCCATTCGATGTTGTGGCTCACGGGATGCTGGAAGATCTGGCGCAGGGTATTCCGGTGATGATTGTTGAGGTGCACAGGCTCTGACGTTGATGACATCGTGCTCCCCTCTGTACCTGTCACGATAGCCCGAGCATAGTTCGGCCAGAGTCACGGGGCCTGCCGGGCGGCGACCGCCGGGAACAGAGGACCAGCCTTTTCATGATATCTGGGCTCGTTTATCGTCATTAGTAGCTGTCGTCACACCGATCAGGAGAGTGGCAGCTCATGGCGCGTATGGGGAGTCTTCCGGAATGGGAGCGCCGCCTGGCGGCGCAACGCCAGGAGGATAACCGCCTGGCGCGGGAACAGGCACGACAGGCCAGGGGGCGGGAAAAGGCCCGCCAGCATGAGCATCTTGACTCTCAGGAGAAGGCAGCGGAGATGAGGACCGCCGAGATCGAGCGGCAGATCAGGACGCTCGATGAGATCCTGACGAGTGTCCTGGCCCTCCCGCCGTTGAGCTTCACCCGGCTCATGTCGTCCCCGGGAACACCGCGATTCGATCCGGGCACGCTGGGCCTCGCTGTTCCCGCTCCGGACTGGAGCCATTTCGCGCCTGCCGAACCGCGAGGGCTTCGTCGCCTCCTGGGCGGGGCCGCACGATACCGGGGCCAGATGACGCAGGCCCAGGCGATGTTCGCGGCCGCTCAGGCCGAACATTGGCAGCAAGAATCACAGCGGCAGCAGGGACTTACCATGGCCAAGGCCCGGTACCACGAGAATGTCACGCGGGAGCGGGCGAGAGCGGCGGCGCAGAACGCAAATATCAGTCGCCGCCGAGCGGCATTCGCGGCAGGCGATCCCGAGTCCGTGGAATGGTTCACCGGCCGCATCCTTGATACCTCCCGGTATCCAGATGGCTTTCCGCGCGAGCATCAGGTTGCCTACCACCCGGATGACCGGGAGGTCGTGGTGGAATTCGGGCTTCCGCCGCAGCAAGTCGTACCACCGGTGCGTGCCTACCGTTACTTCAAAGCGCGCGATGTCACTGAACCGGTGCGGCGGCCGCAAAACGAGATAGCGCAGCGCTATAAGCGCCTCATATCCTGTGTAGCGCTGCGCACATTGCATGAGATCTTCAGCGCCACCCCGCCCGAGGTGATAGAGACGATTGCCTTCACCGGGTTTGTCACCATCATCGACGGCGCCACCGGCAAACCCGCTCATTCTCACCTGTTCAGCGTGTCGGCTGAGCGCTCCGTGTTCGGCGATCTGGTGCTGGCCGCCGTGGAGCCGGCTGCGTGCCTGACCTACCTGAATGCACCGGGGTCACCCCAGCCGTCCGGGGCGGAGCCCTTCCTGGCCTGAGCGAGAGCTTGGCCAATGCCCGATAAGGGCCATGGCCGGTTCACCACTCGGTGTCATGCTCGGCCACGCTGAGCACTTCCATCAGTTTGCGCAGGGCATCCAGGTACAGCCGGGATTCTGCCTGCAGCGGTGTCCAGTGGTGGGTATCAAAGTCGCGGAGCACGTCATCGTGCCAGTGCTGTACGGCACTGTCCCAGGCGTCCTCGAGCAGCCGGAACTGGTGATAGCCGTCCTGGTCCGGCAGACCGGGCATCACGAGCCGGGGGCCTGAACGCGGCGCGCGCCATCCAGGCTCGCGATGAGAGCCAGCAGATGACCTTCCGTGCGCGGCAGGTCAATCTCCAGCAGGTTCCGGAACCGGATGGCGATGCCGCGGAACTCGCTGGCTTCCTGATCGACCCGGTACTGCCAGAGGCGGATGCGCTCCAGTCGTTCCTCAGCCTCGCTGACCGCCCCGGCGTAGCCGGAGCAGTCGACCGGGCGGTCCTCCCCCGCGGCCGCCTGGGCGGCCCGGAACTGGCAGGCACCGAGTTCCGCGCGGGCCTGCTCCAGCCGGGATTGCCAGCGGCCGGCCTTGGCCTCCAGTGACGCGCGGGTCGCCTCGATCCTGTCATCGCCCTGATCCACCATGTCACGCTGGGCACACCGGAACCGGACCAGCGCGTGATGGAGTTCCTTCAGCGCGTCGATGTCAGCGTGAATTCTGGTCACGCTGGCTCACCTTGCGGCGTGAATCCTCGTCACGCCGTTTCGCCTCGCGGCGCGAACTCTCATCACGCCGGCTCACCCCGTAACCTACCTCCAGGTAGCCGCGGAGCTGCTCGATGAGGGCAGCGAGGTGCGCTTCGTGGGCTTCGGTCGCCGTCAGGTAGATCTCGATGCCCGGAGTGACCTCCTCTAATGCCTCGCCGAACAACTGGTACATGTCATCCCGCCAGACGTCCCCGAGCTCACGCCAATGGCCCCGCATGGCCGCGAAGCTCTCGGCCAGGTCCAGGTTGAACTGGATGAGACGGGCCCTGAATTCTTGCAGCGCCTCAATGTCGTTGATGACCCCAGCCATGCAGATTCTCCTGTGTGAGACAACCTCGGCGATCTACTTCTGGCCTACCCCTGATCACCTATAGAGACCCTCGAATTCAGCGGAAAGTTCATCGAGGCTCTGCTTAACGATATCCGGGTAACTTGCGACTCCGCCGGTGGCGATATGCTCGACCCGGCTGTCATACGGTACTTGGATATCCCGGCTCTTCATGATCGCGTGAATAGAGGCGGCCAGGGGCGGCAGGAGACGGTTAACCTTCGCATCCCGGCCCGCGAAGTCTGCTGGGACTTCACACAGTATCGCCCGCAGCACATGGATGGTTCTCCTGATCTCGCCGGGCGGCATTATGTTACTGATACCGTGCAGCTGCCCTCGATAATTCTCCCATGCTGCCTTACCCAATTCGGCCCGCAGGTATGCAGCCGCGTTGTCTTCTCCGGCGGTGGCGAAGAACGCCGCCAGTCGCCGCACTTCATCCCAGTCGCCCCGGTCAAGGAGCATCCTGGCGAGGGCCACAGTAGCGCCGACCACCTTCGCCCAGAGCATGCCAGCGTCGGCGTAAGCGTCCAGGATCTGAGCTTGCCGGTCACCACCATGCTCATGGGGAACTTCGGCGCCGGGCTCCGCCGCGAGGACGTGGATCTGCCCGGCGGTTTTCAGTAGCTCCCGGGTGAGCAGGAGAAGTTCCTCGCATTCTGCGGCCAGTTTTCCCGCTCGTTCCTGGTCCCCAGCCAGCAGGCAGTGAGCGACGATGGCCGGCCGGACCGCCTGGCGGAGGGCCAGGTAAGGGGACGCGGCCGTGGCCGGCGCGGCGGTACGTTCCTGCTCCGTCATGCTGCGCTCCAGAAGGCACCCTGGGCGAAGGCCAGGAGGGATGCCATCGAGTACGGCTTGAACTTCTCGACTTGTTCGATCGGCCACTCGGTTTCCCGGTACAGGGCGCGGTCGTCGTCCAGCCCGGCGGCGGCGGATACCCCCAGCAGCGAGTCGCTTTCCGCAGGTGACAACATGCGGAGTGCCGCACGCAGGCCGAAATGGGTGATGCCCGCCCGGCGGAGAGCCCGTTCGGCGGTGGAGTAGCTGTCGGTCCAGGCCACCAGGTGAATGCCGACGTCCGGTCCTCGGTCGGCCAGGCGGATGAGACGGACCGAGGTATCGCTCAGCCGGCCGTAGTCGCCCTCGGCGAGCAGTTCCTGCCAGCGGTGCATCCCGGCGATGAGGAAAAACCGCTCAGGCTGGACGGTTCCGTCCGGGTCGGCCAGCCGGGCGTCCAGGTCGGCGATGACCGCGTCCAGCGCCGCCTCGGCCGTCCGGCGGTCAGCGATCCGCACCGGGTGAGGCAGGTTCCGCACCGGGGCGAAGAACCCGTGGAACGGCGACGACGGACGGGTGAACTCGGCGATCGTGAACGAGACGTCCGCCGGGGAACACTGGACCGCGGCGCTGAGCAGGGTGGCCAGCAGCAGCCCATGACCGTGTTCCTCGCCGCCCACGATGAGCAGGTTGGACCGGGTGTAACGCTCAAACGTCGCGGTGGTGGCGGGCTTGATCTCGATCGCCTCACCCAGCCACGCCTCCACGGCATCCCCCGGGGCCCGCCACGGGCGGGGCCCGGAAGCGAAGATGGCGCACGCGCGGTGGGCGGCGAAGTCCGCGGGCGCGTCGGGGTCGAAGCTGGCTGGTGGGGGGTACTCCCGGCCGGCCGCGAGCACCCGGATGACCCCGATCAGCTGCAGCCGCTCCCGGGTGGGCAGCATCGCGATCCGCATGACCGGGTTGGCGCCCTCGCCGCGGCGGTCGTTGTATATCGCGTCCCCCGCCCAGATCAGCTTGGTAGCGGCGTCGTTGCCCTCGCCGAGGATCGCCTGGGACACGCTCGGCTGCGTGCAGCCCAGGGCAATCCGCAGCGCCATCTGCTCATAGACAGGCCGCAGATATGCGGCCAGCTGGCCGCCGGGCGACTGGGTGGCGAACAGCAGATGCAGGCCGAACGCCGCGCCGCGTTTGGCGATGTCAGCCAGCAGGCGCGCGGCCTCTCTGGCGAGCCGGTCCTCCTCGCTGAACAGCACCTGGAACTCGTCCATGATCACCAATGCCCGGGGCAGCACCAGCCCGGTCTCCCGGCGGTAGTCGGGCAGGTCGGTGACCTTCGCCTCACGGCACAGCCGGGCCCGCCGGTCGATCTCGTCATGGAAGCGGCGCAGCATGCTCAGCCCGAACTCGCGGTCGGTACGAGAGGTGATGGCCCGGGCATGCGGCAGCCGTTCGGTCAGGTAGGCGTCGAACTCGACCTCCTTGAAGTCAAGCAGGTACAGCTCCAGTTCCTCCGGCGGGTACCGGAGGGCGAGCTGGCTGATCAGCACGTGCAGCAGGTTGGTCTTGCCCATCCGGACATCCCCGCCGACCAGACCGTGGTGCACACCGCGGACGCCCATAACGAAGTGCTGCGGCTCACCCTTGCTGTCTACGCCGATCTGCACGTCCAGGCCGTCGGTGGTGACATGGGCCCAGCGCTGCGACGGGGGGATCGCGATCCGCGCGAAGGGAAGATCCCGTGAGGCGGAGCTGGCGGCAGCACCGACCGCGTCCAGCCACGGGTTGGCGCGCGTCGCCGCCGGCATCTGGTCCGGCTCGATCACGGCCGGCCCGAAATCCGCGTCGTCCCAGGCAAGCCTCCCATGATCATCCAGGCCCAGGCTGGTCCCCGATGCGGTCAGGGCGGCCAGGTCGAAGCCCCGGGGCATCTCCAGCCGGGGGTCCAGCGTGGCGAGGACGTACAGGCCCGCTCTGGGCCCGTTGCCGGCCAGCTGGCCAAGCAGCTCCGCAGCCCGGTCGCTGACCCCGGCCGGAAAGCCGGCCAGGACCAGGACGTGGTAGGGAACCGTTGCCCCGGTGGCGCCCGCGTTGTAGGCCTCTACCGAGTCGTACACATTGGTCAGCCTCGTCTGGGTGACCTCCACGACGTGATCGGTCAGCTTCGCCAGCAGGGTTTCGATGTCCGCCGGCCCGGCCGCGACCGCGTTCCCCACCCGCATCTGCGCTGGCAACCGCAGGAACGCACTCAGGTACCGGCCCTGCCCCACGGGATCGGCGAGCGCCAGCCGTAACGTGCCCGGCACGGTGGCTGCCGCCAGCCGCAGGGTGAGCGCCTGCAACAGCGATCGCGCCCCAGCTACGAACCCGCTTTCGGTGATCAGAAGATGACCGTGCCGGGCGAACCGCGCCACCGCGGGCAGGGGCGGCAGCCCCTTCCCCTGCGTCTTCCCCTGCGTCGCCCGCAGCACGCCGACCCGCAGCCCATCCGGCGGCGGTGCGTCCAGCGCAGGCTGATAGGTATCCCACGCCTGGTCATCGAAGCCGCCCAGCGCCCATGGATGCGCAGCCGTCAGCGCCGTCACGGCGCCGAGCAGATCGCGGCCGGCCGGGCCCCGGGACGGCCCGGCCGGCCGCCGTGTCCCTGTGCGCCAGGGTGGCTGGCCACACTCCTCATCCGCAGCGGTAACGCCGTCCAGGTAGTGCCGATGGTGGTCTCGCACCATCGCGGCCGACTCGGCCAGGGATGCGTGGGCATCCTGGATCTCCTGCTCGACCGACTCGATCGGCATACGGCACCCCTACGGTCAGCCTCCGGGGATCGACAACCCTGGCCGCCTGGGCATTCGCTTGGCTCCCGGCGGAGGGGTGTCCACATCAGCGCTGACGATCAAGAATTCCCGGAGAATGATCAGTTAGTTCCCACCTGATTCCCTTTCTCCGATCGTGCAGCGAGCGTGACATGCCGTCAACAGGGGACCCCATGCCGCCGTTTCCGGCGGCGGGACGGTCACCGACGTCAGGCGGGCGTCCCCGGGATGGTCGTGAACCCCTGGAAGTGGCCGTTGAGTACCTGCCCGACCGTGGCCATCAGGTCAGCCTCGGAGAACGGCTTTTCCATCAGGGCCACGCCGGGGTCGAGCCTGCCCTGGGAGGCCAGGACAGGCCGGGCGTAGCCGGACATGAACATTACTTCGATCTCTGGCTTGATCAGCCGCATTTTCTCCGCGACCTCCTTGCCGAGCATGCGCGGCATGACCACGTCGGTGACCAGCAGGTGGATCTCGCCCGGGTAGCCGCCGGCAATGCGCAGGGCATCCAGGCCGTTCGCTGCGGTGATCACCCTGTAGCCGTTGCGGGCGAAGATACGCCTGGTCACCTCGCGCAGCGCTTCCTCGTCCTCAACGATCAGGACGGTCTCTCCCTTCGGTGCCCGCTGGTAAGGCACGGACTCCGTGATCGGGATGACGGCCTCCGCGGTGACGGGCAGCGTGATGGTGAAGGTCGTGCCCGCACCGGGTTCGGAGTAGATCCGGATGCTCCCGTCGGCCTGGGTGAGGATTCCGTAGACGGTGGCCAGGCCGAGACCGGTTCCGCCGCGGCCGGGCTTGGTGGTAAAGAACGGCTCGAATACGTGCTGCGCAACCTCGGCAGACATTCCGGTGCCGGTGTCGCTGACCCGCAGTCGCACGTTGCGGCCCTTGCGCGCCATAGACCCCCCGGCGATGGTGTCGGCGTCCACGGTGATGTTGCATGTGTCGATGGTCAGCGTGCCGCCAGCTGGCATGGCGTCGCGCGCGTTGACCGCGAGATTCACCAGCACCTGCTCCAGTTGGCCCGGGTCGGCCAGGATCGGCCAGAGGTTACCGGCGAGCGAGGTGACCAGCTCGACGTGCTCTCCGATGGTCCGGCGCAGCATTTCCTCCACCGTTGTGATGACGTTGTCGAGGTCGAGAACCTGCGGCCGGATCACGTCGCGCCGGGCGAAGACGAGCAACTGGTGGGTAAGCCCGGCCGCCCGTTCGGCGGCCTTCTTGATCTGCGCGAGGTCGGCCCCGGCCGCTTTCAGGTGCGCGGCCGGTTCCGGGCCCGCCGCGGCCGTGGCGGCGGCGACTTCCTCGGAGACGAAGGAGACGTAGTTGAGGATCACGGCGAGCAGGTTGTTGAAGTCATGTGCGACCCCGCCTGCGAGCTGGCCGAGGCTCTCCAGGCGCTGAGCCTGCGCCTGCAATTGTTCCCTCCGTTCCAGAGCTTCCCGGGCCTTGCGGCGCGAGACGTCATCCGCCACCTCGGGCCGCTCCGGGGCCTCCCGGTCCGCGTGGCGCTCAGCGTCAGTCCCCGCCTCAGCCGTGTCCTCAGTCCGCCCGGGGGCCGCCTGCCCATTCCCTGTCGGCTTGACCACGTCGACCATCCCCAGACTGGCCGGAAGGCGCCTGCAGCGCCGAGCAGCCGATCAACACGCGTCGGGGCGCTCCGGGGTCGTTCCTCCCCCGGCCGAGGACCGACGCTAAGCCAAACTGTCACTTAAGGTTAAGTGTATTATACTCTAAGTAGTGACAGTTGCCGCCTACCTTCTCATCCGAGATGAGCGGCCCGTCACCTGGGAGAGGGCGGGTGACCGACGGGCAGGATCCTCGGTGTTCTCTACTATCCGCCGGCCTGCCAACTATTGCAGAGCGCATCGCACCGTGCCACCATGCACCGCATGCCGCGCTCGAGGAAAATCAGGACTTCTACTACCGAAACGATTCCCGGCCTTGATTATGCGGTGGACCGGCGCATGATGACGTGGGGCTCGGGAAAAAATGTCGAAGACGCTGTCGGGGAAATGAAGGATTGGGCCGCCGAGCATGACTATGACGCCATTGTCGGCATCCGGCTGGAATCCGTTGCCGATGTTTCATCAAGCATAACCGGCATCGTAGAGACATCCATTTTCTGGATGGCATATGGCACCGCCATAGCCTTCAAGCCGCCATACCCTTAGCCGCCTGCGGCTACTGCCGCAGACCCCGGCGGCAGCCAGGGGTGATTCTTCCACGGAGCAGGGCCCCGATCAGGGTCCGCGGCTACCGCCGCTGGGCGGGCGGCGCGAGCCGGGTGAAGGGGAAAACCATGGCAGAGCCATGTCGTCCCGCCGTTCCGGTGGCTCCGGCGGGGCTGCGGCCGATGATGTTCCCGGGAATGGCCCGCGAGAGCCACTCGAACGCGGTTCGCGATGTGGCGCCCCGAGCGCCTTCCGTCCGGGCAGGTCGGAGACGAAGCCACCACCTCGCGGTAACGGACCCGGATGGCCCGGTCCCGGTCCGGAGGGCGTGATTTTCTTCCAGTACCGATTACGGCGGCACCGATTATGGTCGGGCCGAGATTGGGGCGCGTCCGCCGGCGCCCCTACGCGTGCGGCCCCCGGAGGCCATCAGACCGCCGGGGGCCGCGCCGAGCGTGGCCGCGGTTAGCTCCCTGCCTGCCAGGTGTTACTGAAATCACCGGACCCGTCTATCGCGCTCGTGGAGTCCAGCTGGTCACCACTGCCGCCGGCCATGGTGATCGACGTCGGATTCATCGATCCCATCGAGGTCCCGTCGACGGTCGACCCGGAGTAGTTGATCGCGCCGAAATCGGCGAGCGGGAGCGGGCCCGACGACGAGGAGGGTGCCTCGGTGATGACCTCAGCGGAGGAGTCGGCCAGGCCGCTCCCGGTCTCGTTTTCGGTCTGGGTCCAGCCCTGGGTGCTGTCGGTCAGCTTCAGCGTGTAGTTGTTCCCGCTGACCGTGATCGACGCGCTCATGCTGTCGCCAGGTGCGACCGGATTGGTGAAGTACACCGGGTCGGCGGGATACATCTCATACCAGCCGTAGTAATCCGGTGACCCGCCGTCGCAGTCCGAGTCGGTACCGGTCTGCTCGACGGAATTGCTGTTGTAACCGTCCAGGCCGACCCAGAAGGCGGCGTATTCGGTGCCGCCGTCGTTGCAGGTGGCGGCGGGCTCCGTCCAGCTGGACGAGACGCTGTTGAAGGCGTTGCCGGAGCCGGTCACCGCGTAACCCGACCAGTTGGTGCTCGTCGTGCCGTTCCTGACGCCGTGCGCGGCGGCGGATGAGCCGGTGTGCTGTTTGACCAGGCCGCCAGGCTGGAATCCGCCCACCGCGCCGCCGGGACGGGTGTGCGTAGTGCCGGGGTGCGTGGCGGCCGTGGCAGCGTTGGCGCTGCCGGCTGCCGCTCCCAGCGGGCCCAGTGTCAAGGCGGCGACCGCCAGCGGGATGCGCCAGCGCGAAATCGAACGTCCTCCAGGGATGTGCCAGCGGGAGTTCATGCATACTCCTAAGCCGGTAGGGGGTAAGGCCGGCGACGTGCCGTTTTATGGCGGAAATCACCGAACCTGGTTGACTAAGCCGTCCACGCTAGAGCAAGGTAAGGTCGCGAATGAATATATTTGATGTAAAGATTTCATAAATATCTCAATCGCTCGCCGCTAATGACCCCGGGGTGATGCCCGCCGGACGCCGGTCCATGCGGCCTGCCGAACGCGGAATGCCCGGCTGGCCGGCGCCGGGCATGCCCCCGTCTTCGGGACCTCCGGTGCCGTGGCCGCCGCCGTGCGCGGGGTGCTCGGCGGACCTGCGAGCACTGATACGGCCGGCTGCTCCGGCGTAGATCATGCCCACGCCGGTGCCCACCTCGCCGGACCTGCCCGGCTCCGCGGCCCTGATCGGCCATGCCCCCGGCCACCCCGGACCCGTCGCTGTCTCGTACTAGGGGCGTTCTACCTGCCGAGCAGGTCACGCAGGGCCTTGACGATCTCCGCGGGGCCGTTGCGCCGCATCGGGTAAATGAGCAGCGCTATAGCGGAACATCCGGCGCCCGGCCCTTGTTGCATGCCATGTAACATTGCTCGTAGTGCAAATTTATATGTCATGCAAAGTTGTAGTGAGCGCAGGATGACACTGGCAAGTACCACCTCGGAAGGCGAGCCGCGCGGCTCGCTGCGCGAGCGCAAGAAACTGGCTACCCGCCGGTCACTCCGCCGGATAGCGCTCGACCTGGTCGCCGAGCGCGGCTTCACGCACGTCACCGTGGAGGACATCGCGGAGGCGGCGGACGTGTCACCGCGCACGTTCTTCAACTACTTCCCGTCCAAGGAGGCGGCGCTGTTCGGCGCGGATCCGGAACGGATTGCGGAACTGCGCCTGCGCGTCGCGCACGATGCGCCCGGCGAGCCCGTCCTGGACGCGCTGCGCATGGTGATGGTCAGCGACGCCCAGAGTGTGGCCGACGAGCTCAGCGGGCTGGGCGGCGACGCGGCGGACTGGCTGCGCCGGATGAAGGAGGCCCGCAGCGACCCGCATCTGCGCGCGGCCCACGCGGCGCAGATGGCGATGGTCGAGCGAGCCGTCACCGAAGGGCTCGCCGAGCGGCTCGGCACCGATCCGGAACGGGATCCCTATCCGGGCCTGCTGGCCGCCACGGCCTCCGGTGTGTTCCGCGCCAGCATGACGTTCTGGGCCAGTTCGGGCGGCACGGTACCGCTCAGCCAGCTCATCGACCTGGCGTTCCGGGCGCTCGCCGACGGGCTGCCCGAGCGCTGCGCATTCAGAGACATCACGGCCAGTCCGGGGGGACGAGCCCTCCAGACCCCACAGGGGGACGTGGCCGACAGAAAGGACAACCACTGATGGCCTCAGCCACTCCCGCACCCGCGAGCGGCTCCCAGCCACCCGCTGCGGACGCTGTCGGCAACGGCGCCCTGACCGGGCTCGGCCGCCGCCGGATCCTGCTCATCATCGGCGCGCTCATGCTCGGCATGCTGCTCGCCGCGCTCGACCAGACGATCGTGTCCACGGCGCTGCCGACGATCGTCGGTGACCTCAAGGGCGGTTCCCATATCGCCTGGGTCATCACCGCTTACCTGCTCGCCACCACGGTGTCGACCCCGCTCTGGGGCAAGCTGGGCGACCAGTACGGCCGCAAGATCTTCTTCCAGGCCGCGATCGTCATCTTCGTGGCGGGCTCGATCCTGTCCGGAATCAGCTCGTCCATGTTCGAGCTCATCGCGTTCCGCGCGGTGCAGGGGCTCGGGGCCGGCGGCCTGATGGTGGGAGCGCAGGCCATCGTCGGGGACGTCGTCTCGCCCCGCGAGCGCGGCCGGTACGTGGGCCTGTTCGGCGGAGTCTTCGGCCTGGCCAGCGTGGTCGGTCCGCTGCTCGGCGGCGTTTTCGTGGATAACCTGTCCTGGCGCTGGATCTTCTACATCAACGTGCCGATCGGCGTGATCGCGCTGCTCGTGGTGGCCGCCCAGGTTCCCGGCCAGCTGAGCCGGGTGCGTCACAAGATCGACTACCTCGGCACCCTCGTGCTATCGGCGGCCGTCACCTCGCTGATCCTGCTGACCAGCCTGGGCGGCACCACCTACCCGTGGCGGTCGGTCCCCATCTACATCCTGGGCGCGGCGGGCGCGCTGCTGATCGGCGTGTTCGTGCTGGTCGAGCGGCGGGCCGCCGAGCCGGTGCTGCCCCTGCACCTGTTCAAGCTGCGCACCTTCTCGGTGACCAGCCTGGTCGGCTTCATCGTCGGCTTCGCGATGTTCGGCGCGATCACCTACCTGCCCGCGTTCTTCCAGGTCGTTCGGGGCATCTCGCCAACCATCTCCGGGGTGTACCTGCTGCCGCTGATGGCCGGGCTGCTCGTCACCTCGATCTCGTCCGGGCAGATCATCTCGAAGACCGGCAAGTACCGGTTCTTCCCGATCGCCGGGGCCGGGCTGATGACCCTCGGCATGTACCTGCTCTCACTGATGGGCGTGGGCTCGTCAACGTTCCAGGACGCGATCTACATGCTCGTCCTGGGCATGGGCATCGGCGGTGTCATGCAGGTGCTGGTCATCATCGTGCAGAACGGTGTGCCGCACAGCGAACTGGGCGTGGCGACCTCCGGGGCCACCTTCTTCCGCTCGATCGGCGGTTCGTTCGGTACCGCGATCTTCGGCGCGATCTTCGCCAACGTGCTGGTCGGCAACCTGTCCAGGCACCTGCACGGGGTCACCCTGCCGAAGGGCTTCAGCGCCGCAGACGCCACCCCGGCACTGCTCAGTCACCTGCCCGCCGCCGTGCACCAGGGCTTCGTGGCCGGCTACGCCGAGTCGATCCAGACCGTGTTCCTCGTCGCGGTGCCGATCGCCGCGCTGGCTTTCCTGGCTACCTGGCTGATCCCGCAGGTGGAGCTCAAGCAGTGGCCCGAGGCCAGCGCCGCCGTGCCCGGCGCGGACAAGAACGCGGGCAAGGACGCGGGCAAGAACGCGGGCATGCCGGTAGCGGGCGCGACGGTGGCGCCGGAGGCGCTTTCCGGCAACGCCCAGCCGGCCCAGCCGCCGCTTACCCACGAGGCGCTAGACCCGCAGGATCTCGGCCGCACGGATCCCTGACCACGTGGCTCCCTGACGATGCCGCCGCGGGTCTGAGCGAGGAGCAGAATCCGCCCTCGAGAGCCGAACGCGCTGACGTTCAGCTCTCGAGGGCGCCGGGGTCAGCGGGGACGTCGACGGCGTGCTCCTTGAGCACCGCCAGCGGCACGATCTCAAGCGCCCGCTCATGCGTGGAGGCCAGGACCACGTGCGCGGCGGCGCCTTCGTAGTGAGCGCGCAGCCAGTTCGCCGCCGTCACGCACCACCGGTCTCCCGGCGCGAGCCCGGGGAACCGGAACTGGGGCACCGGGGTCGTCAGGTCGTTGCCGATCCCCCGCTGGTGCTCGAGAAACTCGGCGGTCACCACGGCGCAAATGGTGTGACTGCCCAGATCTTCCGGCCCGGTGCTGCAGCACCCGTCCCGGTAAAAGCCGGTCACCGGGTCGGTCCCGCACGGCTCCAGCTCACTCCCCAGCACATTGCGATCGCCCATGGGGGAAGTATCCCGCATCAGACCATGCGCCCGGCAAGCTGATGCTGATCCTCGCGCCCGGATCGGTGCGGGGACGCCGCCCTCAGGTAATAAGCAGTGTTATCGCCACGTACTGGCAGGCCGCGGCGGCGCACACATAAACGTGAAAGACCTCGTGGTAGCCGAACACCGACGGGTACGGATCGGGCCAGCGACGCTGATAGGAAAGCGCTCCGGTGATGTAGAGCAGGCCGCCGGTAAGTATAAGGACCGCCGGCGCGGCGCCCGCATGGATCCATACCCATGGCAGCGCCAGGCCGGCGGCGCAGCCCAGCCCGACGAACGTCCCGCCGACCAGCAGCTCCGGCGCGCTCATCCAGGCCAGATGGATCGCGGCCGCCGTGAGGGTCAGGGCCCACATCACGATCACGCAGATCAGCCCGAACGTACCGCGTGCGGCGAGAAGGAAGACGGGAGTCGCCGTGCCGGCGATGAGGAAGAAGATCATCGCGTGGTCCAGGCGCTGCAGGCGCTGCCGCCACACAGCGGTCCACCGGCCCCGGTGGTACAGCGCACTGAACCCGAACAGCGCGCTCACGCTCACCGAATAGATGCCGGCCGCGATGATCTGCGTGGCTCCGTGCGCGCGGACCAGCAGCAGCGGGCCGAGCACCAGCGACGCCGCAAACCAGCACAAGTGCAGCCAGCCGCGCAGAACCGGCTTGACGTAGTAGACGCGGCGCCGGGCATCATAAAGATGACCGGCAGGCCGCGAGCCGACAGCCGTCACCGGCACCCTCCACCTGTAGCCCGGACACGGCGATCGCTCCGGCCATGATGCCGCAGAGATTCAGCCGGCCGGATCAAAAACTCCGGTCCTGTACACCGCTCCCGCCATCTGCACGGGCGCGGCTGCCAGGGTCCGGAGCAGCCCTCACACATTACGCTCCGCCGACTCTCGCGCAAAGGGCGCGGCTCGCGCCGTTGCCGCTGCGGGCCACCCGCGCCACGCCGTGACCGTGATTTGCCCGCCTGGCCGCTGTCTCTGGTGGATCCGGTCATGGACAGGGCTGCCGCGCCCGCGTAGTGTGACAGTTGCTCCGGACCTCGGCAACTGTCCCCGCGGATATGGCGGGAGCAGGCAGGATCCGGAATTTTTTTGCGTCGGGCCAGCGCCGGTGAGCGCAACGGCCCGGAAAAAGGCAAGACCCCGCGGGGAATCATCCTCTCCCTTCGCGGCCCGTCGCACAGGACCGGCTACCCGCACGTCAATTCTTCACTGACTGAGGAGTCGGTCATGGTCATTTCGCATGGGTCGTTCTCGGGCCGGGTAACGCCGGGCGCTCGCGCCGGCGGCGCACCGGCTGGGCGCACCGGTGATTAATCCCGGCACCGGATATCGCCCGGCCACAAGCGTGAAGCCATGCCTGTCCTTGTCCTTCTAGCCCTGACCCCGCTGGGGCTGCTCGCCGTCATGGGAATGTCCTGGCTGGAGGACCACCTCCTGCCCCCGCCCGGCACTCGTCCCGCACACCCCGTCCTGGTCGCCCCTGCTCCCGGTGCCCCCACCGCGCCTGTCGCGGCGCAGGGTGAATTCCCGCCATCTCACGGCGGTACTCCCCCGCCCGGCAGCTCCGGGCCACCTCGCTATCTGGCCGCAACCGGAGAGGAACCACCAGCATGCTCGCTCAGCTCCCCGCACCCTACGACGGCACAACGCCGTTCCCCGGCGGCGACGATCCGCCTGCCACTGCCGGGGGCCGCGCCCGGGCCGGGGTAACGGCCGCGCTCGTCGTCATACCGTTCGGTGGCCTGGCCGCGGCCGTGTGGCTGTCGTGGGGCCACGGACTGGGCCTGACCGACCTTCTGCTGGCGGTCGCTTTCTATGTGCTCACCGGGCTCGGGGTGACCGTCGGGTTCCACCGCCTGCTGACCCACCGTGCCTTCGTCGCGGCCCGCCCGCTGCGGACCGCGCTGGCCATCGCGGGGTCGATGAGCTTCCAGGGCGACGTGATCGGCTGGGTCGCCATTCATCGCCGCCACCACGCCTTCACCGACCGGCCCGGCGACCCGCACTCCCCTTACCGGTACGGCACCAGCCTGGGCGGGCAGCTCCGCGGCCTCGCCCACGCCCACGTGGGCTGGCTGCTGCGCGATGATCCAACTCCTGCGTCCCGGTATGCCCCCGATCTGATGACCGACCCCGCGATGCGGGCCGTCTCGGCGGCGTTCCCGGCCCTGTCCGCGGCCTCGCTGGCGCTGCCGGCCGCCGCAGGGTGGATGATCGGCGGCAGCTGGCGGGCCGCGCTGGGCGCCCTGCTGTGGGCCGGACTGGCCCGGGTTGCCCTGTTGCAGCACGTCACCTGGTCGGTCAACTCGCTATGCCACCTCATCGGGGCCCGCCCCTACGCCACCCGCCGCTATGACCGGGCCACCAATCTGTGGCCGCTGGCGCTGGTCTCGTTCGGCGAAAGCTGGCACAACGGTCATCACTCCGACCCGGCGTGCGCCAGGCATGGCACCGGCCCCCGTCAGGTCGACATCTCCGCCGCCGTCATTCGCTTTTTCGAGCGCCTCGGCTGGGCGAGCGCCGTGCACTGGCCCGACCCGGCCCGCCTCGCCGCCCGCCGGCGCCTCGCAGACCAGTCCCGGCCCCAGCCCGTGCCCGTGCCCCTGCCCACCCTCCCGCATGCCGGACGCTGACCCGGCCCCCCCACGGGCGCAGCCCGCAGCCCCCCTGCAGGCGCAGCCTGCAGGGGGCGCCAGCCGACCCCGGACCGGCCGCACGGTCCTCCGCACCGCGGTGTCGGCCGCTCTCATCGCGGCCGCCTTCGGGTTCGTCCTGCCGCACGTCGCGTCCTACCGCAGCGTGTGGGCCAGCGTGCAGGCGATGACCTGGCCGCACGTCCTGCTCATCGGCACCGCGGCCGCCGCCAGCATGGGTGCTTACTGGATCACGATCCGCGCGGTACTGCCCTGGATCCGGATCCGCCAGGCGGCAGCGGTCAGCCTGGGCTCCAACGCGGTCGCCAACAGCCTGCCCGCCGGCGGCGCCCTCGCCATGGGCATCAGCTGGGCCATGCTCTCCAGCTGGGGCCTCAGTACCGCCGACTACGTCCTCTACACCCTGGTGACCGGGATCTGGAACGTCTTCACCCTGCTGGGCCTGCCCGTGCTCGCCCTGCTGGTCATGGCGACGGCCAGCCGGCCCGGGACCGCACTGATCACGGCCGCGGCCGTGGGCGTGGCCTTGCTCGCCGCCGCGGCCACCGGGCTCGGCCTCCTCCTGCACAGCCGGGCCTTCGCGCTCCGCACGGGCCGCGCGCTGCAGCGCCCCGTGGCTGCAGCCGCCCGGCTGGCCCGCCGGTCACCACCCGCCGACGTGGCCGGAGCGCTATTGGGCTTCCGTGACCGGGCCGGCGCCCTGCTCACGGCCCGGGGCTGGCGGATCACCGCCGCCACCGTGGCCAGCCAGCTGACCCTGTGGCTCGTCCTGCTGGCATGTCTGCGTGCCATCGGCCTGTCCCAGGCCCAGGTGCCCTGGCAGACCTCACTGGCGGCCTTCGCGTTCATCCGTCTGCTCACCGCCCTCCCCATCACCCCCGGCGGCCTGGGGATCACCGAACTCGGCCTGATAGGCCTGCTGGCCGCCGGCGCCAGCCACACGGTCAGCGTCCGGGTCACGGCCGCCGTGCTGCTGTACCGGGCCGTCACCTACCTGCCGCCCATCCCTCTCGGCGCCCTCGCCTGCCTCATCTGGCGGCACGCCCCGGCACTCATCAGCACCAGCCCGCGCGCTCGGGCGGGCCAAGACCGAGCGCAGGTAACGGCACCATCCAGCCCCCATCGAACGTCACAGCCAGACGAGGCGGCGGCGACGGCCCGGTCCGCCACCGTGGCCCCGGGGGCGCCGCGCTAGGCCTTGCTGTCGCGAATGAGGCCGGCGGTTCCGTGAATGACGTCGCTGGCCAGCTTGGTCAGTGGGCGGTTATGGTCGCGGGCGTAGCGGCGCAGGATGAGGAAGGCCTCGTCGGGGGTGGTCCGGAGCCGCTCGGCGAGGATTCCCTTGGCCTGCTCGATCATGACGCGGCTGTTCAGCGCGACCTGCAGTTGCCCGGCGACGATCTCCTGCTGATGCACCGCCCGTTCTTGCAGTATCCCGATCGTCGCGACATCGACGAGAGCCCGCGCGGCGAGCGCGACGGCCGGATTCAGGCCGTTCGGGGCGGCGCGGAACAGGTTGAGCGTCCCGATGACCTGATCACGAAGCCGCATCGGGATGGCGTGGACCCCGGCGAAGCCCATCTCGCCGGCGGCCGCGGCGAACTTCGGCCAGCGTGCCTTCACCTCGTCCGCCTGGATGTCGCTGATGATGACAAGCTGACCCGTCCGGTAGCAGTCCAGGCACGGGCCCTCGTCGTTCTGGATCTGGAACAGTTCCACCACCCTGGCCCGCTCGGTCGACGCCGCCACCAGGCGCAGCGCGCCTCCACTATCGGCCAGCAGCAGACCCGCCGCGTCCACCTCCAGCAGTTCCACGCACCGCTCGGTGAGCGCGTGCAGAAACTCCATCAGGTCAAAGCCGGCTACCAAGGTATCCGCCAGCTCGACGAACACCTCCGCCAGGCGCTCATCCATGGTCGCCGCCATGCTCGCCACTGTAGACCTTACGGCTAAGCGGTCCGTCCCCGCTCCCGCCAGCCTGCTCGGCGCCTTTCATGCTGCTGACCTGGAATCTGGGTCGGGATCCAGGCGCAGCGTGCGATTCACCACATCGCCGGCGGTATCACCCAGGGCCGCACCGCTGGCGAAGGTGTGCGCCCGCAGCCGCACGAACGCCTCCTCCAGGCTCACGTCCAGCTGCACCGAGATCATCCCGATGGCCTGGTAGACCTCGGCGCGCTTGTCCGACAGGCCGTCAAGCAGCCGGTATTCCGGCGATCCGGTGATCCCGGCCGCGGCGTCCAGCACCATCTGCAGGGCAATATCGGCGAATACCAGCACGTCGGCCAGTTCGGCTGGGTTCAGCGGACCAGGCTGCGCCCGGTAGAGCGAGAGGACCCCCACCCGGATCGCCCCGGCCTGCAGCGGAAGTGCGAACATGGCCCGCGCCCCGGCCGCCACCGCCGCTGGCACAAATCCTGGCCACCGCGCCGCCACCGACTCCAGGTCCGGGATCAGCAGCGGCGACCCAAACTCGAAATCCTCCGCACCCGGTCCCTCACCCATCGTGAACTGCAGCTCCTCCAGCCGGGCACTCAGCGCATCGGAGGCGAACAGCGGCTCGTGCGCCACCAGGCCGCTCGTCGCGGTCACGCCCGCGCCGTCGACCCCGAGGCAGCGGACCGCGGCCCGGCACAGCGCCGCCACCGACACCGGCTCATGGTCCTCATGCGCAGCCGCGATCCGCGCCCATACCCTGGCCGTCCGTTCACCTGCCACCCACTGCCCTCCTGGCTCCGTCACCGCACACCGTCACGCTGACCGGCCGTAAGCGGCCACCAGGGCGGGTGCCAGGAACTGTTGCGCGGGGCCGGCCGCATCGTCTGCGCAGGCACAGACGGACAGGTCACCGACGGCAGGCCGACTGTCGCGTTCGCACGTATTCAGGTCCGCGCTGAACATGGGCGCGCCCTCCTGCTCCGGCAGCAAGGCGTGGTCCTGACCCGGCGGCTAGCTCGCCAGCTTTCTCCGGCCGACACTACGCCGGATGCCGGCTCCTGTCCTCCCCGGGAAATGCCAGGGCCCTCATCGCAGAGCAACCCGGCCGGCGATTACCTTAAAACGGGATTTCCCATGCCAGCGAAAAGGGCGTAACGTTAAAAACGTTGCTCCGGACCTTGGCAGGTGCACTCGCGAAATCCGCGACGGCACGGGCCGGGCCCGGAATTTTTTATGCGCCGGAAAATTGCTGCCCTGTCTCGCCGGCCTGCCCGGGGTAATGCAGATGGCTAGCGCGGAAATGATCAGGCGAGCTAATTCGGCCTGACACACCTTCATAAAGGCTCCTCATCATCACCCGCGCCAACGTCAGCGCGGATATCTTCGCGGTCACCCATTTTCCCGGTCACCGACACGGCCAGGTCAATCGCGGCGATCGAGAACGTCAGCGCGGCACTCGGGCGACCGGCGGCCCGACGACGCTGACGCCACCAGCACCCCGGCGATGCCGCCGATCCGCGCCGCCGTCAGCGGAGGCGGCCCAAACGGGACCGACCCGGGCAGCGCCGACAGCCTCCCGGCTAACACCCGGCCAGACTACTTGCCCCACCAGGGAGAACCGTTATGAAGCGCAGAACCTTCGACATCCTGATGGCCACCGCAGGCCTGTTCCTGGCCGTCACCCTGGTCGCCGCCGGCGGCCTACTGACCTGGGCCCACAACTTCATCGGCAACGAGGTACGCACTCAGCTCGCCGCCCAGCAGATCTACTTCCCGGCGAACAACAGCCCGGCCATCAAGGCCCCCGAATTCGCCGCGATGCACCAGTACGCCGGGCAGCAGCTGACCACCGGCGCCCAGGCCGAGGTCTACGCCGACCACTTCATCGCCAACCACCTCAAGGTCATCGGCGGCGGCAAGACGTACGCCCAGCTGTCCGCGGAAGCGACAGCCCAGCCCAACAACGCCAAGCTGGCCACTCAGGTCGCGACGGTGTTCAAGGGCGAGACCCTGCGCGGGCTGCTGCTGAACGCTTACGCCTTCGGCACCATGGGCATGATCGCCGGAATCGCCGCGATCGCCGCGTTCATCGCCGCCGCCGTCATGCTCGTCCTCGGCGCCCTCGGCCTGATGCACAGCCGCCGCACCTCCTACGCCACCGACATCCTCACCGGCCACCCCGCACCCGCAGCGGCCCCGGATACCGCACCGGGCCAAGCCACCCGCCCCAGTGACGACGGCCTCGCCGGCACCGCCCCCGGCCGCTCAGCTGGCCCATCCGCATAACGCAGCAAAGTCGCACTGCGCCTCGTGGTGCCAGCCGCCAGCCGGCCGGCACCACGAGGCCGCCTCTCTCCCGGAGGGCTCCCCGTCTCCCGGAGGGCTCCCCGCTGGCGCGATCGCCCCGGTCCGGGTGGCCGGCCGCACCGACCTTGACACCACCGGCTGATACCGGCTCTGATGATGACGGAATCGCGTTCTGCTATCTGATTTGGCGGTACGGATGACTCAGCGTAAGAGCCCCACCGCGATCCTCCACGAAGGCCCCCGCGCGCTGAGCAGCGATCAGGTGCGCGAAATCGAGGAATCCGACCTCGCCGGGGTGCTCCACGTCGACATCGACGACGTTATCGAGTACGTCCATAAGGACCTGAAGTCGCTGCCGGGCTTCACCACGCTGTACCGCAGGTACCTCAAGCAGCGCTGGGATGTCTACGATCTGGACTTCACCCAGGACAAGGCCGACTGGGACGAGAAGATGACCGAGGATGAACGGCAGTCGTTTATCGCCGTCGCGTCCGGCTTCCACCACGGTGAGCGGCAGGTCGAGATCGAGCTGCCCGTGTTCATGATCGGCGCCAGCGAGGAGGAGAAGCTCCATATCGCGGCGCAGATCGAGGACGAGGCGCGGCACACCGTCTTCTTCGACCGGTTCTACCGGGAGGTCGTCGGCCTTCAGGGCGACGACATTATGGACATTCTCGACGCGTCCTTCCCATGGGTGTCGGAGACGTTCGTCGGGCCGTTCGGGCTGCTCGCCTACCAGGCCGACGAGGTGCGGCGGAACCCGTACGACGAGCGGGCGCGCGTGCGTTACGGCACGAATTACTTCCTGTGGATCGAGGGTGTCCTCGCGCTGTCGGTCATGAAGGTGACGCTCTCGTACGCGCGCTGGCGAGGGTTCCTGCCGGCCTACTACACCGGCTTCACCGCGACCTGCCGCGACGAGTCACGGCACGTGCAGGGCGGCATGCGCTACCTGCAGCAGGCGGTCCGCAAGGACCCCTCGATGATCGGTGAAATCCACAACACCCTGCGGACGATCCTGTCGCTGTCCGGCGTGAACAGCCGGCAGATCTACTACGAGCCGCTGGGCTGGACCGAGGATGAGGTACGGATGCTGTTCTTCCAGCAACTGCGCCGCAAGCTGAACGACGTCGGCATCGACCTCACGCCCGACCTCGAGGAACTGCTTCGGCGGGTGCAGCCGGTCCTGGCGGGCGGCTGAGCCGTGGCCGAGCCGACGTTCTTCGGTAAGGAGTGGGCCGGCGTGGTCCGTGACGCGCTGACGGCCGGCCCGTCAGAGCAAGCCCGCCGCGACAAGCTGCCGATGTACTGGGACTTCTTCGACCGGATCAGGAGCGCCTACCCGGCGTCGTGGGCGCTTGGCTGCCGGAACCTGCCCGCGGCGCCGGGCGAGGGCCCGGCGTACCTGTTCGTCCAGTGGGCGGGTGGCGTGGTGACCAGCTGCCAGGTTGTCGGGCCGGACGAGCCGCTCGATGCCACCTACGTGCTCGGCATGGATTACCCGGACTGGAAGGCGCTGCACGACGGATACGACGCGCAGCGGACCGTCATGTACCGGAAGATCATGCTTGAGGACGGCGACCTGCTCGAATTCTTCAAGGGGATCTACTTCTTCGTGGAATGCCTCGCGGTCATCGCCGCCGTGCCGGCCCGCTACCCGGCTCCCGTCCAGGGTCTCCGGGCCCGGTGAGCAGGAAAAAATCAGACACCAGCTGGCCCTGCTGCCGGTTACGGTCGGCGGGTGCGGCCAGTGGTCTCTTCTGAGAGGCTAGGGCCATGCCGACGCGCCTGGTTCATCTCATCGTGGACGCCAACGACCCGGCCGGGCTGGCCCGGTTCTGGGCCGCTGCGCTGGGGTGGGTGATAGCCGACGAGACGGCCGACGAAGTGGACATCTGGCCCACCGGGTACCAGTACCCGGATCCGTCCGCCGTGCCGCTCGTCTTCGTCCCGGTGCCGGAACCGAAGACCGGGAAGGACCGCGTGCATCTGGACCTGGCCACTACGTCCGCCGCGCACCAGGCGGAACTGGTCAGCCGCCTGGTGGACCTGGGAGCCACGCCGGCCGACGTCGGCCAGGGCGATGTGCCCTGGGTCGTGCTCGCCGACCCGGAGGGCAACGAGTTGTGCGTGCTGGAGCCGCGGGATCTCTACCTCGACACGGGCCCGGTCGCTGCGATCCTGACCGACTGCGCCGATCCCGCGGCCCTGGCCCGGTTCTGGGTGGACGCGGCGGGCTGGCAGGTCAGATACGCCGAGGACGATATCGTCGGGCTCCGGTCCCCCGTCAGCACCGGGCCCTATCTGGAGTTCGTGCGGGTGCCCGACCGGAAGCAGGTCAAGAACCGGATCCATCCGGACGTGGCCCCCTACAGCGGTGATGATGCAGGGGCGGAGGTAGCGCGGCTCCGGAGCCAGGGGGCGGCCCCGGCCGACGTCGGCCAGCGCGGGGACGAGTCCTGGACCGTCCTGGCCGATCCCGAAGGCAACGAGTTCTGCGTGCTGTCACCCCGGTAGCTGAGGCCGTTCCGGTCCGGCCGGCCTGTTCACCCACCCGGGACAGATCCTGGGCCGGTCAGGTGCTCACCCGGGGAAGCTCCGGAACCAGCCTGCGGCCGACCCGGACGAGCGCCTCCGCCTGGTCCGCGGTCACCGGCATCGCCAGCAGATAGCCCTGCCCGAACTGGCAGTCCATGGAGACCAGCAGATCGCGCTGGACCTCGGTCTCGATGCCCTCGGCGATCACATCCAGGTTCAGCGTGCGGGCGAGCCGGATGATGCCCTCGACGAGGGCCAGGCGCTGCTCCGAGACGGCGATCCCGTCGACGAACGACTTGTCGATCTTGAGCACGTCGACCGGCAGTTCCCGCAGGTAACTGAAGGAGGAGTAGCCGGTGCCGAAATCGTCGATCGCCAGCCTGACGCCGATGGCCCTCAGCGCCATCAGGTCGGCGTGGAGCCGGTCGTCCCGGCGCAGCAGGACGCTCTCGGTGAGCTCCAGCGTCAGCGCCGAGGGCGACAGGCCCGACGTGGCCAGCACGCGCCGCACGCTGTCGACAAAGCCGGCGTCGCGGAACTGGCGCGCCGAGACGTTCACGCTCACGTACAGCGGTGTTTCGTGCGGGAGCCGGCACCGCCAGCGGACGATCTCCGAGACGGCCTGGCCGAGCACCCAGGAGCCGAGGGGGACGATGTGACCGGTCTCCTCGGCCAGCTCGATGAACTGGTCGGGCTGCATCATGCCCCACTGTGGATGCGGCCACCGCACCAGGGCCTCGAACCCGGCGACTTCCCCGCTGGTCAAGGCCACGATGGGCTGGTAGACGAGGGTAAACGCGGACGCGTTCACCGCTTCCTCCAGTGCGGCCTGCACCTCCCGCCGGCGGATCATCCCGGCGCTCAGGACCGGCTGGTAGCGCCGCCACTGCCGTTTACCGGCCGTCTTGGCCGCGTACAGGGCGAGGTCCGCGTGACGGAGCAGTTCGTCCACGTCGGCGCTGTCCTCGGTCGTGGCCACGCCGACCGTCGCCGTGGCGATCACTGACCCATCGGCGAGCGCGAACGGCTCGCTGAACGCGTGCACGACGCGCTCGGCGAACGCTTCCACCCCGGCCAGATCCGCGACGGACTCGATGAGCAGCGCGAACTCATCACCACCCAGGCGGGCCGCCGTGTCGGAGCCCCGGACCACGGCCGAGAGCCGCATTGCGGCGGCCGCCAGCAGCTCGTCACCGACGCTGTGGCCCATCGTGTCGTTGGCGACCTTGAAGTCGTCCAGATCCACGAACAGCACACCGATGATCGTTCCGTCGCGTCCGGCCCGGGCCAGCGCATGGGCGGCCCGGTCCTGGAACAGCAGGCGGTTGGGGAGCCCGGTCAGCGCGTCATGGAACGCCCGGTACTTAAGTTCGTTCTCCAGCTGCCGTTGCTCGGTCACGTCCCGCAGGGTCAGCACCAGGCCGCCGACCGTGCGGTCGCCGCGCAGATCGCTGCATCTGACCTGGACCTGGACGCTCCCGCCGTCGCGGCGGGTGATCTGCCAGTCCTCGTGGTACGAACTGTTTCCCACGTACCCGCGCATGCGCGCCAGCGCACGGATCACGTCCTCGCGCCCGCTGTCGATCACGAGCTCCCAGAGGTACCTGGCCTCCGCGCCGACGTCGCCGAACATGGTCCTGGCCGAAGGGGTCGCGTAACGAACCGCACCGTCGTCGCCGACGATCAGGATGACGTCCGAGGTGTCCTGGACCAGCGCGCGGAAGTAGGCCTCGCTGCGCTGCCGGATCACCTCCTGGCTGAGGGTGACACGCTCGACGGCCAGAGCGACCTGATGAGCGAGGACTTCGAACGTGGGGGACAGGTCGGCGAGGATCCGCTGCGTACCGAATACCGCCAGGACACCGATGAGCGGATCACCCAGCGGCCGGTCGCTGAGCGTGAGGGGGCAGAGCAGGACGCCGCCGCCGGCGGCCAGCGGAACCGGGTCCTGGCCGCCTGCCTTCACCGCCGGGACGAAGATCGGCACCGATCCGGTGAGCAGCGGCCGCCAGGTCTGGGCCAGCTCCCCGAGCTGGCCCAGTGCGGCCGGATCGCCGGACGCGGCGGCCGCGGGGCGGAGGATCCCGTCGTCCCCGACGAGGAGCAGCACCTCACGCCGGGAGTGTGGCCCGGCGAGGGTGGCGGCAGCACTGCGCACTGCGAGCGCCGCCTCGTCCACGGTGACCGCCGCCGCCAGGGACGCGCCAGCCAGCCGTACGGCACGTTCCCGGTCCAGCGCGCGGCGGTGCGACGCCGCCACGTCCCACAGGCGTGAGAGCACGAGCAGGAACAGAATCGCGGAAAACACCGCGATCACGCCGTCGTCCCGGGACTGGCCCCGGAGCGACTGGACGAACAGCACCACGGGAGCGACAAAAGACGCGAGCATCAGCACCGTGAGACGGATGGGCGATGTTTCGGCCTGCTGGCGCGAGACCGGCTGGGTCAGCTCCGGCATCGTCGGGTGCAGCGCCGCCGCACCCCACGCGGCGTAGAAGACCGCCCAGCCGAGGTCGACAATCGACCCGTTCCGGAACGTTCCGTGGATCTGTATCAAGCCGAACGACACGTCGGAGAGCAGCAAACAGACCGAGCCGAGGGTCAGTAGCTGAACGGACCTGGTGCGCGCGGTCCCCGGTGCGAGGAGCCGCGCGAGCATGGCCAGCACGAGCACATCGCCGAGCGGATACGCGATCGCGACGGATTTCTGGAGCCACGACAGCCCGGGGTTATTCACATAGGGCAGGAGCAGGTAAATCCACGACAGCAGGGCCAATCCGACGGTCAGGGTCAGGGCATCGATCAGGCTGCGGCGGTCATGGTCCGGGGTGCGCCACCAGATGAAAATCAGCAGGCCGGCGGCGTACAGCGGATACGTCAGCAGGTACAGGACGTCGGCGAACGAGGGGAACGGGACCTTGGCCCCCTCGATCTGGGTCAGGATGAGGAAACTGACCTGACCGGCTATGAAACTCAGGTTCGCGGCGGCCAGCAGCAGCCACGGCGCCTTGCGGGCCGGACGGTTGATGACGACACCCGCCACAATGGCGCTTACCCCGCTCAGGCCGATCAGGCCCCACGTCTCGGTGCGCAGGCCCCGCCACGAAAAATAGGCCACGATGAGCACCGTCATCCAGGTGGCGTACGCCACCAGCACATGCCGCCGAGATGTCAAAACATTTCCCCCCAAAGCTGGCTTCCGCCCCAAACACACTTTCCCGGTTAGTGCGCCGCACCCCCAGCATCATCTTCCCTCCCGCCGGTCGCGGCCTGCACACACCGTCACACTGCTATCAGAGAGATTTCTACGTCTTGTATGTATTAAATCCCACATCCAGCCTCAGTGTTTATTGACCCTAAAGTGTGCCGTCGTACCTACCTGGGCAGTAGGTCACCGATGGAAAATAATCACCCGCTCGGGGCAACGAGCTGGGCGTGCTGACGGCGGACCGCGTGGGCCTGCACACCAGCAGGACCGTCGAACATGACCAATAGGGACGAATCACATATACCGGCCAATCTGCCGCCGGTCCAGGCCCGCGAGGAAAATGGCTTTACGGTCGTCGTCCTTTACGGTCGTCGTCAATGACGAGGGCCAGCATGCGATGTGGCCGGCGGAGCCGGCTTTGCCGACCGGCTGGCGGCGACGGTCGGCTCCGATGCCGGCGCGGACTTGCCCGGATTTCCCCGGCATAGCCGTTAAATCCCGTCTAAACCCCGTCGCCAGATATCCAGGCCTGGTGCGCGGGCCAGATCTGAGCTTGCATGGGAATCGCCACAGGGGAAGTCGCACCGAAAGGGCCACCCGATGAGCTCACCGAGCGAATCCGTTCTCCGTACCGATCTGGACCTGGATCGCCTCGTCGCGGGCCAGCACCACGATCCGCACCACGTCCTGGGCGCTCATCCGGTGCGCGGCCCCGATGGCCGCGACCAGGTGGTGATCCGCGCCTGGCGTCCTGACGCGATCGGCATGGTCATCCTTACCGGCGGACAGCGGATCGAGATGCACCGCGTACACCCCGCCGGGGTGTTCGCCGGGGTGCTTGACGGGCCGGATATCCCGGAGTACCGGCTGGAGACGTACTACCCGGGCGAGGCCGGCGAGGTCGTGACGAAGTCCGACGATCCATACCGGTACTGGCCCACCCTGGGGCCGCTTGACCTTCATCTGCTGGCGGAGGGCCGGCACGAGGGGCTGTGGCGTCATCTCGGTGCCCAGGTTCGCGTCCACCAGGGAACGCCCGGCACGTCGTTCGCGGTGTGGGCACCGGGCGCCCAGGCCGTCCGCGTGGTGGGCGACTTCAACGGCTGGGACGGCCGCCTGAACCCGATGCGCGCGCTGGGCAGCTCGGGGGTCTGGGAGATCTTCCTGCCCGGGGTGGGCCCCGGCGCGCACTACAAGTTCGAGGTGGTCACCGCGCAGGGCCAGCTGAGCCTGCGGGCGGACCCCTTCGCGTTCGCCACCGAGGTACCGCCCGCCACGGCCAGCGTCGTCACCCAGAGCCGGCACAAGTGGCGGGACGAGGCCTGGTTCGCCAAGCGGGCCGCCACTGACGTGCTGCACTCGCCGGTGTCGATCTATGAGTGCCATCTGGGCTCGTGGCGATTCATCCAGGACGGCGACCAGTGGCGGTCGCTGACCTACCGCGAGATGGCCGATGTGCTGCCCGGGTACCTCACCGACCTCGGGTTCACGCACGTCGAGTTCCTGCCGGTGGCCGAGTACCCGTTCTCCGGCTCCTGGGGCTATCAGGTCACCGGCTACTACGCGCCGACGTCTCGCTTCGGGACGCCCGACGACTTCCGCTATCTGGTCGACCGGCTGCACAAGGCCGGCATCGGCGTCCTCGTCGACTGGGTGGTCGGGCACTTCCCCAAGGACGACTGGGCGCTGGCCCGCTTCGACGGCACGGCGCTGTATGAGCACGCCGACCCCCGCCTGGGCGAGCATCCCGACTGGGGCACCCTGGTCTTCAACTATGGCCGCCACGAGGTGCGGAACTTCCTGCTGGCCAACGCGCTGTTCTGGATCGAGGAGTTCCACGTCGATGGCCTGCGCGTGGACGCGGTCGCCTCCATGCTCTACCTGGACTACTCGCGCCGGGAGGGTGAGTGGATCACCAACCGGTTCGGCGGCCGGGAAAACCTGGAAGCCATCGAGTTCATCCGGGAATTCAACGAGGTGGTCTACCGCCACCACCCCTCCGTCATGCTGGTGGCCGAGGAGTCCACCTCCTGGCCCGCCGTCTCCCGGCCCACCTACCTGGGCGGCCTCGGCTTCGGCTTCAAATGGAACATGGGGTGGATGAACGACACCCTGGTGTATTTCGCCAAGAATCCAATCTACCGGCGCCATCACCACCACGAGCTGACCTTCGCGCTGCTGTACGCGTTCACCGAGAACTTCATCCTGCCGCTGAGCCATGACGAGGTGGTGCACGGGAAGGGGTCGCTGCTCAGCAAGATGCCCGGGGACCGCTGGCAGCAGTTCGCCAACTTGCGGGCGCTGCTGGCCTGGATGTGGGCGCATCCGGGCCGGCCGCTGCTGTTCATGGGCGGCGAGATCGGCCAGAACGACGAGTGGCGGCACGACACCAGCGTGGACTGGCACCTGCTCGAGTATCCCGAGCACGCGGGGGTGCAGGCCCTGGTCCGGGCGCTCAATGAGATCTACCGCCGGGAGCCCGCGCTGTGGGAGCAGGACTTCGACTGGACCGGCTTCCGCTGGATCGACCCGAACGACGCCGACAACAGCGTTTTGTCGTTCCTCCGGTTCCCGGTGTCGTCGGGGCGCGTCATCGCCTGCGTGGCGAACCTCACCCCGGTGCCCCGGCCGGGCTACCGTGTCGGGCTCCCCCAGCCCGGGCGCTGGGTGGAGATCTTCAACTCCGACAGCGCGAAGTTCGGCGGCAGCAACGTGACGGTCGGGGACGTCACGGCCGAGGCGGTCGGCTGGAACGATCTCGACCATTCCGCCGAGCTGACGCTGCCGCCGCTGAGCGTGGTGTGGCTGGCGCACGAACCCGAGACCGGGCCGGCCTCCGGCGACCCGCAGCAGGCACAGGACCCTAGCGAGGGATCCGGTACTCCTCCAGCAGGCGGCGGCCGATGATCATCTTCTGGATCTCCGCCGTGCCCTCGCCGATCAGCAGCATCGGCACCTCCCGGTAGAGGCGCTCGATCTCATACTCCTTGGAGAAGCCGTAACCGCCATGGATGCGGAAGGAGTCTTCCACGACCTCCTTGGCGTACTCGGAGGCCAGGTACTTGGCCATGCCGGCTTCGAGGTCGTTGCGCTCACCGGAGTCCTTCTTGCGCGCGGCCGTCACCATCATCTGATGGGCGGCCTCGACCTTGATGGCCATCTCGGCCAGCTTGAACTGGATGGCCTGATGCTCGACGATGGGCTTGCCGAAGGCGTGCCGTAGCTGCGCGTAGGATATGCCCAGCTCGAAGGCGCGGAGGGCGACTCCGCAGCCGCGGGCGGCGACGTTGACGCGGCCGACCTCCACCCCGTCCATCATCTGGTAGAAACCCTGGCCGGTGCGGCCGCCGAGTACCCGGTCGGCGGGAACCCGAACGTCGTGCAGGATCAGCTCGGTCGTGTCGACGCCCTTATACCCCATCTTCTCGATCTTCCCCGGCACGGTCAGGCCGGGCACCGACGGGTTGGCGCCGAAACCCGGCTCCTTCTCGATCAGGAACGTGGTCATGTTCCGGTGCGGCGCGTCCTTTCCCTCGTCGGTCCGGCACAGCACCGCTACCAGGTTGGAGGTGCCCCCGTTGGTCAGCCACATCTTCTGGCCGTTGATGACGTAGTCGTCGCCGTCGCGCTCGGCCCTGGTGCGGATCGCCGAGACATCCGAGCCCATGCCCGGCTCCGACATGGAGAAGGCGCCGCGCACATCGCCGGCCGCCATCCGGGGCAGGAAGTAGTTCTTCTGCTCCTCCGTGCCGTGCTGGCCGATCATGTAGGCGACGATGAAGTGGGTGTTGACGATGCCCGACACCGACATCCACCCGCGCGCGATCTGCTCCACCACCAGCGCGTAGGTGAGCAGCGACTCGCCGAGGCCGCCGTACTCCTCGGGAATCGTGAGCCCGAACAGGCCGAGTTCCTTCATCCCCTCGACGATCTGGGCCGGGTACTCGTCCTTGTGCTCAAGCTCGGTGGCGACCGGGATGATCTCCTTCTCGACGAACTCCCGCACCGTGGCGAGGATGTCCCGCTGAATGTCGGTCAGGCCTTCGGTTCTCGCGAGGCGCTCCATGGCGCGGCTCCGTTCTGCTGGTCGTTCAGGCGCTCAGGTGGTCGGCTCGGGACGGCCGGGCTGCTCGCCGCCGCGCTCCTTGATGTAGGTCTCGGTCGGCACCATCACCTTGCGGCGGAACACGCAGACCAGGGTGCCGTCCTGCTTGTAGCCGCGCGTCTCGACCTCGACGATGCCGCGGTCGGCCTTCGACTTCGACGGCCACTTGCCGAGGACGGTCGTCTCGCCGTAGATGGTGTCGCCGTGGAAGGTCGGCGCCACGTGCCGGAGCGACTCGATCTCCAGGTTCGCGATGGCCTTGCCCGAGACATCGGGTACCGACATGCCGAGCAGAAGCGAATAGATGTAGTTGCCCACCACGACGTTCCGGCCGAAGTCGGTGGTCTCCCCGGCGTAGTGCGCGTCCAGGTGGAGCGGATGGTGGTTCATGGTGAGGAGGCAGAACAGGTGGTCGTCGTACTCGGTGACCGTCTTCCCTGGCCAGTGCTTGTAGACCGCCCCGACCTCGAACTCCTCGTAGGTCCTGCCGAACTGCATTGCGGGTGTCCTTCTGTCTCTGCTGCGCGGGCTGTCTCTGCTGCGCGGGTTTCCTGCCGGACGCCGCCGCGTCAGGCCTGCGGGGGCTCGAACTTCGAGGTGCGCTGCATCCCGGCAGCCCGGCCCTTGCCCGCGATGACGAGGGCCATCTTGCGGGAGGCCTCGTCGATCATCTCGTCGCCGAGCATCGCCGACCCCTTGGCCCCGCCCGCCTCCGACGTGCACCAGTCGTAGGCGTCCAGGATCAGCTCCGCGTGGTCGTAGTCCTCCTGCGACGGCGAGAAGATCTCGTTGGCGGCCGCGATCTGGTCCGGATGCAGCACCCACTTGCCGTCGAACCCCAGGGCCGCGGCCCGGCGCGCGACCTCGCGGTAGCCCTCGGAATTGCGGATCTGCAGGTAGGGGCCGTCGACGGCCTGCAGGTCGTTGGCCCGGGCCGCCATCAGGATGCGCATGAGGATGTAGTGGTAGGCGTCCGCGGGATAGCCCGGCGGCTGCTCGCCGACCACCAGTGACTTCATGTTGATCGAGGCCATGAAGTCGGCGGGGCCGAAGATGATGGTCTCCAGCCGCGGTGAGGCCGCGGCGATCGCGTCGACGTTCACCAGCCCCCGGGCGTTCTCGATCTGGGCCTCGATGCCGATCCGGCCCACCTCGAAGCCCATCGTCTTCTCGATCTGGGTGAGCAGCAGGTCCAGCGCCTTGACCTGCTCGGCGTCCTGCACCTTGGGCAGCATGATGCAGTCCAGGTTGGGGCCCGCACCCTCGACCACCGTGATCACGTCCCGGTAGGTCCAGTGCGTGGTCCAGTCGTTGACCCGGACAACGCGGATCTTGCCGCTCCAGTCGCCCGTGTTGAGGGCGTCGACAATGGTATGCCGGGCACTCTCCTTGACCAAGGGCGCGCAGGCGTCCTCGAGGTCCAGGAACACCTGGTCGGCGGGCAGGCTCTGGGCCTTCTCCAGGAAGCGCGGACTACTGCCGGGCACCGCCAGGCAGGATCGGCGCGGGCGCTGGCGGTCGGATGCGGCGGCGGGTTCGGTCGTCATGTCGGTCGTGTCATCCTTCGGTTGTCGCCCCGGCCAGGGCACCCGGCCGGCCTGGCCATGGCCCGAGCTTATGGGCCCGGCGTATTTCATTGACGATTCCGCTGATTATGGCGGTAATTTCGAAATCCTTCGGGGTGAAGACGGCGGCGACACCCTGGGCCCGCAGGGCCTGGGCGTCCGCCGCCGGGATGATCCCGCCGACCACCACCGGGATGTCCCCCGCCCCGGCCTGGCGCAGGCGGCGCAGCACGTCGGGCACCACCTCGGCGTGCCCGCCGGAGAGCATGGACAGCCCCAGGCAGTGCACGTCCTCGGCGACCGCGGCCGCCACTATCTGCTCGGGGGTGAGCCGGATGCCCTGGTAGATCACCTCGAACCCGGCATCGCGGGCGCGGACGGCGATCTGCTCGGCGCCGTTGGAGTGACCGTCCAGGCCGGGCTTGCCGAGCAGCAGGCGCAGCCTGCCCGCCCCGATCTCCGCGGCTGTCTTGGCGACCGCCTCGCGGACGGCGGCCAGGTCTCCGCGCGCCGCGGTGCCCACCGTCACCGGGGCACCGCTGATGCCGGTGGGGGCCCGGTACTCCCCGAACACCTCCCGCAGCGCGAAGGACCATTCGCCGGTGGTCACCCCCGCTCGCGCGCAGGCCAGGGTCGCGCTCATCAGGTTGACGTCCTCGCGGGCCGCATCGGCGCTAAGCCGGCCGAGTGCGGCGCGCACCTCCGCCTCGTCGCGCCGCGCGCGCCACGCCCGCAGGTCGGCCAGCACCTCCTGCTCGTAGGCGGGGTCCACATGGTGGACCGAGGTGTCGGTGTCCGCGGTGAGCGGGCTGGGCTCGGTGGTCTGGAAGCAGTTGACCCCCACGACCTTGTCCTCGCCCGATTCCATCCGGGCCCGCCGGGCCGCGTGCGAGGCGACCAGCTGCGCCTTGAGGTAGCCGGACTCCACCGCCGGTACCACGCCGCCCATCGCCTGTACGGTGGCGATCTCCGCCTGCGCCCCGGCGACCAGCTCCGCGGTCTTGGCCTCCACCACATGCGAGCCGCTGAACAGGTCACCGTACTCCAGCAGGTCCGACTCGTACGCGAGCACCTGCTGAATGCGCAGGCTCCATTGCTGGTCCCAGGGCCGGGGCAGGCCGAGCGCCTCGTTCCAGGCGGGCAGCTGCACGGCCCGGGCCCGGGCGTCCCGGGACAGGGTGACGGCCAGCATCTCCAGCACGATGCGCTGGATGTTGTTCTCTGGCTGCGCCTCGGTCAGCCCGAGCGAGTTGACCTGCACGCCGTAGCGGAAGCGGCGGCGGCCAGGGTCGGTAATCCCGTACCGCTCCCGGGTGATGGCGTCCCAGATCCGGAAGAAGGCGCGCATCTTGCACATCTCCTCGACAAAGCGGACACCCGCGTTGACGAAGAACGAGATACGCCCGACCACCTCACCCATCCGCTCCGGGGGCACCTGCCCCGAGTCGCGCACCGCGTCCAGCACGGCCATCGCGGTGCACATCGCGTAGGCGATCTCCTGCACCGGGGTGGCCCCCGCCTCCTGGAGGTGGTAGCTGCACACGTTGATCGGGTTCCACTTCGGCATCCGGGCCACCGTGTAGGTGATTAGGTCGGTGGTCAGGCGCAGGGAGGGGCCCGGCGGGAAGACGTACGTCCCGCGGGACAGGTACTCCTTGATGATGTCGTTCTGCGTGGTCCCGGTCAGCGCCGCGATGTCGGCGCCCTGCTCCTCGGCGACGACCTGATACAGCGCCAGCAGCCACATGGCCGTGGCGTTGATCGTCATCGAGGTGTTGGTCCGCTCCAGCGGGATGCCCTCGAACAGGGCCCGCATGTCGCCGGCGTGCCCGACCGGGACGCCGACCCGCCCGACCTCGCCGCGGGCCAGCACGTCGTCGGCGTCGTATCCGGTCTGGGTGGGCAGGTCGAACGCGACGGACAGGCCGGTCTGACCCTTGGCGAGGTTGCGGCGGTAGAGCGCGTTGGACTCTCTCGCGGTCGAGTGCCCCGCGTAGGTCCGCATCAGCCAGGGGCGTTCCCGGGCAGTCTGCTGGGTCCCCTGGGACTCCTCGGTCATACCGGCCTCATTCCCACAGTTTCCGGACCGGCTCACACGTTCCGGAACCGGTTGATCTCCGTAATGTGCTTGGCGCGCAGCTCCGGATCACGCACGCCCAGGCCCTCTTCCGGTGCGAGGCACAGCACCCCGACCTTCCCATGATGCAGGTTCTGGTGGACATCCATCGCGGCCTGCCCGGTCTGATTCAGCGGGTACACGACCGACATGGTCGGGTGGATCATGCCTTTGGAGATCAGCCGGTTGGCCTGCCATGCCTCGCGGTAGTTCGCGAAGTGCGAGCCGATGATGCGCTTGAGGCTCATCCACAGGTAGCGGTTGTCGAATTCGTGCATGTAGCCGGAGGTCGAGGCGCAGGTCGCGATGGTGCCGCCGCGGCGGGTCACGTAGACCGAGGCGCCGAACGTCTCCCGGCCGGGGTGCTCGAAGACGATGTCCACGTCCTCGCCGCCGGTAAGGTCGCGGATCCTGCTGCCCAGGCGCTTCCACTCCTTGGGGTCCTGGGTGTGCTCGTCCTTCCAGAACCGGTAGTCCTCGGCCGCGCGGTCGATGATCAGCTCGGCTCCCATCGACCGGCAGAGCTCACCCTTCCGCTCGCTGGAGACGACGCAGATCGGGATGGCCCCGCCGGCCAGGGCGTACTGGGTGGCGTAGGCGCCGAGACCGCCGCTGGCCCCCCAGATGAGCACGTTGTCGCCCTGCTTCATGCCGGCGCCGTTGCGCGAGACCAGCTGCCGGAAGGCGGTGGAGTTCACCAGCCCCGGCGTGGCGGCCTCTTCCCAGGTGAGGTGCTTGGGCTTGGGCATCAGCTGGTTGGTCTTGACGATGGCCAGCTCGGCCAGGCCGCCGAAGTTGGTCTCGAAGCCCCAGATGCGCTGCTCCGGGTCCATCATGGTGTCGTTGTGCCCGTCGGAGCTTTCCAGCTCGACGGACAGGCAGTGGGCCACGACTTCCTCGCCGGGTTTCCACACGTTCACGCCGGGACCGGTGCGCAGCACCACGCCCGCGAGATCCGAGCCGACCACGTGATAGGGCAGGTCGTGCCGGGCCGTGAGCTCGGAGAGCTTCCCGTAGCGGCGCAGGAAGGCGAAGGTGGAGACGGGCGAGAAGATGGAGCTCCACACGGTGTTGTAGTTGACCGCGCTGGCCATGACGGCGACGAGGGCCTCACCGAGACCGAGCTCGGGGACCGGCACCTGTTCGATGTGCAGCGACTTGCGGGGATCACGGTCACGCACGTCGAGACCGTCGAACATGTGCTCCTCGTCCCGGTGCAGGGTGACGGCCCGGTAGGTCGCGGGGAGCGACAGCGCGGCGAAGTCTTCCGTCCGACTGCTGGGATCGACGATGGTTTCGAGGATTTCTTTCATTGTTGCCTCCTGCAGGCCATACCTTGCGTCAGGGCGCAGGGCGGCCGGGGAGACCGTGCCACCGCGCTGGTGGCGGCACCCATGTGCGAATGTCCGGGTCACGGGAACCCTGTCCCGGGCCGCTGCGCTGCGGCCTTCACTTCTCAGTGTCGGCCGCGCCCCGGCCGCTACGCTGCGGCCTTTGGTCCTCAGTGTCCGCCGCGTTGCCTAAATTGTCTATTAAGAATTGAGCGTAATAGTTAAGCATATGCTTGATGATGGCCCGGACCAGGTATGTCGCCCGGCGCAGGGAAGAGTTAATCTGCACCCGCGCAGGGAACGCCGGCGTTCGTACCGTGAAAGGCGGAGCGTGAATATGCCCGAACTAGCCTATTCCGACATCAAGATCGGTGATAACGCGTCGCTGACCAGAACGATCACGGAAGCACACATCGTGAATTTTGCCGGCATCACCGGAGACTTCAACCCGGTTCATGTTGACGCCGAATTCGCGCAGCAGTCGATGTTCGGGGAGCGCATCGCGCACGGCATGCTCATGGCCGGCTTCATTTCGACGGTCCTGGGCATGCAGCTGCCCGGGCCGAATGCCATCTATCTCGGCCAGGAACTCAAATTCACCGCTCCGGTCAAAATTGGCGACACGGTGACGGTCACGGCGACCGTGTCGGAGAAACGCGACGACAAGCGGATCATCAAGCTCCAGACCACCGTGGTGAATCAAAAGGGTGAAAAAGTGGTCGACGGCAACGCGGTCATCAAGAAGCTGGGCCTGTGAAGCTGGGCCTGTGAAAGAGCTACCAGGTGGCCGCCCTGGGCGGCTCAGTCCTGGAGTACGCGGAGAATGCGGGCGAGGTCGGCGCGATCGGCCGCGCTGAGCCGGCCGAAGACCCGTTCGGCCTCTGTCCCGCGGGCCGCACGGATCGCGGCGAGGATGGCGGCGCCGTCGCCGGTCACCTCGACCAGGGTGGCCCGCCGGTCGGCGGGGTCCGGGCGCCGCTGGACCAGGCCCCGGGATTCGAGCGCGTCGACGACCTCGGTCGCCGAACGGGGCGCGATGTGCAGATGGTCCGACAGTTCGGACAGGCGCATCGTGCCGTACCGCTTCAGCACGCGCAGCGCGCGCAGGTGAGAGGGACTGATGTCCCAGGGGGCCAGGGTCTCCTGGGACATCTCACGCAGCCGCCGGGCCACCGCCCAGAACGCCTCGGACAGCGGCTCGTCGCCCGCTGATTCGCGAGCACCCGGCTTCTCGCGCTCCTCCGCCACGCGGAATAGCCTATCAGCTTTTCGTGTTGTAGCCTCACATTGAGGTTACCTCAGCATGGGTTCGGGACTCGCGCATCCGAGCGCGGGCCCACCCCGGCAGAATCGAGAAACACTTGGCGTCCCCCCACATGAATCGAGATAGCAGCACCACGGGCCGGACTCGCGGCTCACGAACCGTCACGGCCGCGGAAAAGGCTCAGGCGCATGACGTGTCGCTGCGCCGCATCGGGCGGCTGTTCACCCCTTACCGCTGGCCATTGGCCATCGTCACCACCATCATCGTCGCCTCGTCCATCGTGGGCCTGGCCTCCCCGTTCCTGCTCCGCGCGGTGATTGACAAAGCCCTGCCGCAGAAGAACGTGACCCTGCTGGCCTGGCTCGTCATCGGCATGGTCGCCGTGGCCGCGATCACCTCGGCGTTCGGCGTGATCCAGACCTGGATCAGCACCAAAGTCGGTCAGCAGGTCATGCACGGGCTGCGCACCAGCGTCTTCGGCCACCTGCAACGGCAGTCGATCGCCTTCTTCACCCGCACCCGCACCGGCGAGATCCAGTCCCGCATCCAGAACGACATCGGCGGCATGGAATCGGTCGTGACCTCGACCGCGACCTCCATCGCGTCCAACCTCACCACCGCGGTCGCCACCGCGGTCGCCATGGTCGTGCTGTCCTGGAAGCTCTCCCTCATCTCGCTGGTCGTCATGCCGCCCGCGATCTACCTGACCCGCAAGGTCGCCCGGATGCGCCGGGCCATCACTTCGCAGCAGCAGCGCGAGCTGGCCGACCTCAACGTCACCATCGAGGAAGGGCTGTCGATCAACGGCGTCCAGCTGGCTAAGACCATGGGCACCGGCCCGTCGCTGGTCGAACGGTTCACGGCCTCCTCGGCCCGGCTGATCGACCTGGAGCTGCGCTCCCAGCTGGCCGGGCGCTGGCGGATGGCCTCCCTGACGATCATCTTCGCCGCGATCCCCGCGATCATCTACCTCGCCGCCGGGCTGCCGGTGACCGCGGGCGCGGTCACCATCGGCACCCTGATCGCCTTCACCACCCTGCAGAACAGTTTGTTCCGCCCGCTGACCGGGCTGCTCAACACCAGCGTGTCCGTGATCAGCTCACTGGCACTGTTCGCGCGGATCTTCGAGTACCTGGACCTGCCGGTCGAGGTCGACGAGCCCGCCCACCCGGTCGAGATCGACCCGGCCCAGATCACCGGGCACGTCCGCTTCACCGACGTGAGCTTCGCCTACCCCGGCGCTGACCGGCCGGCCGTCACCGGCATCGATCTGGACGTCCCGGCCGGGAGCACGCTCGCCCTGGTCGGTGAGACCGGATCGGGCAAGACCACGCTGGCGTCGCTGATCGCCCGGCTCTACGACCCCAGCCGCGGCAGCATCCGCATCGACGGCATCGACCTCCGTGACCTGCGGTTCGCCGACCTCACCGCGGTCGTGGGCGTGGTCAGCCAGGAGACGTACCTGCTGCACACCACGGTCCGGGAGAACCTGCGCTACGCCCGGCCCGGGGCCACCGACGCCGAGATCGAGGACGCGGCGCGGGCCGCCCAGATCCACGACCTCATCGCCAGCCTGCCCGATGGCTACGACACCATGGTCGGGTCGCGCGGGCACCGGTTCTCCGGTGGGGAGAAGCAGCGCATCGCGATCGCCCGGACCCTGCTGCGCGACCCGCGCGTGCTCGTGCTGGACGAGGCGACCAGCGCCCTGGACACCGAAACCGAGCGCTCTGTGCAGAAGGCGTTCGACGCCCTGGCCCAGGGCCGCACCACGATCACCATCGCCCACCGGCTGTCCACCGTGCGCAACGCCGACCAGATCGTCGTCCTGGACCACGGCCGCGTCACCGAGGCCGGCACCCACACCAGCCTCATCGCCAGCAACGGCCGCTACGCCGCTCTCGCTGCCTAAGCGCCGGCGCTCTCCCCGGCGTCCGAAGCCGCTCCCGCCCCAGCCGGTCCGTTTACCTGCCCGCGCGGTTCTCCGTGCCCGGCCGCCCGGACGCGCCACCGAGATAAAGGGCCCCGATCTCCGGGTTGTCGAGCACCTCGCTCCCGCTCCCGGTCAGCCGCACCCGGCCGTTTTCCAGCACGACCCCATGGGTGGACAGCCGCAGGCCCGCTCGTGCGTTCTGCTCGACCAGCAGAACCGTCTTGCCGGCCGCGTTCATCGCGACGACCGCGTCGAAGACCGAGCGCAGCACCTTCGGCGACAGGCCCATCGACGGCTCGTCCAGGATGATCAGGGATGGGTCGAGCATGAGGCTCCGGGCGAACTCGACCAGCCGCTGCTGGCCGCCGGACAGGCTGCCCGCCTTCTTCGGCGCCCAGTCGGCCACCTGGGGGAACATCTCGTGCACCTGGGTGCGCCTGCGGGCCAGCAGCTTGCGGTCACCGATCGTGTAGCCGCCGAGGTCGAGGTTCTCGGCCACGGTCATGTCCCGGAACAGGCTGTGGTGCTGGGGGACGTGCACCATGCCCATGCCCAGGATCTGCCGGGGGCTGCGCCCGGCGATGGGCTCGCCGCGCAGCAGCACCCGGCCGCGGCGCGGGCGCAGCAGTCCGCTGATGCTGCCCAGCAGGGTGGATTTCCCGGCCCCGTTGGGACCGACAATGCAGGTGATGCCGCCCTCGGGCACGGTGAACGACACGTCGTGCAGGATGTCGCCGCCGCCGTATCCCGCGTACAAGCCCTCGACGGTCAGGGCCACCCCGCTAGGCATCGGCGCCGTCCGGGCTGGGCTCGTCGTCCAGCGCCGCCCCGAGGTAGGCGTCCAGCACCCGCGGGTCGGTCGAGATGATCTCCGGCGGCCCGGCCGCCACCACGGTGCCGTAGTCCAGCACCGTGACCTGATGGCACAGCCCCATTACGAACTCCATGTTGTGCTCCACGATCAGGAAGGTGGTGCCCCGGGCGTTGAGATCGCGGATCCGTGCGGCGATGGTCTGGATCAGTGACGGGTTCACCCCGCCGGCGGGCTCGTCGAGCAGCACGATGGCCGGGTCGGCGGCCAGGACCGTGGCCAGTTCGAGCAGCTTGCGCTGGCCGTAGGACAGCGTCCCGGCCAGGGCGTTGGCGTACTGGTCGATCCCGGTGAACTCCAGCAGTTCGCGCGCGCGGCGCCGGTCCACGGTACCGCCGGCCCGGGCCAGCAGGCCACCGCGTTCACGGCTGGGCTTCGCGGCCACCAGCATGTTCTCCAGCAGCGTGAGCCGCGGGAAAATCCTGGTCAACTGGAATGTGCGCCCCATGCCGAGGCCGAAGACCTTCTGCGCGGACGCGCCCGTGATGTTCTGGCCGGCCAGGTAGACCGCGCCCGAGTCCGGCCGCTCGTACCCGGTCATGATGTTGAACAGCGTGGTCTTGCCGGACCCGTTCGGGCCGATCAGGCCCGTGATGGAGCCCTCCGCCACGGTCAGTGAGCAGTCGTCCAGGGCATGCACACCGCCGAAGGCCTTTGAGATCCCCTCCGTGCGCAGCTCGGCGGTCATGACGGAGTGCCTTCCCGCCGGCCAGCCGTCCGCGAGGCGGGCGCCCCCGCGGAGGTGCCGGGCGCGGTCAGGTCCGGTGGTGCAGCCTCCGGGGCCGCGCCGCCGTCCGCGGTGGTCTCGGATACCGAACGGTCCCGGGCGCGGGATCGCCAGGCGGTGATCCGTTCGCCCAGGGTGGGTATCACGCCGCGCGGCAGGAACAGGATGACGAGCAGGAAGACCGCGCCCAGCAGGATCTCGCTGAGGTAGTCGTTGGTGAACTGCACGGTCAGCCACTGCTGCACGGGCTCGAGGATCAGCGCGCCGAGTGCGGGCCCGAAGACGGTGCCCAGGCCGCCGAAGAAGCCCATCAGCGCTAGCTGCAGGTCGAACAGCGGGTCGAACGCGGACTGCGGGTGGACCGCGCCGATGAAGTAATACCACAGGCCCCCGACCAGCCCGGTGATGAGGGCGGACACGACCAGGGCGCCGAGCTTGACCCGCATGGGGTGCACGCCCAGGCTGCGGGCGCGGTCCTCGTCGTCCCGGATCGCGCGCAGGTGCAAGCCGAAGCGCGACCGCCGGATCAGCCACGAGAGCGCCAGCGTGACCGCCGCGATCACCATCGCCAGGTAGTAGAACGGGTCGTTGTACGTCCCCGGCGCCCAGTTGAGGATGGGCGCGTCGATACCGCTGGTGCCGCCGGTGAAGGAGAAGTTGAACGCCATCAGCTGGAAGATGAAGAAGATGGCGATCGTGATGACCACGAACGTGTGCCGCCGGACCCGCAGCGCGACCAGGCCGACCGGCACCGCGACGGCGGCGGCCACGACGGCGGCCAGTGGCAGCAGCGCGAACACCGCGTCGCCGGTCAGGTGCCAGTCCTGGGCCCCGATCGCCACCGTGTACATCCCGCTGCCGAAGAACACCGCGTGGCCGAGGGACAGATAGCCGGAGTACCCGGAGAAGATGTTCCAGGCGGACGCGGCCGCGATGAAGATCAGCGCGTCAAAGCCGTACGTGGTGGCGAGCGGGTTGCTGTACACCAGCGGGAAGATCGCGAACACGGCCAGCAGCACGACCAGTCCGGCCGACGTCAGCAGGGTGCGGTGGCCCGGTGCGCCGGCGGCCCGGTGCGCCGGCGAGCGAACGGCGGATGACGTCACTGGGCCCGCACCGCCTTCCGGCCGAACAGACCCGACGGGCGGACCGTCAGCACGATGACCAGCGCGGCGTAGAACACCACGATGGCCCAGTTGGGCGACCAGATGTCCACCAGGGACTCGACGGTGATCATGAAGACGGCGGCGACCAGTGCGCCGCCGATACTGCCGAGGCCGCCGAGGATGATGATGGCCAGCAGCCGGGAGATCAGGTCGTACCCGCTGTTGGGGTTGAACCCGCCGCTGGTGGCGCCGTACGCCATCCCGCCCGCCGCGGTCACCGCGACGCCGATCCCGAACGTGATCGCGGCGACCCGGTTGACGTCGATGCCGATGAGCCGGGCCGCCGTCGCGTCCTGCATGGTGGCCCGCACGCCGCGGCCGAACCGGGACCGGTACAGCAGCAGGTAGATCGCCGCCACCAGGGCCAGGGCGAGAATGAAGCAGTAGACGTAGATGTCGTTGATGTAGAACCCGCCCAGCGCGAAGCTCGAGTTGATGTAGGAAGCCTTGAGCGTGACCACGTTGGGGCCGAAGATCCAGTACAGCGCGCCCTCGAGGATGATCGCGACCGCGAAGCACGCCAGCAGGGACATCGACGTGCGCTCGCTGCCGCGCAGCGGCCGGATGACCGCGGTGTGGATGACCAGCCCGAGCACGAACATCGCCGGGATCGTGATCAGCAGACCGAGGAACAGGTCGATGTGCAGGTGCACAGAGAGCACGTAGCTGAGATAGCCGCCGACGATCACCAGGATCCCCTGGGCGACGTTGATGATGTCGAGCACGCCGAAGATCAGGGTGAGCCCGACCGCCATCAGCGCATAGACTCCGCCGCCCAGTATCCCGTCGGCGATGGCCGGGTAAATCTGGTGTGCCATCTCAGCTCCGTGCCGCTCCGTCCGTCAGTTGGATTTACTGGCCCCAGTCGGGCTTCGGGTAGAGGATCTTCACCGAGCCGGGGTCTCCGACCGGGAGGACCTGAACGAACTTGCCGCTCTGCCACTGGAAGATGTAGGCGGTCGCGGACAGGTTCTCGCCGAGCGAGTTGAACTT
>PLRW01000227.1 GCA_003164955.1 Actinomycetota bacterium
ACGGCCAGGACGGCCAGGACGGCCATGCCCCCGTGATCATGATCTCGGCGCGTGCCGAAGCGGATTACGCCGATCTGATCGCCGAGAGCCCGGTGGCGGGTTTCCTGTCGAAATCGGAGCTTTCCGCGCGGCAGATTGACCGGGTCCTCCGCCGCACGCCGTGACAAGGCCGGACGGCGGGCAGTGTCCTCGTACATTCGTTCGGTCAATGGATTAGTAACACGTCACCAACGGCTGCATATCTGCGCTGAGCGGGCATGCGATGCCCTTCCAGGTAGCAGGAATTCAGCTATTCGGGCTAGCCGGGGCATCAGTTGGCTGCTGGCAATGATGCGGCGTAATGGACTTCCGCGCCATAGTTGGCCGGGGCGTGACAACGGAAACCCGCGGCGCCGATCTACGAGGAGGAAAGGTGACGAGCCCGATGAGTTGCATGAGCCAAGGCCTTCTCCGCCGGCAGTCGGATGCCGAGGGCACGGACTGGCGTCACCACGCCGCCTGTCGCGACATGGATCCCGAGCTTTTCTTTCCCCTCGGCACCTCAGGTGCCTCCTTGCCTCAGATCGAGGAAGCCAAGCAGATATGCCGGACGTGCCCGGTCTGTCGGCCGTGTCTGCGGTGGGCGCTGGACAGCGGCGATGCCGGTGTCTGGGGCGGGACCACTGATGACGAGCGGCGCAGCCTACGCGGCATCTGAGGGCACGGCCATTGCCGTCCACGCGATCCAGGCGGTGCGGCGAATTACGGCTGGCCTTTCTTAAAAGCAGCCTGCGTACGTATGAAATTTCCCGCTGTCGGTGGGCGATGCGCGCGCGAGCCTCTCCCTGTCTGTGGATAAAAGCTGGGTCGCCAGCATAGTTACAGCTAGCAGGAACTCGGTTATTTCAGCTAGCCGGGGGCTATGAATGGCTGCTGGCGGTGATGCCAGCTGCACAGTTCGAACGAAATAGTCAATGTGTCACAGGAACGTGAGCCGAGAGGCAAAGAAAGCGGTCAGCGGGAGTAAGCGGAGGTTATTCCGCCTCTTGGCCGCGCCGCATCACGTCCCGGAGCAAGGAGGAAGCAGATGACAGACGTGGTTATCGGCCAAGAGCGGAGGCAGGAGGTGGCTCCCCCCGCATGGGCGACGGAAATCCGTAAGTACGTGGTCGAGGCGTTCGGGGCGTTTTTCCTGACCTTCGTCGTGGTGGTGAGTGTGCTCAGCCACAGCGTGTTTACCCCGTTGGCGGCGGGCGCGGCCCTGATGGTCATGATTTACGCCGGTGGCCACATCTCCGGCGGGCACTACAACCCGGCCGTGACCATGGCGGCGCTGGTCCGCCGCCGGATCGGGATGGGTGAGGCGGCCGGTTACTGGATCGCGCAGGTAGCCGGCGGTGTGGTCGCCGGGGTGATCGGCCGCGCCGTCGTCAACCCCGCGGCGGTGGGGACCGTGACCCTGACCGGTCACACCGAGGCGGCCGCCGCCGTGGTGGAGCTGCTGGTCACGTTCGCCTTGTGCTACGTGATGCTCAACGTGGCCACCAGCAAGGACCAGACGGGCAACGGGTTCTTCGGGCTGGCGATCGGGTTCACCGTGACGGCGGGCGCGTTCGCCGTCGGCGGGATCTCCGGTGGCTTGTTCAACCCGGCGGTCACGCTCGGCGGGGCCACGGCCGGCCTGTTCGCGTGGTCGACGATCTGGGTTTACCTGGTCGTCCAGCTCGGCGCCGGGATCGCGGCGGGACTGGCGTTCCTGGCGCTCAGCCCCGCCGACCGGGTGCTGCGCACCTACACCGGCGGCCCGAACCAGGCCAGGGCCGCCGGTTCCCGCCCGGTGCCGGCACCGCCTGGCTCAAACCCGTGAACGGCCTCGGGCCTATCAAAGCCCAGGGTTCCATCCACAAAGGAGACACGAGTATGACGAGCACGCAACCCAGCCCCATCCAGACGAACGATGCCGGCATCCCGGTCGAAAGCGACACCTATTCGCTGACCGTCGGCGCGGGCGGCCCGATCCTGCTGCAGGACAGCTACCTGATCGAGCAGATGGCCAACTTCAACCGGGAGCGGATCAAGGAGCGGCAGCCGCACGCCAAGGGCAGCGGCGCGTTCGGCCGGTTCGAGGTCACCGGCGACGTCAGCGCCTACACCAGGGCCGCGTTCCTCCAGCCGGGCACCGGGACCCGGATGGTGGCCAGGTTCTCCACCGTGGCCGGGGAGCGCGGCTCACCCGACATGTGGCGGGACATACGCGGCTACGCGCTGAAGTTCTACACCACCGAGGGCAACTACGACATGGTCGGCAACGACACGCCGGTGTTCTTCATGCGGGACCCGATTCACTTCCAGAACTTCATCCGCTCGCAGAAGCGGCTGGCCAAGGTCAACCTGCGCTCCAACGACATGCAGTGGGACTTCTGGACGCTGCTGCCGCAAACAGCGCACCAGGTGATCTGGCTGATGGGCGACCGCGGCTTCCCCAAAGACTTCCGGCACATGAACGGGTACAGCTCGCACACCTACATGTGGATCAACGCGGAAGGCGTGCGGTCCTGGGTGAAGTACCACTTCATCAGCGACCAGGGCGTCGAGTTCTGGACCCAGGCCGAGGGCGACCGGCTGGCCGGCACCGACCCCGACCTGCACACCAAGGACCTGTACGAGGCGATCGAGCGCGGCGAGTACCCGAGCTGGACGCTGAAGGTGCAGATCATGCCGTACCAGGACGCCAGGACCTACCGGTTCAACCCGTTCGACATCACCAAGGTCTGGCCGCACGGCGACTACCCGCTGGTCGAGGTAGGGCGGTACACCCTGGACCGCAACCCCGCCGACTACCACACCGAGATCGAGCAGCTGGCCGTCGCGCCCAGCAACATGGTGCCCGGCATCGGGCCGAGCCCCGACAAGCTGCTGCTCGGCCGGTTGTTCTCCTACCCCGACGCGCACCGGGCCCGGCTCGGCGTGAACTTCACGCAGATCCCGGTCAACGCCCCGATCGCGCCGGTGCACGCCTACAGCAAGGACGGGATAGGGCGGGTCCACAACGTCACCGACCCGGTCTACTTCCCCAACTCCAAGGGCGGCCCGCAGGCCGACAGCGAGCACCACCAGCCGCCGAGCTGGTATGCCGACGGCGAGCTCGTGCGCACCGCCTACGAGCTGCACGCCGAAGACGACGACTGGGGCCAGGCCGGCACCCTNNCCCGTCCTCCGGCGCGCCTTCTGGTACCTCGGCAACGTCGACAAAGACCTCGGCTACCGGGTCGAGAAAGGCGTCCGCGCCGGGCAGCAGCCCTAACCGGCAGATCCAGCCGGGGCAGACCGGGGGCCCGGTGCCAGCAGGTGCCGGGCCCCCATCCACCCGCGAGCAGAATCCATATACCGAACGGACCTGCGATGACGATTGTGAGTGTCGGGGTGTCCTACCGGTTCGCCCCGGCCGAGGTGCTCGAGAAACTTGCCGTGCCGTCCGCGGAGCTGGGCGGCCTGCTGGCCCGGTTGCATGCTCTGCCATCCATCGATGAGGTGGCCGTCCTGTCCACCTGCAACCGGGTGGAGGTCTATGCGGCCGTCGATGGCGCCGCCAGGTCCGCCACCCGGGCGGTGACGGACCTGGTCGCGGCGCGTGGCCGGATCCCGGCGGGTGACGTCCTGCGGATGGCCCGCATCCACGTCGGCGGCGCGGCGGCTGAGCATTTGTTCTCGGTCGCGTGCGGGCTGGACTCGATGGCCGTTGGCGAGGATCAGATTGTCGCCCAGATCAAGGCCGCCGCGCGGGCGGCCGTCGCGGCGGGCACCACCGGCCCCGCCGTCACCAGCCTGATCGACGCGGCGCTGCGGGTCAGCAAGCGCGCCCGCACCCAGACCACGATCAGCACCGAAGGTATCTCGCTCGCCCGGGCCGGCCTGGACCTCGCCCGCGCGCACCTGGGCGGCCTGGCCGGCCGCGATGCCGTGGTGCTCGGGACCGGGCCCACGGGCAGGCTCGCGGCCCGGCTGCTCCGCGAGGCCGGCGTGGGGCGGCTTTGCGTGGCCAGCCGCGACGCGGCG
>PLRW01000166.1 GCA_003164955.1 Actinomycetota bacterium
TTCTACGCGCTCCGGACGGTCATCGCCGCCATCCCGTTCACCGGTGCGTCGTTCTTCACCAGCGACCTGATGCTCAGCCCGGCCGACATCCTGGCCGTCGCCCTCGGGGTTCCGCTGGCCGGCGTGGTCGCGGCGCGCGTCGCGCTGCGCCGGGTGCAGATCTCGCCGCTCGGCGTGACCCGGCGGGTCACTCCGGCCGCGCCGCGGGCCTGGCGGCTGATCCCGCTGCTGCTGGGCGTGGGCGACCTGGCCGTCTTCGTGGTCATCGGCCGCCCGGGGAGCACCGGCGGCCAGATCCAGGCTTTCCTGCCCGGCTTCCTGCTGATCCTGGCCGGCCTGATCATCGCCGGGCCCTGGCTGACCATGGTGGGGGCCCGCACCATGGCGCGGCACGCCCGCCGCCCCGCCGCGCTGATCGCCGCCCGGCGGCTGGCCGACAATCCGCGGGCCGGTTTCCGCGCCGTGAGCGGCCTGATCCTCGCCCTGTTCGTGACGAGCGTGTCCGTCGGGGTGATCGGGACGATGGCGTACAACCGCAGCGGCCAGAACAGCGGCGCCGACAGTGGCGCGGGCAGCGGCGCGGGCAGCGGCGCGGCGGCCAACACCGTCGTGGACCAGTTCGGTGTCGTCGATCAGGCGAACGCCAGCCCGGTCGGCCCGATCCCGGCCACGGTCCTGGCCCGGCTCCGCTCGGTCTCCGGCGTCACCGGCGTGACCGAGATCCGCACCAATCCCCTCGGCACCCGGCTCAGCTTCGGAAAGTTCCAGAGCAACGGCCCGACCGGCCTCGTCACGTGCGCTCAGCTCGCCCGCATCCCGCTGCTCGGCCGCTGCCCGGCCGGGGCACCGGCCGTAGCCGTCCCACCGGGCGGCCTCAGGCCCAGTGTGCGCGGGGCCGGGCAGGCCGCCACCACCTGGCCGGCCGTCGTCATCCCCGCGCGGCAGCTACAGCGGCTCACGGTCCAGGCCATCGCCGTCACGACCAACGGGCCGGCGGCCAGCGCGAAGGCCCAGACGGTCCTGGAGGAGGCCTATCCCTTCATCGGCTCCCCCGCCACCGTGGCCGAGATGGACGCCTCCAACTCCAGCGTCCAGACCCTCGGCCTGGAACAGCAGCTGGCCGACGTCGTGATCATCGCCAGCCTGCCCATCGCCGGATGCGCGCTGGCCGCGAGCGTCGCCGCCGGGCTGAGCGAGCGGCAGCGGCCGTTCAGCCTGCTGCGGCTGACCGGGGCCCCGCTCGGCGTGCTGCGCCGGGTGGTCGCGCTGGAGAGCGTGGTCCCGCTGCTCACCGTGGCGGTGGCGTCGATCGGGATCGGCTTGCTGGCCGCCCAGCTGTTCCTGAAATCACAGCTGGGCTATTCGCTCCAGCCGCCGGGCGCCGGCTACTACGGCCTCGTCCTGGCCGGCCTCGCCGTGGCCCTGGCCATCATCGCGGCCACGCTGCCCCTGCTCAAGCGGATCACCGGCCCGGAGGTCGCCCGGAACGACTGACCCCCGGCGTCTCCCATCAGGGCGAAGGCTCACCGTCGCCCAGGCCGCCCGGACTCCCCGGACTCCCGGGGGCGCCTGGACTCCCGAGGGCGCCTGAGCTGCTTGGGTTTTCTAGGGCAGCTGGGTTTTCCATGGCACCTAGGTTTTCCAGGGCACCTAGGTTGCCTGGGCTGCCCGGGGCATGATTGTGGCCGCGGACCATGGCCGTGACTTCGCGCGTGATCCCGACCGACGGGCCGCCGATCAGCTCCCACGACCGGCCGATCCCGATCAGGAAGCACACGACGACCAGGACCGCGATCGTCTGCACATCGCCGAAGTCGCCCGGATGAGCGAGCAAGTCTGCTCCCTCGATCAGCTGGACCACGAACACGACACCCAGCCCGAACAGGAACGTCGCCTCGAGCGCGGTCCGCCATTGCACCTGACGGAGGCGGATCAGCGAAAGCAGCGACGCGGCGACGAACGTGAGCCCGGCGGCCCCCACGGCCACTGCGGTCGGCCCGATCTTGTGCCCGGGGATCAGCGCGAAGAGGGACACGGTCAGCGCGTTGCTGAACGCCGTCAGCGCCGCCGACGCGCGTATCCGGTGCAGCTGCTGCACCCCTGCCGCCGCGCGGGCGACCCGCTCGGAAGACACCGAAAGGGCGACGAACAGCAGCCCGATCAGGGCGCCCGCCGCGCCTCCGCTCGCCGTAAAGAACTCGTGAATGCTGTCAGGTACCACGCCGGTGATTCTTCCAGGCGGGATTGGCGGTCGCGCACAGACGGTCCGGGGACGGGCAGGCGCGGCTCAGGGCGGCCCTTCCGTAGAACGGGCCGAGCCTCCAGAACGGGCCGAGCCTCCGAGACGGGTCCTCCGTGGGCCGGTCATGCCTCAGAGACGGGCGACCCCGGCGAGGCGGTCCAGGCCGATACCGCTGATCAGCAGCCGTTCCTTATGACTCGCCGTGAGCTGCCGGGTCCAGTCGGTGAAGCCGCCGTCGCCGATCTCCTCCAGCGTGCCGCAGACATGCGCGTTGACCTTGAAGCAGAGGTCACGGTAATAGCCGCGTCCCCGCTGCCGGGTATGGTCCAGGACGATCACCGCCGCGGCGGCCGGCCCCCGGTCCTGGTCGAGTTCGTCGATGACCGCCGCCGCGATCCGCTCTCCCGCTTCCGACAGCGGCGTCAGCGCCACGTGCAGGTGCCGCAGCCCGGTGGCCGCGAGCCCGGCGACGGCGAAGCGCAGGTGCTCGGCCAGCGCGGACCGCTCAAACCGGTAGCTGCCCTCGTCCCGCCCGGCCGTCACCAGCCCGAACAGGGTGAAATGCGCAGCGGCGCCCGCACTGGCGAACCGCTGCGCCCGGACCACGCGCTGCAGGCCGGCCAGTTTCACCGTCGTGGCCCGGTCCAGCGCCCGGCGGCGGACCGAGGCTTCCAGGGCCAGAGCGTTCGTCGGATCGGCCGCGACCTCGCTCGCCCGGATCGTGGTGAGCACCTTGTCCTGGCTGACCGTGCCCAGCGCCGAATGCGTGCCGAGCGGCACCACCGGGGCCAGCGTCAGCATCTTCACGCCGGCGGGCAGGACGTCCAGCAGGGCGTCCTCCGCACGGCGGATCGAGCACCACGGGATAGGAGCCGGCTGGGTGAACCGGTCGCGGGTGTAGCGGCGCCGGACGCTGGCGGGCGTTTCACGGGCCGTCCGGCGCCGGGCCACCTCGAGCATCACGCTGGTGAAGTCGCTGCTGCTGAGCGCGGACAGCCGCTCCACCGTGGCCATCCCCCCGATGGCCGGCAGCACGCGATCCAGCACCGCCGACGGAACCGCCGTGCCCCCGGTGCCCGCACCGATCTCCATAACGTGAGCTTGACTGAACAGTGCACGAACCGCACCTGAGTTTTCCGGCTGGCCCGGCCGGGGACCAGGGGCCGGTCAGGGCTCGAGGACCACCTTGCCGACCACGGTTCCCGACTCGGCCAGCTTCATCGCGGCGGTCACCTCGGTCAACGGCATGCGCGCCGCCACCTTGGGGGTGAGGACGCCGTCCCGCACCAGGGTGAGGACCTGGCTGAGGTCGGCTCGCAGCCGGGGCCAGAATTTCTGCGGGCGCCGCCGGGACCCGCTCCAGACGTTGTAGAACGTCGCATGATGTCCGTTAGGCAGGAAATTCCAGATCGCGAGGCGGGTAAGCAGCGGCAGGAAGAGCAGGACCATGGGGATCCGGCCGTCGACCCGGGTCGCCATGCCGTAGCAGACGAGCGTGCCGCCGGGGGCGAGCAGCCGGTAGGACCGGCGGACGCTGCGCCCGCCGAGGTGGTCGAACACGGCGTCGACGCCGCCGGGGGCAATCTCGCGGACGCGCGCCGCCAGGTCCGGGTCGCGGTAGTCGAGGGGCTGGACGCCCAGGGCGCGGAGTTCGTCGTGGTAGCGCGGGTTCGCGGTGCCGATGACCCGCAGGCCGGCGTGCCGGGCCAGCTGGACCAGGGTGGTGCCGACGCCGCCGCTGGCTCCGTGCACCAGCACGGTCTGCCCGGGCCGGACCTGCGCGGCGCGGTGCAGCATCTGCCAGGCCGTGATGCCGTTGACGACCACGGTCTCCGCATCGGCCGCGTCGACGCCGTCCGGGACCGCGACGAGGCGATCAGCGGACACCAGGGTGTAACTGGCCCAGCCGCCGATCTTGGTCAGTGCGGCGACGCGCCGGCCGATCAGGGCACGGTCGCCGCCGGGCCCCACGGCGGTCACGACGCCCACAAGGTCGTAGCCGGGCACGAAGGGGAACTTCGGCTGGCCGGGGTAACGGTCGCGGCGCATGCCCCGTTCGGCGAAGGAGACGCCGCTGGCCTCTACCCGGACCAGGGCCTGCCCGGCGGCGGGCGGGGGCAGAGCACGCCGCCGCAACTGCAGGCCTTCCGGCTCGACGACTCCGGGGAGCACGACCTCGGTCGCGGTGACGCTCGCCTGCTCGCTTCGCATGTTCATGATCATGGCGTCCCCTCGGAATAAATGTGAATGGGTATCGAACTGTTAATACATCTAACTTAATCACCAGAATCAATATGTGCCAAGCACTCACTTTGTGAGACTGTTTCACATTGTCGAATGCGGAAGGCCGGCCCGCGGGCTCATCCGGCGGCCCACTCTGCGGGCCGGGCCGGCGGGCCACTCTGCGGGCCGGGCCGGCGGCCCAGTCTGCGGGCCGGGCCGGCGGCCCAC
>PLRW01000323.1 GCA_003164955.1 Actinomycetota bacterium
CCTGGATAGTGACATTCGGCTGTTGCGTCATCTTGGCTAAATGCTCGCACTGCGCCCGCATGATCTCAGGACTCCCGACCGTGCGATACAAAGCCGACTCGTCTATTATCGCCCAGAGCCGGGGTGTCTGCTCACGGTCGGCGGGCAGATCGTTATCCAGTTCTAGAATCTGGCTTCGTGTCATACGCAGCGCCACCGCACGCTCAATGGTTTCAGCAGGCAATACCGGCCTGCTGGCGTCCATAATTGTGCGAGCGTATGGCTCTATTTGCAGCAAGCCCGGTATCTGATAACTCTCGTATTCGCGTATCTCCCTGGCTTTACGTTCGACGTCCACGCGATCACGGAACCATGGCCGTACTGAAACCTGCTCTACAAGGCGCTGTAGTCGCGTGAAATCCCCGTCTGTCCCGAACAGTTTATCGGCGCGCTCCGCAAAATCCGCCGATGGGATACGTGTCCCCGTTTCGTACGCCGAGACAGTCGGCAGAGCGTAGTTTGTCTGCTGGCCGACATCGGCCTGCGTGATGCCCGCACGCTGGCGCAGGCGCTTTAGCTCGTTGCCGAAGTACGCGAGGGGGCTGGAGTAGGGGTCAGTCGCCATGGGCGCAGATCCTCTCTACACGTGATCGTCAAATTCTACAGGACAGGCTGTGCAGGCGGTATGTCTTCCGGGTCGCAGTGTAACGGGGACAGGCTGTCGTACATGGGTAAGGAACCACAGCCACAGAAGCCACCCTCGGAGCTTGAGTGTCTCCGCTGGGACTGGGGAGAGCTGTACTCAATTGCGGAGATTGACGGCGAGTTTTGCGCCACACGGCGCGAGGGTCACAATCGGTCGCCGGTCTTGCGAGCCGATACCGTCGATGGCCTCCGGCGAAAGATCGTGGCCGACTACGCGACCAACGGCGCACCCAGAGGGCTCGACGCTGACAACTACAGCAACGGGATAACGACATGAGCGGGATCCTCCAGTTGCCGGCTGTCATCGAGGTCACGACGCTGCGGGCGGCGTTCCCGGCGTACATGTTCAATGTGATCATCGAAGGTGACAGACGGAAATACGAAGCCGTCCGCCGGCGTGACGCCACCGGCCCGATCTTCTGCCTGATCAGCGTAAGCACACGCGAGATTTACCTAGAGCTTTCCAGGTCACCCGGCGCTCGGCATGACAAGTAGCACGCACCCTATCGATCGCATTCCTGTTTTCGAGTATGACGCTTATCTCGGAAAACAGGACTGATAGACGAGATAGCTCCGGCAGGAGGTTCGGCGCAACTTTCCGGGGAGCTCATAGCGGAGGGTCCCCCATCCAGGTGCTGTCCGCGGACAACGACATCCCGCCCCGGCGCGGGCGCCGGCCGAACAGGTCTGATCCCCCAGTGGGTTCGTTAAATGTGGGGGTGGTAGGAGACGGACGCTACTCGTCTGCCTGCCGGCGTTCCGGCGGNNAGGTGGATCTGCTGCGGGTACGCCGGATCCGGCCAGCGTGGTGCCGTGTACTGCTGCACCTGCTGGAACATCACCGGCTGCGCGCCGTCCTGGCCGATCATGGCGGCCCCGTCCGCCTCGTACGTCACCGGCTTGCCGAGCAGCTCCGCGTAGAAGTGGCTCAGCGCCTTCGCGTCGGGGCAGTCGAGCATGACGCCCATCAGGGTGGTCCGCGGATCGTCCGGGTTGAGACAAAGGTCGAACGGGTGACCGGCCGGGTCAGCCAGCGTGTGCCACCGCTCGCTGCGGCGCAGCACGGTGGCGCCGAGTTGCCGGGCGCGTTCGGCCGCCACGTCGATGTCCGGCACCCGGAAGTCNNTGGCGTACTCATTTACTAGAATGTCACCCATTTACTACAGCGCCACCCGTAGAGATTATTGTTGTAAATGATCGCCTTGCTGCCCGGATAATCCCGATTGCAATAGCCCTGCATGTCCACGCCGCCGGCAAAATCCCAGAATGGCTTCGATGTCGAGGCGTTGTAGCAGAACCAGCCATACGGTGTTGTGTTCCAGGCGAGCGCCCCTAGATGTCCTTGCTGCTCACAGGCTGCGACTACATTGATGGGATACAAGATCTGGACCGATGCAGACGCGGATGAAGATGCCGACGTTGCTGCGGACGCCGATGAAATTGACAGGCCGAGAAACCCTGTCGTCACCAGAAATACAGTCCCCATCGAAGCTATTATTCGCCGCCTCTTACCAAGGCTATTTGCCTTTGCGGCTCCCTCGGATTTTAGGATTTTCATAACTCCCATTCCTTCCCATATGACGTGGTGGCGGCTTCTCTACGCCGACGGCCGGCGGGCGGGGGGCCGTCCGTGGTCAGGATCGCTCCCGGGGGCAGCGCGCGTGAACCGGGAAATCCCGGTACTTTGAGGGCTGGGGGCGGTGGTGAACATGAGCGTCCCGGCTGGCCGTGGCCGGATTCCGGCGACCAAAGCGGGGGTTGAACTTGCGCTGGTCTGGGCATTTGTCGGAATCCGGGCTTTTGACCTCGCGCAGGCGGCGGTCGCGTTGGCGGCGGGCAGCCTGCGGAAGTCCTCGGATCCTTCTCTCGACATCGGGCTCGTTATCGCCGTGACAGCTGAGTCCATCTTGCTGGGGCGGTGGCTGCTCAGGCGCGGATCCATGCTGCCGTTTGCATGGCCGATCGCAGCCGACCTCGGCCTCTCGGTGCTGGTCGTGGCGTCGTCACCGGCCTATGTTCCTGCCCCAGGTCGGCTCGATACGTGGACCATGTGGGCCTATCCGGTGACCCTGTCCACTATGCTTCTGCTCGCGGCGGTCCTTACCCGCCTTTCGCAAGTGCTTGCTGCCACTGGGGCTCTGGCGATCATCTATACGACCGTCGTGGCGCTGCCTCTGGCAGGCGATGTCTCTTCCAGGGCGACGGCAATCGTCAACGCCTTCGCTTTCCCTGGCTTCGGGACGGTGGCGTTCTTCATTTCGCGCCTAGTGCGGAACCTCGCGAGCACGGCTGACACGGCAAGGTCGCGGGTTGCGGAACTTGAACAGCAGCACAGCAGGGCGGTCGTTCATGATCTTCTGACCTATCTGCGACTGGACCGCTTCGCCGAGGCAGACGACCGGACACGAGCCATGATGATCGCCCAGGCCCAGGCCAAGCATGATCAGATGCGTTCTTACGTCAACGGCACAGGTGGCACGCGGGATCTCCGGGAGCACATGAACGCGGTTCTGCGGTTGCACCCAAGCCTGCGGATTGGCCCGGTGATTCCAGTCGAATCTGACGTTCTGCTGCCGGACGATGCCGTGGAGCAGCTGGGACATGCCCTGGATACCGCGCTGGCCAACGTCGAGCAGCACGCTCCGGGTTCCAGCGTGACGGTCACTGTCCAGGTAGAGGCAGATCGCGTCGCTGTGACGGTTCAAGACGACGGTCCGGGCTTTGACCAAGCCTCTCAGCCGTCCGGTTTCGGCATCCGCGAGATCCTTGGCCGGCATCTCGACGAAGTCGGAGGCAAGGGCGAGGTCCATTCCGTCCCTGGCCGCGGTACCCAGGTACGGATCGTCGTCCCAAGAGAGCAGCAGGCGTGAGGGAGGATCCGCCGGTGCTTCCGCTAGCCGCCTCGGGCGAGCCGGTGAAGTACGTCCTGATAGACGACGAGCCGCGATACCGGGAAGCCATTGACATCCCAGATGGTCCGCACCTGGAGCTCACTGGTGGCTACGGGTCGGTCGATGCGTTCATAGCGATTCAGCGCAAGCCCTGCCACGTCGTTGTTCTGGACTTGTGCCTGAACAGGCAGTCAGGTGATCACGCAGTGCTTCAGGGCGTGCGTGCGATCCGACAGCTTACCGATCTGTCGGGCCAGCGCGTCTTGATCTTCACCGCGGACGAGAGGCCGGAACCTGTCGCGCGCTGTGTGGCGGCTGGCGCTGCTGGCTACGTGAGCAAGTACGACGAACCCGCCGCGCTCGCACACGCAATCGACGAAATCGGCAGACGCGGCAACATCGTTACCGACTCGCTCCACGACGCACTGCGTCAGCTGACCGCACGATGCCGCGACATCCGCCTGTCCGACACCCTCGAGGAGACATTGGTCCTCCTTGAGACCGGCCTTACCGACCTTGAGATAGCCGCGCAGCGGCAGCTTTCCCCTCGGACCGTCGAAGACCACAAGCGGAAGATCCTCGAAATCTTCGGCGCTAGCCTGGAAACCCCGCACCAAGGCTTCGCCCATCTCGCCCGCGAACTTGGCATCACGCCCGGCGACCTCGTCAACGACCAGGCGGGACCACGCCCGGCCCGTGGACTCATCGCACGGGCGATGCCCTGGCTGCCCGGCCATAACCGCCGCCGAGTTTAGATCGCTGGCTGTATTACTCATGATAGATAGGTCATCGAAATGTGGCTGCCGATCTACGGGCACTGTCATAACCGGTGCGGCTGCGCCGCGGACAGGTGCCAGCTCCGGCCTTTCCCCTCGCCCCGTGCCTCTATCCAGCCCCGTTCCATGCCCGCTCGTCGCACCGTATCGAGATGGCGGCACCCCGGACCGGGCCCAGCCTGCACCGTTCTGATACCATACTGGTGTGGCTATGACTCTTCGTTTGCCGGCCGAGATCGAGGACCAGCTCAGGCAGGTCGCCGAGACCGAGCACCGCAGCGTGCAGCAGACGGTGCTCGTGGCGATCGAGGAATATCTGTCACTGCGCGAGACCGCGGAAGTCCTCGCCGACCCGGCAGCGCTCCGTGGCCTCGCCGAAGCCCGGGAATCCGAGCAGGCGGGCGACGTCGTGTACGGCGTCGAAGCAGCCCGCGCGCTGCTGGCTGAACGCAAGCGGTGACCGCCGACCCGTACGAGCTTGGGATGGCCCGCCCGGCAAGGCGCGCGATCTCCGAACTCCCGCCTGAGGACATGGCGTCCGCAGCAGTCGAATTCATCACCGGTCCCCTCCTGGACATCCCATACCGGATCGGCAAGCCCCTTCGCGACGAGCTCACGGGCTTCTACAGCGCGCGACCCGGCACCCAGTGGCGCGTCCTCTACCGGATCGACGAAGCGAAGCGCACGGTCATAGTCCAAGACATACAGCACCGCTCTACCGCCTACCGCCGCCGCTAACCACCGCATCGCGGCCATCTCACGCACGGGCCGCCCGCGGGATCGACCTGGACATCCGGTAGGGCGAGATCTTCGCCCTCATCAGACCCAACGGCGCGGGCAAGCCGAACATCGGAAATCGACACTTGCTGGCCAGGCCGCGCTTCCATGGGCCCGCAGCACCCGGTCCACCGCGAGCGGTGCCGGCTCTCTTTGCTGCGCACTTACGAGTTCTTAAGCTGGCGGCCAGCGCCCTACGGGCTTGCCGATTTCCCACTCATGGCCAAACGGATCGAAGATCCGGCCCAGACGCCAGCCGTGCTCGTCGGCCATCTCGGAGGCTGGAGTGGCACCAGCCCTGACCGCCTGCACGAAGGTCGCGTCCGGATCATCAACCAGCAGCAAGGTCCGGCCAGTCGTGCCGCCGATCGCCCCTGGGCTGAACCGCGGGCCGCCCGCCCCGCCCGGTGAAACCCAGAACGCCGCGTCCCCGATCGCCAGCTGCGCGACGATCTCATCGCCTTCGCCTACCTGATGAAGGACCCTCGCGCCGAAAGCCGCCTGGTAGAAGGCGACAGCCGCAGCGGCGCGATCGATCCACAGCTCCGGCTGGATGCCCGTCATGCCGGTCAGCATAGGCGGCCTTAGCCCGACGCCGCACGGCCCCGGTGAGCGATCTGTCACATCGGGCCGGCTGTCACATCGGGGCCGTCCCGCCGGTCAACTGATATGACAGGCAGACGGAGGCACGTGACCGATGACCGAGCACGACTGGCTGACGCAGCGATTCGCTGAGCACCGGGACCGGCTGATGGCGCTGGCCTACCGGATGCTCGGCTCGCGCGGTGATGCCGAGGACGCGATGCAGGAGTCGTGGCTGCGGGTCAGCCGCGCCGACGGCGGGCCGGTAGAGAATCCGGCCGGGTGGCTGACCACGGTCGTGGCCCGGGTCTGCCTGAACATGCTGGAGTCCCGCCGGGCCCGGCGGGAGGAGCCGGCCGGGGCGCTGCCGCCCGAGCCGGCCGAGCTTCACGCGGGCCTCCGGCCGGCCAGCCAGGCCGGCCCGGAGGACGAGGCGCTGCTGGCCGATTCGGTCGGTGCGGCGCTGATGGTGGTGCTGGACACGCTGACTCCCGCCGAGCGGCTCGCGTTCGTCTTGCACGACGTCTTCGCTGTGTCGTTCGGCGAGGTCGGCGCCATCATTGACCGTTCCCCGGCGGCGGCGCGGCAGCTTGCCAGCCGGGCCCGGCGCCGGGTGCAGGGAGCGGCCGCGGCATCTGATGCCGCGCGGTCCCGGAAGCGGGAAATGGTCGCCGCCTTCCTGGCTGCCTCCCGGGGCGGGGATTTCGGCGCCCTGCTGGCGCTGCTCGATCCGGGCGCCGTGCTCGTGGTCGACCCAGCGGCCGTGCGGATGGGCGGGGCCTCGGGGCAGTGGGCCTTGACCGCCGAGGTCCGCGGGGCCGACGCGGTGGCGGCTACCTTCGCGGGACGGGCTGAGGCGGCCCGGCTCGCTCTGGTTGACGGCGTTCCGGCGGCCGTGTGGGCACCCGGCGGCCGGCCGAAGGTCGTCTTCACGTTCACCATCAGCGACGGGAAGATCACCGGTATTGCCCTGGACGGCGACCCGGACCGGCTCCGCGACCTCGACATCGTCTTTCTCAGCGCCAGTGGCAAGGGGCGGTGATGATCCGCGTGGTTGTGGTCCTCGAGAGAACGTGACCGGTCCGAGCTCGTCGGTCACATTCCTCCGTCAGCGCCGGTCATACCGGGTAGCGGCGAGAGCCCGACGGCGTGATACGCGAGGCCTCGCGGCGTACCTGATCGAAGACGACACCATGGAGGACCCACGATGCAAGCACGGATAAAGAATCCGGCCATGATCATCCCCGAGGCTATGCAGGCCATCCAGGCGCTGGGCGGCAGTTTCCACAACAAGGGCGTGCCTGAGGAGACGCTGGCACTGGTTCACCTGCGGGCCAGCCAGATCAACGGCTGCAGCCCGTGCGTTCAGGCCGGCGCTGCAGGGGCCAGGAAGGCGGGCGAGAGCGAGGACCGGATAGCCACGGTAGCCGCCTGGCGGGACGCGCCGTATTTCACCGACGCCGAGCGCGCGGCGCTGGCCCTGGCCGAGGCCGTCACCCGGCTGGCCGACCGCCCGGACCCGGTGCCGGACGAAATCTGGGACGAGGCCGCCCGGCACTACGACGAGGAAGGACTCGCCGCACTGCTGCTGTCGATCGCCACGACCAACGTCTTCAACCGGCTCAACGCCCCCACCAGGCAGGTAGCCGGCGCCTGGGGCTAGGGAGGAAGGACGGGGAGCATGCGGGCGGCGGCGCGGCCAGCGCGCCGCCGCACCCCGGCGTCCGTGGCTTGACATC
>PLRW01000333.1 GCA_003164955.1 Actinomycetota bacterium
CAGCGCTCCCGGTCGAGCAGCACCTCGGAGGAGATGGCGACCGGCTTGTCGAAGGTCCGCTTGGGCTCGGTGAACCGGGTCTCCCCCTGGCCGGCGGACATGGCCTGGTTCTGCAGCGGGNNGCGGGCACTCACCGCCCTTGTCGCACATCGGGCAGTCGAGCGGGTGGTTCACCAGCAGCAGTTCCATCACGCCGCGCTGCGATTTCTCTGCCATCCCGGAGGTGAGCTGGGTGCGCACCACCATGCCCTCGGTGCACACGGTGGTGCAGGAGGCCATCGGCTTGCGCTGGCCCTCCACCTCGACCAGGCACTGGCGGCAGGCGCCGATCGGGTCCAGCAGCGGATGGTCGCAGAACCGGGGAATCTGGATGCCGAGCAGCTCGGCGGCCCGGATCACCAGCGTTCCCTTCGGGACGGCGATCTCGAAGCTGTCGATGGTGATGGTCACGGTGTCGACGGGCACGGGCGCGCCCGGCGCGCCGGACCCGGTTGCCTGCACGGTCATCGGTTATCGGCCTCCGCCCAGGGGGTGCCCTGAGCCGCTGGAATCGAACAGGGTCGAGGCGGCAGGGTCGAACGGGCAGCCGCCGCGCTTCTGATGCTCGATGTACTCGTCGCGGAAGTACTGGATCGACGACGTGATCGGGCTGGTCGCGCCGTCGCCGAGGGCGCAGAACGCGCGGCCCAGGATGTTGTCGCAAATGTCCAGCAGCTTGTCCAGGTCCTCGTCGGTACCCTGGCCCCGTTCCAGCCGTTCGAGCACGCGGACCATCCAGTAGGTGCCCTCGCGGCACGGGGTGCACTTGCCGCAGGACTCGTGCTGGTAGAACTCGGTCCAGCGGAGCACGGCGCGGACGACGCAGGTGGTGTCGTCGAAGATCTGCAGCGCCCGGGTGCCGAGCTGGGACCCGGCGGCCATCACCGACTCGAAGTCCAGCGGCACGTCCAGGTGCTCGTCGGTGAGCAGCGGCACCGACGAGCCGCCCGGGGTCCAGAACTTCAGCCGGTGCCCGGCCCGGACGCCCCCGGCCAGGTCGAGCAGTTCGCGCAGGGTAATGCCGAGCGGGGCCTCGTACTGGCCGGGCGTGGTGACGTGCCCGGACAGCGAGAAGATCCCGTAGCCCTTCGATTTCTCCGTGCCGAGCCCGGCGAACCAGGACGTGCCGTTGAGCACGATGGACGGGACGCTGGCCATCGATTCGACGTTGTTGATCACGGTCGGGCACGCGTAGAGGCCGGCCACCGCCGGGAACGGCGGCTTGAGCCGGGGCAGGCCGCGGTAGCCCTCCAGCGAGTCGAGCAGCGCGGTCTCCTNNCGCAGATGTAGGCGCCCGCGCCCGCATGCACCACGACGTCCAGGTCGTAGCCGGACTTCAGGATGTCCCGGCCGAGGTACCCGGCCGCATAGGCGTCGGCGACCGCCTGCTGCAGCCGGCGGACGACGTGCAGGATCTCGCCGCGCACGTAGATGAAGGCCTGGTTGCACCGGATCGCGTAGGCGGCGATGATGACGCCCTCCACCAGCAGGTGCGGTTCGGCCATCATCAGCGGGGTGTCCTTGCAGGTCCCCGGCTCGGATTCGTCCGCGTTGACGACGAGGTAGTGCGGCTTGCCGTCCCCTTGCGGGATGAAGCCCCACTTCATCCCGGTCGGGAACCCGGCGCCGCCGCGGCCGCGCAGCCCGGAGTCCTTCATCATGGCGATGAGGTCGTCCGGCGGCGTGGCCAGCGCCTTGGGCAGGGCCCGGTAGCCGCCCGCGCGCCGGTACCCGGCGAGCAGGAAGCTGTCCGGCTCGTCCCAGTGCGCGGTCAGCACGGGGGTCAGCGTGTCGGTCAACGCGACGCTCCCTCGGTGGCAGTTCTGCTGTCGGGCGTATCCGGGGGTTCGGGTGCCGTCCAGCCGTGTTCCCTGGCGATCCTCAGTCCTACCAGGCTGGCCGGCCCGGCCGCCGGGCCGTCGGCGGCCTGGCCGTCGCCGAACCCGGCGAGGATGCGGGACGCCTGCCGCCAGGTGCACAGCCGGCCCGGGCCGCGGGTCGGCGTGACCGGCCGGCCGGCCCGCAGGTCGTCCACCAGCGCGGTGGCGGACTCCGGCGTCTGGTTGTCGAAGAACTCCCAGTTCACCGTCATGACCGGGGCGTAGTCGCAGGCCGCGTTGCACTCGATGTGCTCGATGCTGACCTTGCCGTCGCCGGTGGGCTCGTCCGGCACGACCCCGAGGTGGTCCTCCAGCGTGGCCAGGATCTGGTCGCCGCCCATGATGGCGCACAGCGAGTTCGTGCAGACACCGACGTGGAACTCGCCCACCGGCTGCCGCTTGTACAGGGTGTAGAAGCTGACCACCGCGGTGACTTCGGTTTCGGTGAGGCCGAGCCGCGCGGCGACGAACGCGATCGCGTCGTCGGAGACGTAACCCTCCTCCGACTGCATCAGGTGCAGCAGCGGCATCAGGGCCGAGCGCGACCGTGGGTAGCGGCTGATGATCTCGGCCACGTCAGGCTCCAGGCGCGCCAGCGCCTCGTCGCTGAACGCCATTACCTGTCCACGCCTCCAATGCGCATTGACAGCGGAGCGTCAATGCGATGCGGCCTCAGCTGGCTAAGGCGGGATGCTCGACTCACCTGTCCACGCCTCCAATTACGGGGTCAATGCTGGCGATGGCCGGGATCACGTCGGCGAGCATCGCGCCCTCGCAGAGCGCCGCCATCGCCTGCAGGTGGTGGAACGACGGGTCCCGCATGTGCACCCGGTAGGGCCGCGTCCCGCCGTCGCTGACGACGTGGCAGCCCAGCTCGCCCTTGGGCGACTCGACCGGCACGTAGGCCTGGCCCGCAGGGACCCGGAAGCCCTCGGTGACCAGCTTGAAGTGGTGGATGAGCGCCTCCATGGACTGGCCCATGATGTGCGCGATGTGCTCCGGCGACGGCCCCAGCCCGTCCGGGCCGAGGGACAGCCGCGCGGGCCAGCCGATTTTCGCGTCCGGGATCATCACCGGGTCGTCGGCGGGGCGGCTGCCGGCCAGCCGGTCGACGCACTGCTCGACGATCCGCAGCGACTGGTCGATCTCGTCCATCCGGATCGCGTACCGGCCATAGGTGTCACAGGTGGTGCGGGTGAGCACGTCGAACTCGTACGTCTCGTACCCGCAGTAGGGCTGGCTCTTGCGCAGGTCCCACGGCAGCCCGGCGCTGCGCAGTATCGGCCCGGTCACCCCGAGCGCGATGCAGCCCTCCAGGTCGAGGTAGGCCACGCCCTTGGTCCGGCCGGTGAAGATCGTGTTGGAATCAATCAGCTTGCGCAGGTCGCCGGTCCAGCGGGGTGCCTCGCGCAGGAACTCGCGGATCTTCTGCAGCGCGCCGGGCGGCAGATCCTGGGCCACGCCGCCGGGCCGGATGTAGGCGTGGTTCATCCGCAGCCCGGTGATCAGCTCCATCAGGTCGAGCACGTTCTCCCGCATGCGCACGCCCTGCATGAAGATCGTGGTCGCGCCGAGCTCAAGACCGAACGGCCCGAGGCCGCCGAGGTGCGAGCCGATCCGGTTGAGCTCCATCATCAGCACCCGGATGATGTTCGCCCGGTCGGGGATCTTGTCCTCGATGCCGAGCAGTCGCTCGACCGACAGGCAGTAGGACGTCTCGTTGAAGATCGGCATCAGGTAGTCCGCACGGGTGCAGAACGTGACGCCCTGCGTCCAGGTGCGGTACTCCATGTTCTTCTCGATGCCGGTGTGCAGGTAGCCGATCCCGACGCGGCACTCGGTGACGGTCTCCCCGTCCAGGGTCAGGATGAGCCGGAGCACCCCGTGCGTGGACGGATGCTGGGGGCCCATGTTGATGACCATGTGACCGGTGCCCGGCGTGTCGGCGGCCTCGTCCGCGGCGGCGACAAGCTGGTCCCAGTCCTGGCCGGACACGTTATAGACACGGCCCTCAGCCGTGCCGTCGTCCAGGCCGGAGGCGCGCGGCGGCGACTGGCTGGTCATATCTTTCTGCCTCCCTCGCGGGCGCTTCGCTTGGTCGTGCCGCAGGCGCGCAAAAGGGCGCCGCGGGAGGCTGGTCCTCGGCGCCGGGACACCGCTCCGGCCCTGGCGGGCCTGCGCGGTCGTGCCGGCGGCGCGCCAAAGGCGCGGCGGCCCGGCGCCTGCGGCGGCACGAAGCCGGCGGTTGACAGCAGGTGCCTCATGCGTAAGACCTCCGCTCATCGGGCGGTGGCACCTTGGTGCCGCGGTACTCGACGGGGATGCCGCCGAGCGGGTAGTCCTTGCGCTGCGGGTGGCCCTTCCAGTCGTCCGGCATCTCGATCCGGGTCAGCGACGGGTGGCCGTCGAAGATGATGCCGAAAAAGTCCCAGGTCTCGCGCTCGTGCCAGTCGAGGGCCGGGTAGACATCGACCAGCGAAGGGATGTGCGGGTCCGCGTCCGGCGCGGTCACCTCCAGGCGCAGCCGCCGGTTACGGGTGATCGACAATAGGTGGTAAACGGCCCGCAGTTCACGCCCGGCCTCGGCCGGGTAGTGCACACCGGAGACCCCGGTGCACAGTTCGAAGGCCAGCTCGGGCTCGTTCCGCAGCTTCGCGGCGACCTCGGGCAGCCGCTCCCGGCGGACGTGGAGGGTCAGCTCGCCCCGGTCGGCGACGACGCGCTCGATGGCGTCACCGAAGCCGGTCCCGTCCGCGCCGAGCACCCGGGCCAGCTCGTCGGTGAGCTCATCGAAGTAGGAGCCGTAGGGGCGGGGGCTGGACAGCTCCGGCGACAGGCGGACCAGCAGCCGGCCGTAGCCCGAGGTGTCACCGCTGGTCTGGGCGCCGAACATGCCGTGCCGGACCACCTGCTCGGCGAGGCGTTCCTGCCCGGCGCGGGCCGGCAGGTTCACGTTCTCCCCGGCCGCGTCGCCGGTTCCCGGCCCGGGCGAGCCGGGGCCGGTGGTCTCGCTCATTCGTGCGCTCCCGGTTCCACGGCCGACCGGACGGGTACGCCGCGGAGCAGATCCCCGGCCGGCACCATCTGCAGCGGCACCCGGCTCAGCCGGGCCTGCTCCAGCTCCTCGATCTGGCGCTCACGGTTCTTGCCCAGCTTCATGTTCTCGATCCTGTCGTGCAGCTTGAGGATGGAGTCCATCAGCATCTCGGGCCGTGGCGGGCAGCCCGGCAGGTAGATGTCGACCGGCACGATGTGGTCCACGCCCTGCACGATCGCGTAGTTGTTGAACATCCCGCCGCTGGAGGCGCAGACGCCCATCGAGATGACCCACTTGGGGTTGGGCATCTGGTCGTAGACCTGGCGGAGCACGGGCGCCATCTTCTGGCTGACCCGGCCGGCCACGATCATCAGATCGGCCTGCCGCGGCGTGGCCCCCGTCTTCTCCATGCCGAACCGGCCCAGGTCGTGGCGCGGGCCGCCGGTCTGCATCAGCTCGATCGCGCAGCAGGCGAGGCCGAAGGTGGCCGGCCAGACCGAACTCCGGCGCGCCCACCCGGCGACTTTCTCGACCGTGGTCAGCATCAGGCCGGTCGGCAGCAGTTCTTCAATACCCATATGGCTAATCCCACTCCAGGCCGCCGCGCCGCCAGACATAGGCGTACGCGATCAGCACCGTGACGACGAACGTGACCATCTCGACGAGGCCGAAGGCCCCGAGCTTCTGGAACGTGACCGCCCACGGATAGAGGAAGACGATCTCGATGTCGAACAGGATGAACAGCATCGCGGTCAGGTAGTACTTGACCGGGAAACGGCCGCCGCCCGGGGGCTGCGGGGTGGGCTCGATGCCGCTCTCGTACGCCTGCAGCTTGGCCCGGTTCCAGCGCTTCGGGCCGGTCAGCGTGCCGAGGACGACCGAGAAGACCGCGAACCCGACCGCCAGCAGGGCCAGCACGAGGATGGGCACGTAAGAGTTCATGAATCCCCGTTCCCTCTCTGCGATTTCCGGTGGCTGCGCGATCCGCGACCGCGCGGGCCGTGTGCGCCCGGCTCGGGGCGATCGCCGCGCGCGAACGTCCCCGGCGCGGCGTGCGCGGCCGGGATTTCTATCCTAGGCACGGTTCCCACATTCGCTTCTTCAGGGGTCGGCTAGCGCGCGGGCGCCAGCCTGGTCATGGCATTGATCAGCCGGTCGGAGGCATCCCCGCGCGGATCGGTCAGGTTGCCGAGAAGCTTTAGCGCGAAGCGCATCAGCGCCGGGCGCGGCATGGCGTGCCGCGTGGCGAACCGCATCAGCTCCGGCTGGCCGATCGCTTTCACGAACGTCCGCCCGAGAGCGTAGTAGCCGCCGTACGCGTCCGCGAGCGCGCGGGGGTAGCTATTCAGCACCTTTTCGGACTCGGCCCAGGTCGGCGCGGCCAGGGCCTGCGTCACGACGCGCGCGGCGATCTCCCCGGATTCCATGGCGGGGGCGATGCCCTCGCCGTTGAACGGGTTGACCATGCCGGCCGCGTCGCCGACGAGCACCAGGCCCCGGGTGTAGTGCGGCGTCCGGTTGAAGGCCATCGGCAGCGCGGCCCCGCGTACCGGGCCGACCCGGTGGTCCTCGGTGAACCCCCACTCGGACGGCATTCCGGCGAGCCAGCGGCGGAGCAGGGCGTGGTAGTCGGTGTGGCCGAACGCGGCGGACGTGTTCAGCAGGCCCAGCCCGACGTTGCTGGTGCCATCGCCCATCCCGAAGATCCAGCCGTACCCGGGCAACTGCCGGTCACCGTCCCACAGGTCGAGCCAGGACTCCAGGTAATCGTCCTCGTGCCGGGGGCTGGTGTAGTAGGCGCGGACGGCCACGCCGATCGGGCGGTCATCCCGCTTGCGCAGGCCCATCGAGACCGACAGCCGCGAGGAGTTCCCGTCCGCGGCGATGACGACGCGGCCCCGGTAGTGTCGCTCCGCCCCGGCGTCGGCGCTGGCGTCGGCCCTGGCACCCTCGTCCCGCGGGCCGACGGCCGGCCGCGCGATCACGCCGGTAATCCGGCCGGTGCGCTCGTCGACGACCGGGCCGGTCACGTTGACGCCCTCGATCAGCTTCGCCCCGGCCTCGGTGGCCCGCTGGGCCAGCCGCTGATCAAAGTCAAGCCTGGTCCGGACTAGGCCATATCCCGGATAGCTGGTCAGGTCCGGCCAGGGCAGCTCGAGCCGCATCCCGGCACCGACGACGCGGAGGCCCTTATTGCGCAGCCAGCCGTCGCTCTCGCTGATCGGCACGCCCATGGCCACGAGGGCCTTGACCGCGCGCGGCGTGAGGCCGTCCCCGCACACTTTCTCCCGCGGGAACCTGCTCTTCTCCAGCAGCAGCACGTCCAGCCCCGCGCAGGCGAGGTAGTAGGCGGTCGTCGACCCGGAGGGCCCGGCCCCAACGACGATGACATCGGCCTCGTCGGTGGCGGGCCGTACGGGCGCCGCCGTCGGATGAGGGGAAACGTGCTCGGTCACGTGTCCGTTCCTGACTTTCCCTTTGCCTTGTCCGGAGGTTCGCGGCCGCGGCGCGGCACGCTGTGGCTACCGTCGCGTGCCGTCCCGGCGGCTTCTCGTGACCCTGCGGGCCGGTACCGGCAGCGGAGCCCGCCTTACCACTCCTTGTGAACCTCTTCACAAGTTCTTTGCCGTTAGTTTAAGCCCGGCCGGTGCCGTGCGTGTCACCGCCCCGCCAAGCGCAGCAAACGAGCACCGTGCGCCGTCTGTCCTGGTCCGCCGCGTTCGGGCGGTCCGCTCCCAACCTATGCCCAACGGCTGCTCTTCGTGGCCGGTCACGCCACGGGGATCCAGCCGGCCAGGGCTCAGCCGGGCCGGCGTGCGACGTGCACCGCGACGATCCCGAACGTCAGGTTGCGCCACTTCACCGCCGACCAGCCCGCCGCGTGCAGCAGCCGGGCCAGCTGCTGCTGGTCCGGCCAGTCCACGATCGATTCCGCCAGGTACTCGTATGCGGCCGGATTACGGGCCGCGCGGCGGGCGATGGCGGGCAGCGCCCGTGCCAGGTAGCGCTCGTACGCCACCCGCAGCGGGCGCGCCGACAGCCGGGAGAACTCGCCGATGACCAGGCGGCCGCCGGGCCGGGTGACCCGGAACATCTCGGCGAGCGCCGCCGCGGGGTCGACGACGTTCCGTAGGCCGAATGAGATCGTCACGGCATTGAACACGCCGTCGGCGAACGGCAGTCGGACCGCGTCGCCGGCGACGAACGCGGGCGGCGGGACACCGGGGCGGTCCGGCGTGGCCCGGACCCGGCGCAGCCCGGTGCGCAGCATCCCGAGCGAGAAGTCGCAGGCCACGCAGTTGGCCCCGGATGCGCCGAAGGTGACGGTGGAGGTCCCGGTGCCGGCGGCCAGGTCGAGGATTCGTTCCCCGGTCTGCGCCCCCACGGCGCGCGCGACGATCCGCCGCCACCACCGGACCTGCCCGGCCGACAGCAGGTCATTGAGCAGGTCGTAACGCCCGGCGAGCTCGTCGAACATCGCGGCGACTTCGCCAGGCCGCTTATCCAGATCCGCGCGCGCCATCCCCCCACCCTGGCACAACCCCACCCATGCTTCAGACGCACCCGCAGCTCACGGCCAGACGATTCACTACCGGCCCAGCGACTCACTACCGGCCCAGCGACCCCGGGCCGAAGGCCCGGGTGAGCGGCCGGTGCTATCGGCGAGCACCGCAGCAGGACCTACGGCGAGGCGTTCGTTACCGGCNNTACCACCGCGCGGGCGCGGAGCGCAGCGGGGGGTTCCGGGGGGTCGCCCCCCGGGCCAGCACAGTCGGCGAGGTACCACCGCGGGGCGCGGAGCGCAGCGGGGGGTTCCGGGGGGTCGCTCCCCCGGGCCTTACAGCAGGGTCGGGCGGCGCCAGGGTTCGCCGAGGACGTGCTGGGCCAGGAACGCGAACACGGTCTCGTACCAGACGGCCGCGTGCCCCGGGCCGAGGATCCAGTGGTTCTCGTCCGGGAAGTAAAGAAACTTGGCCTCGGCGCCGTGCCGGGACAGGTCCCACCACAGCCGCAGCGCCTCCCCGACGGGCACCCGGTAGTCCTTGTTGCCGTGGATGATCAGCATCGGCGTGCGGATGCGGGCCACGTGCCGGTGCGGTGAGTTCGCCTCGTAGCGGTCCGGCGAGGTCAGCGGGTCACCGAACTGCGGCCGCCAGAACATCGGCAGGTCGGTGGTGCCGAACATCTGGTCCAGCACCCACAGCCCGGCGTGGCTCACGATGGCCCGGAACCGGTCCGTGTGCCCGGCCACCCAGTTCGCCATGTACCCGCCGTAGGAGCCGCCCATCATCGCCGTGCGCGACCCGTCGATGTCGGGGCGGGCCACGGCGGCGTCGGTGGCCGCCATCACGTCGGCGAAGGGGCGGTCCCCCCACTGCTGGTAGGCGCGGGCGATGAAATCCTGCCCGTACCCGGTGGACAGGGCCGGGTCGGGCAGCAGCACCGCGTACCCCCGCGCGGCCATCAGCCATGGATTCCATCGCCACGACCAGGAGTTCCAGCTCGACATGGGACCGCCGTGCACCCACAGCACCAGCGGCGCCGGTTCCTGCGCGGAGGCGGTCGCGGGCAGCACGAGCCAGCTGCGGATGCGCGCGCCGTCGTCGGCGGCCGTCTCGATCTCCTCCAGCCGGCCGGGCAGCTCGAGCGGGCTCCCCGGGCTGGGCAGCCGCTCCGGCTTCTGCCCTCCGGCCGCTCCGAGCCGGACCGGGACCGGCGGCTCGTCCGGCGATGAGCGCAGCGCGAACAGCCAGCCGCCGTGCGGGGACGGGCACAGGTCGGTGTAGGCCCCGTCGTCGGCCGTGATCCGCGCGATGTCGCCCGTGGCGACCTCCACCCGGAACACCGGCCGGCGCCCCTGATCGTCCGCCGTGAAATACACCGACCGCGAATCCGGCGCCCAGGCCAGCTCAGCCGGCCGCCGGTCAAACCCAACCAGCAAGTCACGCTCCCCGGGGCCCCCGGGCCCATCAGCCGCGCCTGGCACGTCTGCGGGATCCTCGGACGGCCCTACGGCGAGGCGATCGTTACCGGCCCCACCGGGCCCACTAGCCGCGCCTGGCACGTCTGCGGGATCCTCGGACGGCCCTACGGCGAGGCGATCGTTACCGGCCCAGCGAACCGCGCCTTGTGCCCGGTGAGTGACCGGTGTGTCGGCGAAGTTCCGCAGCGGGGCGCGGAGCGCATGCGGGGGGTTCGGGGGGTCGTCCCCCCGGGTCACACGGCACAGCACGAGGGTCACGTCACCGGGGGTGTCGGGGGTGTGATGCGCGATGCGGATGCAGGCCACGTAGCGGCCATCGGGGGAGATCGCCGGATGCTCGTAGTCGAAGGCGGGGGCCGACAGCAGCGTCCGCCGGGCCGCGCTGGCCACGTCGATCACGGCCAGCTCGGCGTGGAACTCACCGTGGCTCTCCCACCGCCACCAGCCCGCCGCGACCGTGCTGCCGTCCGCCGAGACACAGAAGGATTGCTGGTCAAGGGCGCGCCCGGGGGCGGGCGTGAGGTCCCGCAGGCCGGCCGGCCCGTTGGTCCCGTCCGGCGCGGCGGGCCCGACGTCTCCGTCCCGGCCGATGGCGGCCGGTTCCACGGCGAACAGCCGGAGCTGAGCGGGGCCCAGATCGTGATCCCAGTACCGGACGGGGACCGACTCGTGCAGGATGGCCGTGACGCCGGCGTTCTCCCGCGCCTGGCGCAGGAGCGCATCGTCATCGGCCGCATCGTCACGGCCCGCATCGTCATCGGCCGCACTGGCATCACCCGAGCCAGTGCCGGCCGTTCCGGCTCCCGCACCGGGCATCACCGGACTGGCGATGACCGCCACCCAGGTCCGTTCGGAAGTTTCCACCGCGCTCACGCCGCCGGGCCGGTCCGCCACCTGGACGGCTTCCCCGCCGGCCGCCGGCAGCCGCCACAAGGCCGCCTGGCCGCCCGCCGCGGCCGTGGCGCCCTGCGGCCCGTCGGCCCCGTCCGGGTCACTAGCGTGCCGGCCCGGCCGCTTGGAGATGAACAGAAGCGACCCGTCGGGCAGGAACCGCGGATTCGTTTCGCCGTCCGGCGACCGGGTCAGCCGGACCGGGCCGCCGTCGCTGGCCGCGGTAGCCGGAATCCGCCAGATGCTCGTGACGTACGTCTTCCGGTCCGGCGCGAGCGTCTGGACCGCCGCGGCCAGCCAGCTGCCCTCGGGCGACAGCCGCAGCGCCGTGACCCGCGGGATCGCCACGTAGCGCGCGAGATCGTGGAAGGGCGTCCCCCCAGCCGCCGCGGCGGCACTCACCGGGAGTCGGTGACCATGGCCGCGCCGACCGTGGCGTTCGTCGCCTCGTCGATAAGGATCATGCCGCCGGTGAGCCGGTTCCGGCGGTAGGGGTCCGAGAAGACGGGCTGGGTCAGGCGCAGGCTCACCCGGCCGACCTCGTTCAGCCCGAGCTGATTGGCGCTTTCGTCCCGGTGCAGGGTGTTGACGTCGATCCGGTAGTGCAGGTCCGTCACGATCGCCTTGACCGTCCGCGACGTGTGCTTGACGATGAGGCGGCTGCGCCGGGTGAGCGGCTTGTCACCGGCCATCCAGCACACCATGGCCTCCACGTCCTGCGTGACGGCCGGACGGTTGTGCGGCCGGCAGATCATGTCGCCGCGGGAGATGTCGAAGTCGTCGTCGAGCAGCAGGGTCACCGACATGGGCGGGAACGCTTCCGGAACCGGCCGGCCCGCGACCTCGACGCCGCGCACGGTGGTGGTGAAACCCGACGGCAGGTGCATTACCTCGTCACCCGGCCTGATCACCCCGCCGGCCACCTCCCCGGCGTAGCCGCGGTAGTCGTGCAGGCCAGGGTCGGTGGCCTGGTGCGGCCGGATCACATACTGGACCGGGAACCGCACGTCGATCAGGTTCCGGTCGGAGGCGATATGCACGTGCTCCAGGTGGTGCAGCAGCGAGGGCCCGTCGTACCAGGGCATATTGGCCGACCGCTGGACCACGTTGTCGCCGAGCAGCGCCGAGATCGGGATGAAGGTCAGGTCACTGATGTCCAGCTTGGCGGCGAAGGCGGAGAACTCCGCGGCGATCCGCTCGAAGACCGCGGCGTCGTAGTTCACCAGGTCCATCTTGTTGACCGCCAGCACCAGGTGCGGCACCTGCAGCAGCGTCGCGAGGAACGCGTGCCGGCGGCTCTGCTCGGTCAGCCCGTTGCGCGCGTCCACGAGGACGACGGCCAGGTCCGCGGTGGACGCGCCGGTGACCATGTTGCGGGTGTACTGAGTGTGGCCGGGGGTGTCCGCGATGATGAACTTCCGCCGTGGGGTGGCGAAGTAGCGGTAGGCCACGTCGATGGTGATGCCCTGCTCGCGNNGCTCGGCGCGCAGCCCGTCGGTCAGCAGCGCCAGGTTCGTGTACTCCTCGCCGCGGTCCTTGCTGGTCCGCTCCACGGCCGCGAGCTGGTCCTCGAAGATCGACTTGGAGTCGTACAGCAGCCGCCCGATGAGCGTGCTCTTGCCGTCGTCGACCGAGCCGGCCGTGGCGAACCGCAGAATATCCATCAGAAGTAGCCCTCTCGCTTACGGTCCTCCATGGCCGCCTCGCTGGTGCGGTCGTCCGCGCGAGTCTGGCCGCGCTCGGTGATCCGGGTCGCCGCCACCTCGGTAATGACCTCGGCGACGGTCTCCGCGGTCGACTCGACCGCTCCGGTGCACGTAATGTCGCCGACGGTCCGGTAGCGGACCGTCGCCTCGAAGACCGTTTCCTCGTCGCCGCGCGGCACGTACGGGCTCTCGGCCAGCAGGATCCCGTCCCGCTCGAAGACGTTGCGGGTGTGCGCGAAGTACACCGACGGCAGCTCGAGCTCCTCGCGCTTGATGTACTCCCAGATGTCGAGCTCGGTCCAGTTGGACAGCGGGAAGACGCGGATGTGCTCACCCCGGCGGATCCGGGTGTTGTACAGGTTCCACAGCTCGGGCCGCTGGTTTTTCGGGTCCCACTGGCCGAAGTCGTCGCGGAAGGAGAACACCCGCTCCTTGGCGCGGGCCTTCTCCTCATCCCGGCGCGCGCCGCCGAACAGCGCGTCGAAACGCTGCTCCTCGATCGCGTCCAGCAGCGTGATGGTCTGCAGCCGGTTCCGGCTCGCCCAGCGGCCGGTCTCCTCGGTCACCCGGCCCGCGTCGATGGAGTCCTGCACGGACGCGACAATGAGCCGGACCCCCAGCTCCGCGACGCGTTTGTCGCGGAACTCGATGACCTCACTGAAGTTGTGCCCGGTGTCGACGTGCATGACGGGGAACGGGATCCGGGCCGGCCGGAACGCCTTTTCCGCCAGCGCCAGCATGACCACCGAGTCCTTGCCGCCGGAGAACAGCAGCACGGGCCGCTCGAACTCGGCGGCGACCTCACGGATCACGTGGATGGACTCGGCTTCGAGCACGTCAAGTTGGGAGAGTCTGTAATTGGTGCGCATCAACGGCATCCAGGAGGCGTCGGGGGCAGGGAATGTGTCCGGCGGGCTGGGCCCGCCGCCGAGGCCGTCATCGTTGACTGCCGCCGGTCTCGCCGGGCTGCGCGGACGCGATGGCATCCAGCAGCGCGCCGGCGAGGGCGGGCGGGCATACCAGGATATCCGGCATCAGCAGATCGGCCTGATTGTAAGAAAGCTCGCGCCCGTCGATCCGGGAGGCGTGGAAGCCGGCCGCACGGGCGACCGCGACCGGGGCCGCGGAATCCCACTCGTACTGGCCGCCCGCGTGCACGTACGCGTCGGCGTGGCCCTGCAGGACGGCGGCGACCTTGGCGCCCGCCGATCCCAGCGGGATGAGGTCCGCGCCGAGAAGTTCGGCCATCCGGGGCAGGAACGGCGCGGGCCTGGTCCGGCTGACGACGACGCGCAGCCGCCCGCCGGGCCGGCCGGCCGGCGAGGACGCGGGCAAGTACGCGGACAAGGACGCGGGCGGAGCCGGAGGCGGGGTGACGGTGGAGAGCACCTCATCCTGGGCCGGCAGGGCCACCGCGCCGGCGGTGAGGACGCCCTCCGGGTGGTCAGGGCGCGGGTGGTCAGAGCTTTGGCCGCCCGGAGGGGCGGCGCCGGGCCGGGCGCGCTCCCACAGCGCCACGTGCACCGCCCAGTCCTCCCGGCCCGCGTCCCCGAACTCGCGGGTACCGTCGAGCGGGTCGACGATCCAGACCCGGTCCGCGGTCAGCCGGCCCGGGTCATCGGCGGCCTCTTCGGACAGCACCCAGTCCCCCGGCCTCAGCCGGGCCAGCTCGGCGGAGAGAAACTCGTGCGACGTGCGGTCGCCGGCCTTGCGGAGCTCGTCCGGCTCACCGCCATGACCGCGCAGGGCGACCAGGCGGCGGCCCGCCTCGGCGGCGAGGTCATGGGCGAGACGGTCGTCCTCCGTCGCCATCGGCGGGCTCCTTGACGCTTCCGGGCGGAAGCTGGTTAGTGCGGTGTGCTCCGCCAGCCTAAGCGCCGGGACCCCGCTCAATTCTTCCCGGCCGCCCTGCTTGGCTCCCGGGTCCCTCCCGGGAGCCCTCGCGGTGGTCTCCCAGAGACCGGCCGGGCGCCGGTCAGTCGGCGTGGAAGGTGTTCTGCGCGACGGCCAGGCCCTTCGACAGCAGGGTCTCCACGGCGTCGGCGCAGCGGTCGATGAGCAGCGGCAGTTCCTTGCGCTCGGCGGCGGAAAAGTCGCGCAGCACGTACGTGGCGGCGTCCATCCGGCCCGGCGGGCGGCCGATGCCGAACCGGGCGCGGTGGTACTCGTTGGTGCCGAGGGCCTGCGTAATCGAACGAAGGCCGTTGTGGCCGTTGTCACCGCCGCCGAACTTCAGCCGCACCGCCCCAAACGGGATGTCCAGCTCGTCGTGGATGACCACGATCCGCTCCGGCGGGATCTTGTAGAAGGCCGCGATCGCCGTCACCGGCCCGCCGGACAGGTTCATGTAGGTACGCGGCTTGGCCAGGGTGACCGGGACCCCGGCCAGCCGCCCCTCGGCTACGTCGTTGCGGGTCCGGTGCGCCTTGAACCGGCTGCCCATCCATTCCGCGAGCAGGTCGGCCACCATGTGCCCGGCATTGTGCCGGTTACCGGCGTATTCCGGGCCCGGATTACCGAGCCCGGCAATCAGCCAGCGTTCCTCCGGCATCGCCGGCTTCACATCCGACCGCGTATCGTCCTGACAGGTCAGCTGGCGTCGCTCTCGCCGGACGACCCGGCCCCGGCCTCACCGACCGGCTCAGGCACCTGGGACTCGGCCGCCTCGGCACCACCGAGGTCCGCCTCCATCTGCGCCGCGGTGGGCGCGGGCAGCACGTGCACGATCAGCGTTTCCGGTTCGACCTGGAGCGTCGTACCGCGCGGCAGCGTGAGGTCACCCGCGTGAATCGAACTGCCGATCTCCATGCCCGTGACGTCGACGTCGATCCCGTCGGGGATGTTCGTCGCCTCGGCCTCGACCGAGAGCTGGACGACCTGCTGGTCCAGCAGGCCGTCGGGGGCGATGTCCCCGCTGACCCGGACCGCGATGTCCACGGTGACCTTCTCGCCGCGCCGGATGAGGATCAGGTCGGCGTGCTTGATGAACCCCCGGATCGGGTCCCGCTGGATCGCCTTGGGCAGGGCGAGACCGGTCACGCCGGGGACGCCCTCGAGGCGGATCAGGACGTTCGGCGTCTTCAGCGCGAGCATCAGGTCGTGGCCCGGCAGCACGACATGCCGGGTCTCTGTGCCGTGACCGTACAGAACGGCGGGCACCCGGCCCTCGCGGCGCGTACGCCGGGCGGCGCCTTTGCCGAACTCGGTGCGCGGCTCGGCGGCGATGCGGACCTCAGGCACGGTCGTCACTCCTCATGCAGTGGTATTTCAGTGCGGCAGCGCCGCGCGGCTGTACGGGGCGGCTGTGATGCCGTCCCCTGGCAATGACCCTTACCAGGGGATCCGCGCGGCCCGCAAAGCCGCGCCACCGCGAGCGGCGGTGCCGACGGTAAAGGCCGCGCCTCCGCAGTCTAGCCGAGAACTTCGCGGTAAGCGTTCCGGGCGGCCAGCCTGAGAGCTTGGCGTCAGGTCCGGCGGAAACACCCGTGCCGGTGCGGAGCAAGCGCTCCGGCACCGGCACGGGTTCAGCTAACACAGCCAGGCTGCCCTGAGTTTCCGCTCAGTCGGTAGCGCCTTCGCCCTGCATGGCGGGAGTGGC